>NZ_JBVJLI010000011.1:0-147155 GCF_055584805.1 Pseudomonas sp. NPDC090752 | reverse complement strand
CGTTTTCTCGAATCTGGTTGCGGGAGCCGGATTTGAACCGACGACCTTCGGGTTATGAGCCCGACGAGCTACCAGGCTGCTCCATCCCGCGCCTGTGGGATCGAATTCTACAGCGTAAGCATTTGGAGTCAAGCATTACTTATTGATTTAACTTAAGTTTTTAGTCTTTGCCTTTTTCAGGGCAGAGAAAAAGGCCACTGCGTTAACAGTGGCCTTTTCTCGAATCTGGTTGCGGGAGCCGGATTTGAACCGACGACCTTCGGGTTATGAGCCCGACGAGCTACCAGGCTGCTCCATCCCGCGCCTGTGAGATCGAATTCTACGGATTTCCTCTCCAGTGTCAAGCAAATCTTTCAAAAAAACCGTTTTCGTTCAAACCCTTAGCGGTTGGATTAGCCATGCAGCTCAGGTATGCCGGGGGTTTCAGGCCAATTGTCGAGCAGTCTAAGCCGGTGGCTGTCTAGGAGTAGGTGCATGCGTTACTATCTGTATGAATCTACAGTACTCACGGTCATCCATGTCCTTGCGCAAGATCATCCACATCGACTGCGATTGCTTCTACGCCGCGATCGAGATGCGTGACGACCCGCGTCTGGCTGGCCGGCCCATGGCCGTGGGCGGCTCGCCTGAGCATCGAGGTGTGATCGCTACCTGCAATTATGAGGCGCGTGCCTATGGGGTACGTTCCGCCATGTCGTCCCGGCATGCGCTCAAGCTCTGCCCCGACTTGCTGATCGTCAAGCCGCGTTTCGAAGCCTACCGCGAGGCTTCGCGAGAGATCCACGGCATCTTCCGTGATTACACCGAGCTGATCGAACCGCTATCGTTGGATGAAGCCTATCTGGACGTGAGCGACAGCCAATGGTTTGCCGGCAGCGCCACGCGCATTGCAGAAGATATTCGCCGGCGGGTGGCCCGTACCCTGCACATCACAGTCTCGGCCGGGGTGGCGCCGAACAAGTTCCTGGCCAAGATCGCCAGTGACTGGCGCAAGCCCAATGGCATTTTCGTGATTACCCCAGACCAAGTGGAGGCGTTTGTCGCGGCTTTACCTGTTTCCAGGCTGCATGGGGTAGGAAAGGTAACGGCAGACAAGCTCGCCCGGCTGGGTATCGACACCTGTCTGGATATGCGCGACTGGTCGCGGCTGGCACTGGTGCGGGAATTCGGCAGTTTTGGCGAGCGGTTATGGGGGCTGGCGCGGGGCATTGACGAACGGGCGGTGCACAACGACAGCCGCAGGCAATCGGTCAGCGTGGAAAATACCTACGATACCGATCTGCCGGACTTGGCCAGTTGCCTGGAGCGCTTGCCTGAATTGCTCGACAGCCTGAACGAGCGAATCGCTCGTATGGACAGCAGCTATCGGCCGGACAAACCATTCGTCAAGGTCAAGTTTCACGATTTCAGCCAGACCACCCTGGAGCAGGCAGGGGCAGGCAGGGACTTGGAAAGCTACCGGCATCTGCTAAAGCAAGCATTTGCCAGGGGTGGCAAGCCGGTGCGCTTGCTTGGTGTAGGGGTGAGGCTGCGCGATCTGCGCGGGGCGCATGAGCAGCTGGAGCTTTTTGCGGATAAATGAAAGGGACCGCAGTGCGGTCCCTCTTTTATTACTGCACGCCTGGATCAGCTACCAGCCGGCCAGTTGCCTTGGTCAACGCCTGCAGAAACTCCTGCTGAAGCTCCGGGTCGTTGCGGGTCAACTCGATCAGGCTCTGCTCCATCTCGCTGGCTTCCTCTTCCAGGCCCAGCTCCGACAGGCGCTTGACCCGGTGTACCCATTGGCCGACATCGTCGTCTTCGAGGTCGTCGAAAATCAGCTCGTGGGCTTCACGAAGCTTGTTGCGCAAGGTCGCGCTGACCAGCAGGCTGGCATCGCCGCGTACCGCATTGTCTTCGTCGACCACTTGCAGGTGCAGGGTGCCGACCTGGTTCAGGTGCTGCTCCGAGAACGGGCTGTCGAGCAGGTTCAGGCGCAGCACGCCGTTCCTGTCGGTGGTCAGCTCGTGCGTCATCTTGCCGGCCTTGACCTCGACCAGGCGTTCGCTCCAGGGCAGGCTGGTGAACTCTTCACGCTTGTCCTTCTGCACTTCACTGATCCCGGCAAGGTTCTGCTGGGCGCGACCGTTGGACTGCACGTTCATGAACGGGTTTAGCCCGGCCACGCCATAGCTGAGCCAGTCGTGGGTCACGCTTTCCGGCAGGTTGCCCAAGGCGAAGACGTTGACCACGTTGGCGCCTACTCCGGCCACCACCGCCACCGCGCCCAGCGGGATCTCGTAGACCTCCCGCCACGGTTGGTACGGCGTGTAGCGGTCGTAGCGGCGGGTCACTTCGAACTCGGTGACTTCGAAGCGCTTCTGTTCATGCACACGCACACGCCGCTGCGGCAGCTCCATCACCTTCGGCTCGCCGACATCGATCTGCAGGGTGTGTTCGAGCAGTTTGCGCTCGACGCGCTCCTCATGCTCGCTACGCTGGGACATCTGGTTGGCGCAGCCGCTGACGAGCAGGGCGCCGCATAGTGCGGCGCCCCCCAGGGTAAAGGTACTTCGCTTGGACATGATCACTCGTGCATTGTTTATCAGCGGCGAACGCGGGCCTGCAGGAAGGTCAGCACTTCATTGAGCGGCAGCGCTTGAGCATCCTGTTCGGTGCGGTGCTTGTATTCCAGGTTGCCGTCGGCCAGGCCGCGATCGCTGACCACGATACGGTGTGGAATGCCGATCAGCTCCATGTCGGCAAACTTGATGCCGGGGCTGGTTTTCTTGTCGCGGTCGTCCAGCAGCACTTCGAAGCCGGCGGCCGTCAGTTCGGCGTACAGTTTGTCGGTGGCTTCGCGGACCACGTCGGTTTCGTAGCGCAGCGGTACCAGGGCAATCTGGAAGGGCGCCAGGGCGTCGTTCCAGATGATGCCCTTGTCGTCATAGCTCTGCTCGATCGCGGCGGCGACCACGCGGGATACGCCGATGCCATAGCAGCCCATGGACAGCACCACCGGCTTGCCGTTTTCGCCCAGGACCTGGCATTTGAGCGCTTCACTGTATTTGGTGCCGAGCTGGAAGATGTGCCCGACTTCGATGCCGCGCTTGATCACCAGGGTGCCCTGGCCATCCGGGCTTGGGTCGCCCTCGACGACGTTGCGCAGGTCGGCCACCTGAGGGACCGGCAGATCGCGCTCCCAGTTGACGCCGAAGTAGTGCTTGTCGTCGATGTTGGCACCGATGCCGAAGTCGCTCATCAGGGCAACCGAACGGTCGATGATGATTTCCAGTGGCAGGTTGAGCGGGCCCAGGGAGCCGGCGCCAGCACCAATCGCGTCGCGCAGCTCGGCTTCGGTGGCCATTACCAGTGGGTCGGCAACCTGCTCGAGCTTGGTGGCCTTGATTTCGTTCAGTTCGTGGTCACCACGAACGATCAGGGCAATCAGCTTGCCTTCTTCGGCACCACGCACGATCAAGGTCTTGACGGTCTTCTCGATCGCCAGGCCGTGGTTTTCCACCAGTTGGGCGATGGTCTTGGCCTCTGGCGTATCGACCAGGCGCAGTTCTTCGGTGGGCGCTGGGCGCACGGTCTCGCGCGGAATGGCCTCGGCCTTTTCGATGTTGGCGGCGTAATCGGAGCTGTCGCTGAAGATCACATCGTCTTCGCCGGACGATGCCAGCACGTGGAATTCATGCGAATAGCTGCCACCGATGGAGCCGGTGTCGGCCTGCACTGGGCGGAAGTCCAGGCCCAGGCGGGTGAAGATGTTGGAGTACGCCTGGTGCATGCGGTCGTAGGTTTCCTGCAGGGAAGCCTGGTCGGCATGGAAGGAATAGGCATCCTTCATGATGAACTCGCGGCCACGCATCAGGCCGAAGCGTGGGCGGATCTCGTCACGGAATTTGGTCTGGATCTGGTACATGTTGAGCGGCAGCTGTTTATAGCTGGACAGCTCGTTGCGGGCCAGGTCGGTGATGACTTCTTCGTGGGTCGGGCCGACGCAGAAGTCGCGCTGGTGGCGGTCCTTCAGGCGCAGCAGCTCCGGGCCGTACTGTTCCCAGCGGCCGGATTCCTGCCACAGTTCGGCAGGCTGGATGCTGGGCATCAGCACTTCCAGGGCACCGGCGGCGTTCATTTCCTCGCGCACCACGGCTTCGACCTTGCGCATTACCCGCAGGCCCATCGGCAGCCAGGTGTACAGGCCGGAGGCCAGCTTGCGGATCATGCCGGCACGCAGCATGAGCTGATGGCTGATGACCACTGCATCGGCAGGGGTTTCTTTCTGGGTGGCGAGCAAATATTGACTGGTGCGCATGGTTAGCCGTGTCGATTGCCTAAGACATTGAAATGACCCCGCATTGTACGGGGGCGAAACGAAGGCGTACAGAATGCCCCAGGGCGTGGCAATTGTCAGCCAAGAAAAAGCCCGGCAAGCGTGCCGGGCTTTTTCAGGTGCGGGGCACTATAAGCGAGGCTTACAGGATGCTCAGCGGGTACTCGACGATCAGGCGCAGTTCGTCGATCGAACTCGAACCGTAGTAAACGCCATCGCTGGAGCGGTAGGTGGCCTGGCGGACGCGGAAGCTCAGGTCCTTGGCCGGGCCCTCTTGCAGCACGTACTTGATGTCGACGTCGCGTTCCCATTCCTTGCCGTTGCTGGTGCCGGCGACGTTGGCGTCGGTACCGCGCACATAGCGGGTCATGAAGGTCAGGCCGGGTACGCCGAACTCAGCGAAGTTCAGGTCGTAGCGTGCCTGCCAGGATTTTTCGTCTTCGGCGTTGAAGTCGGAACGGGCAACCGAGTTACCCAGGAAGACGGTGCCGCCACCGTCGACGCCATAACCGTAGTCACCATCACCGTGAACGCGCTGGTGCACGAGGGTGAAGGTGTGGGCGCCGATGTTCCAGGCGGCCGACAGGCTGAAGGCGGTGTTGTCAAGTTTGTCGCCATCGTACGCTTTGTACAGGGCGCTGCCTTCACTCTTGGTGTCATAGATGTTGAAGTCGAACACCAGGCCTTGCTTTTCGGAAATCGGCAGGGCCCAGTTGATGTTGCCGTAGTACTTGCGCCAGTAATCTTCTACTTTGGAGTAGTACAGGCTGGTGCTCAGGCTATCGGTGATAGCGTAGGTGCCACCGAGGACGTCTGCCTGGGTCAGGTGCAGGCTGTCACGGTCGGTTTCGGCCTGTGCTTTCATGGCGGTGAAGTGACCCGCGTGCAGGGTCAGACCTTCGATTTCATTGCTGGTGATCAGACCACCTTCAGCAACTTCCGGCAGCAGTCGGCTGTCGTCAGTGGCGAAGACTGGCAGGGCGGTGAACTGGCTGCCGTACTTCAACACGGTGTTGGAGATGCGCAGTTTGACCGCACCGCCGCCCGAGGAGTAGTCATCCTGCGAACGCCCGTCGGAGCCTTCCGGGAACAGGCCGGTACCGGCACGACCTTTACCGCTGTCCAGTTTCAGGCCGAGCATGCCGATGGCATCGACGCCGAAGCCTACGGTGCCTTGGGTGAAGCCCGATTCGAAGGTGCCGAGGAAGCCGAGGCCGGTTTCTTCAACGCGGCTTTGGCGGTCACCGGTAACCGGATCGCGGTCGTTGTTGCGGAAGTCACGGCTGAAGTACAGCATGCGAGTTTTGACGTTCAGCTGGCTGTCTTCGATGAAACCCTTGGACTCGTCCTGTGCAGAGGCGAAGGCCAATTGCGAGGTGCCTGCCGAAACGGCCAGGGCGATCAAGCTCCACTTCATCACGCGCATCGTGATTTGCTCCTTTGGTTTTTTAGGAAGAGTACCGCTGCGCCCAAGTGTTTTAGTTATATGGGGCAGCTCTTTCTTGTTATGTCGGCGGAAATGTATAGCACGCTGACTGTTGTTGGCGATATGGGCATAAACAACCTTTCGGGAACTTTATGGTCATGTCGCTTTCAGGTATTTCCATGTCGCAAATCACGTCCCGGATTTCCGGGGCGTACAACGCCAGCGCTGTTCCTGTCACCGTAATGATTCTGTAACTACAGATTCCGGTTAGGGAAACTCCCTGGTGTATCCAAAGCGGCTGTTGTTATTTGTCGCGTCCATCGCTTGATGCAGATGTCGTGCCGACTTGGTGTGAGGGGAATGCAACAAGCGTGCTCAAAATTAACAACGGTTCATGAAATTTTCACAAATGCTGCTGGCAGAGGTCGAAAGGTCCCGAAAACACGGGGTGGGATCTATCCGGCGCGATGCTGACGGCTGTGGGGCATGCAAACCCAAAAGCTGCCATAAAAGTCAACGTGTTACCGGCAACTGTTCATGCTGAGTCATTTGTGTGTGTAAAAGCGTAGTGGTGTGTTCGTTTGCGGCCTCATTTTGGTGCGAAAAGTAGCGGGGTGTTACCGCAACTGTGCAGGTGGCGGATTTTCATGAACTTAAAGTGTGCAGTCGGGCAGCGGTTGCATACCGGCGAGGGCGAAGCGAGGTATCCTTGCGCGATATCCCGCATCGGCCGGATTCGATTCAATTTGTTGGAGGTTTGTAGTGTTTGAGATGGATTCGCGTCTGCAGCAGGATTCTCTGGTGCTTGGAGACTTTCCGCTGTGCCGTCTGCTGCTCAGCAAGGATGCCAATTACCCCTGGTTCATCCTGGTGCCCAAGCGCGAAGGTGTGAGCGAGTTGTTCGACCTGAGCCAGCAAGATCAGGCGCAGTTGTGGAAAGAAACCACCTACCTGGCCAAAGTGCTCAAGGGTGAATTCGCGGCCGACAAGATGAATGTTGCCACGCTGGGCAACGTGGTCAGCCAGATGCACATGCATATCATCGTTCGTCGACACGGCGATGCCGCCTGGCCAGCGCCGGTCTGGGGCAAGGTGCCCGCTGTCGAATATGCCCCGGGGCAGGTAGATGCCATTCGCCTGCGCATGCGTGGGCTGCTCAGCGATTATCAGGAGGCCTGAATGTCAGCGGAATCGCGCATCATTGAACTGGAAACCCGCCAGGCCTTTCAGGACGACACCATCCAGGCGTTGAACGATATAGTGGTCGAGCAGGGGCGAGTGATCGACCGCCTGCAGCTGCAAATGGCCGAGCTGATCAAGCGTTACGAAGAAATGGTCGGCCAATACGGCAGCGAGGGTGAGGAAGCGCCGCCACCCCATTATTGAGTGGCGACAGCCCTGGGGTTGCCCCAGGGCTGCAAAGGGTCAGCGGCGGTTTACCGCGACCACGTCTTCGGCCTGCAGGCCTTTGTCACGGTGCATCACCGAAAATTCCACGCGCTGGCCTTCGACCAGAATGCGGTGGCCCTCGCCGCGAATGGCGCGGAAGTGGACAAAGATATCGTCACCCGAGTCGCGGGAGATGAAACCAAAGCCTTTGGACGTATTGAACCACTTGACGGTGCCGGTATCGCGCTTGCCGGTCTCCAGGGGTGCGCCTTGGCTGGGTCTGGATTTACGAGGGCTGCGGGCAAAACCTGCGGCCAGATGCAGCACAATGGCGAGTGCCGCACAGACCAGTGCTGCCAGGTTACCCATTTCCGGGCGGGCCAGCAGGGTCAGCGTCTGCAGCACCACCGCCACCACCAGCAAGGCGCAGGCCAGGTGTTGCAGTTGCTGGCGCGCGCCTCGGTAATAGAGGGGCACGACCGGTGCCAGCAGCAGGTTGAGCAGGCCGAGCAGGGCCAGGTAGACCGCGTCGGGTTGCTGCAGGAAGGGTACTGCGTCGGTTTTCAGGCTGGGTATGAGCGATAGCAGCAAAGCCGCAGCGCCCGTCACCAGGTGGACGATCTTGAACATGGAGTTGGCTCGCAGTTGATAAGGCTGATCACAGGAAGAGCTGGCAGCACGGTGCGCATGAGGTAGAGCGCGCGAAAACGTGTTGGGCCAGCCTATGCACCCGGCAATGACAGTCCGCACGGGTGGCACGGTGCCTATTTAACAGCAAAGCCCGGGCCTTCTCAAATTGAGGGTGCCGGGTGGCGATGGGTTGCCCTGTGTCATGGGCGCGCTGGGCGAAGTGTTGATACAGTGTGAAAGCCCGCTTGATCATCAAGCCATATGGAAAAGGGGAACTTCATGGCAATCGATATCGGTATCAGTGAAGAAGATCGCAAGTCCATCGTTGAAGGGCTTTCCCGCCTGTTGTCGGATACCTATGTGCTGTATCTGAAAACCCATAACTTTCATTGGAACGTGACCGGACCTTCGTTCCGCACCCTGCACCTGATGTTCGAAGAGCAGTACAACGAGTTGGCCCTGGCGGTCGACTCGATCGCCGAGCGGATACGCGCTCTGGGCTTCCCGGCGCCTGGGTCCTATGCCTTTTATGCGCGGCACTCCTCGATCAAGGAAGAGGAGGGTGTGCCTGCGGCGGATGAAATGATCCGCCAGCTTGTGCAGGGGCAGGAGGCGGTGGTGCGTACCGCGCGCAGTATCTTCCCGGTGGTGGATAAGGTCAGTGACGAGCCGACCGCCGACCTGCTCACCCAGCGGATGCAGGTGCATGAGAAAACGGCCTGGATGCTGCGGGTGCTGCTTGACGGCAAGTAATCGGAAAGCATGCCTGAAGGCCCGATCGAGCCCTGCTCGTTCGGGCTTTTTCCGTTGTGCGGGAAGGGTTTACCGCTGCTTTGTGGCGGGCTGTAAGCGCTTCATTGAGCCACTGGTTCCTGTGTCGATGCCTGTCGCGAGGCGCAGGGAGCACAACCTGTGGCGAGGCAATGGAGTGAATGATGCAAGGGAGCAAGCGTGTAGCGGGTCAGGGGCGTTGCCCTGTCAAACAAGGTATCGATCCGTTCAGGGCAGATTTTGACATGAAGCAAATCCGCCCAGTATCGCGCTCGGTTCGGCTCAACGGTTTTTCAACCTGTTTGCGCCTGGAGGCGGTTTATTGGGGTATCCTCGAGCGCATCGCCGAGGTCAATGAGTGTTCGGTCAGTACCGTGCTTTCCTACGTGGATCGCGAGGTGCACTTGCGTCAGGGCGGCGTGCGCAACTTCAGTGGCCTGATCCGGGTGATCTGTGTGGCCTGGCTGCAGCAACCGTCCGGCGCGCGCTGATCGCCAGGCGGGCTGCGCAGTGTCTGTTAACCATATATAATCCCGCTTTTTGCTGCCGCTGGCAGCCAGCGTTATGGTTGACGAGAGACACCCATGCCCCTTTATGACTATCAATGTGCATCCTGCGATCACCGAATGGAAGCGTTGCAGAAGATCAGCGCCGCGCCGTTGACCGAGTGCCCGGCGTGTCAGGCGCCGGCATTGAAGAAGCTGCTGTCGGTTCCCGGTTTTCGCCTGAGCGGTAGCGGCTGGTACGAAACCGACTTCAAGACCGGGGCAAAAAAGAATCTGGCAGGCGGCGACAAGGCCGACTGAGTTGAATTGCAGTAGCCGGGTCTTGCAGTATTAGCCCCCTGGGGCGGTCAAGGCCTCCATCGAATACACGAATCACGAGAAGCGAAACCACCATCATGATGCGCAGCCATTATTGCGGCCAACTGAACGAGAGCCTGGACGGCCAGGAAGTCACCCTTTGCGGCTGGGTCCATCGTCGCCGCGACCACGGCGGGGTGATCTTCCTCGATATCCGTGACCGCGAAGGCATGGCCCAGGTCGTGTTCGACCCGGACCGCGCCGACACCTTCGCCGCCGCCGACCGCGTGCGCAGCGAATACGTGGTGCAACTCACCGGTAAGGTGCGCAAGCGCCCGGACGGTGCGGTGAACGCCAACATGGCCTCCGGCGCCATCGAAATCCTCGGCTATCAGCTGACCGTGCTCAACGAAGCTGAAACCCCGCCGTTCCCCCTGAACGAATATTCCGACGTTGGCGAAGAAACCCGCCTGCGCTACCGCTTCATCGACCTGCGTCGCCCGGAAATGGCCGACAAGCTGCGCCTGCGTTCGCGCATCACCAGCAGCATCCGTCGCTTCCTCGACGAAAACGGCTTCCTCGACGTCGAAACGCCGATCCTTACCCGTGCCACCCCGGAAGGCGCGCGCGACTACCTGGTGCCGAGCCGCACCCACGCTGGCAGCTTCTTCGCCCTGCCGCAGTCGCCTCAGCTGTTCAAGCAACTGTTGATGGTCGCCGGCTTCGACCGCTACTACCAGATCGCCAAATGCTTCCGTGACGAAGACCTGCGTGCTGACCGTCAGCCGGAGTTCACCCAGATCGACATCGAGACCAGTTTCCTCGATGAGTCCGAGATCATGGGCCTGACCGAGAGCATGATCCGTAAGCTGTTCAAGGAAGTCCTGGACCTGGAATTCGGCGAATTCCCGCACATGACCTTCGAAGAAGCCATGCGCCGCTACGGTTCCGACAAGCCAGACCTGCGTAACCCGCTGGAACTGGTCGACGTTGCCGACCAGCTGAAAGATGTCGACTTCAAGGTGTTCGCTGGCCCTGCCAACGATCCGAAGTGCCGCGTTACTGCACTGCGCCTGCCAGGCGGCGCCAGCATGCCGCGCAGCAAGATCGACGAGTACACCAAGTTCGTCGGCATCTACGGTGCCAAGGGCCTGGCATACATCAAGGTCAACGAGCGCGCCAAGGGCGTTGAAGGCCTGCAGTCGCCGATCGTCAAGAACATCCCTGAGGCCAACCTCAATGTGATCCTCGATCGCGTGGGCGCAGTCGATGGCGACATCGTGTTCTTCGGTGCCGACAAGGCCAAGATCGTCAGTGAGGCCTTGGGTGCGCTGCGTATCAAGGTTGGTAACGACTTCAACCTGCACACCTGCGAGTGGGCGCCGATGTGGGTCGTCGACTTCCCAATGTTCGAAGAGAACGACGACGGCAGCTTCACCGCGCTGCACCACCCGTTCACCGCGCCGAAGTGCAGCCCGGAAGAGCTCGAAGCCAATCCGGCCACCGCGCTGTCGCGCGCCTACGACATGGTGCTGAACGGCACTGAGCTGGGTGGTGGTTCGATCCGTATTCACCGTAAAGAGATGCAGCAGGCGGTGTTCCGCCTGTTGGGTATCGAAGCGGCTGAGCAGGAAGAGAAGTTCGGCTTCCTGCTCGACGCCCTGAAGTTCGGTGCACCGCCCCACGGTGGCCTGGCCTTCGGCCTGGATCGCCTGGTCATGCTGATGACCGGCGCCCAGTCGATCCGTGAAGTGATCGCCTTCCCGAAAACCCAGAGCGCCGCGTGCGTCATGACCCAGGCGCCTGGCCTGGTTGATGCCAAGGCCCTTCGCGAGCTGCACATCCGTCTGCGCGAACAGACCAAGGTCGAGTAAGCGGACCCCGGGCGCATCCAAATGGATGCGCCTTTGCGTTACGGCGCAGAAATTTTGTCGTTGCGCCCCGTTTGGGGCGTAACTGTTTGTGTTTCAAGGATTTGGAGTTGTTATGGCTGGTCATTCCAAGTGGGCGAATATCAAGCACCGCAAAGAGCGCCAGGATGCCAAGAGAGGCAAGATCTTCACCAAGTGGATCCGTGAGCTGACCGTCGCGGCCAAGCAGGGTGGCGGTGATCCAGCCTCTAACCCGCGCTTGCGCCTGGCGCTGGACAAGGCCCTGGGCGCCAACATGAGCCGCGATATCATCGATCGCGCCGTGGCCCGTGGTGCCGGCACCAACGAAAGCGACAACGTCGAAGAACTCAGCTATGAAGGTTACGGCCCAGGTGGCGTGGCGATCATGGTCGAGGCCATGACCGATAACCGCAATCGCACCGCCGCCGCCGTGCGTCATGCCTTCACCAAGTGTGGCGGCAACCTTGGTACCGATGGTTCGGTGGCCTACTTGTTCGAGCGCAAGGGGCAGATCAGCTTCGCGCCGGGTGTCGACGAAGATGCCCTGATGGAAGCCGCCATGGAAGCCGATGCCGACGACGTGGTCGGCAACGAAGATGGTTCGTTCGAAGTCTTTACCTCGTTCAACAGCTTCTATGCGGTGCGAAATGCGTTGGAAGAGGCGGGCTTCAAGGCCGTAGATGCGGAAATCGTCATGCAGCCAACGACCAGTGCCGAACTGGATCAGGAGGGCGCGGAAAAGGTGCTCAAGCTGATTGACATGCTCGAAGACCTGGATGACGTGCAGAACGTCTACTCCAATGCACAGATTTCCGACGAGATCATGGAAAAACTCGGCTGAGATTTTCCGTTGGCCTTATCGGCCTATTCGCGGGCAAGCCCGCTCCCACAGGTGCTTCATGCGGTCTGTAGGAGCGGGCTTGCCCGCGAATAGGCCACCAAAGTATGCAAACTGAATTGCAGGCGTTATGACTCTGATTCTTGGTATCGACCCCGGCTCGCGCATCACCGGTTACGGCGTTGTGCGCCAGACCGCCCGTGGTTGCGAGTACGTGGCGTCAGGTTGTATCCGCACGGGCAGCGGTGAGCTGCACGAGCGCTTGCAGATCGTTTTTCGTGGCGTCAGTGAAATCATTGCCCTGCATGGCCCCGTGACCATGGGTATCGAACGCGTATTCATGGCCCGTAACGCCGACTCGGCACTCAAGCTCGGCCAGGCGCGCGGCGCCGCCATCGTCGCCGCCGCCGAGGCTGGCCTGGAAATCGCCGAGTACAGCGCGACTCAGGTAAAGCAGGCGGTCGCCGGCAGTGGCGGGGCGAACAAGGAGCAGGTGATGTTGATGGTCATGCACTTGCTGAAACTGACGCAAAAGCCGCAGATCGACGCCTCCGACGCCCTGGCCATCGCTCTGTGCCATGCCCATACCCGTTCCAGCCTGGTGCCGCATGGCCTGTCCACGGCTCGACGGCGTGGCGGGCGCTTGCGTCTGTAAGCGCTTCATGCGCTGATACATATTTTGTCCGGGTGAGTCGTTCACCCGTTGCATTTGCTGATAGGGTTGAGCGGTCTTCGACCGGCTCCCCGAGAGGAAGGATCGGAACGTGATTGGACGTTTGCGCGGCACCCTGGCGGAAAAGCAACCGCCGCACCTGATTATCGATGTGAATGGCGTGGGCTACGAGCTGGAAGTCCCCATGACCACCCTGTATCGCCTGCCCAAGGTCGGCGAGCCGGTGACCGTGCACACCCACTTGGTGGTACGCGAAGATGCCCACTTGCTCTACGGCTTTGCCGAAAAGCGCGAGCGCGAGTTGTTCCGCGAGCTGATCCGCCTCAACGGCGTGGGCCCGAAGCTGGCGCTGGCGCTGATGTCCGGCCTGGAAGTGGACGAGCTGGTGCGCTGCGTGCAAGCCCAGGACACCTCGGTCCTGGTGCGCGTGCCCGGCGTTGGCAAGAAAACCGCCGAACGCCTGTTGGTCGAGCTCAAGGACCGCTTCAAGGCCTGGGAAACTTCCCCCGCCATGTTCACCCTGGTTTCCGACGGCCCGCTGCCCGTGGCCAGTGAATCCACGGCCGAGGCCGATGCCGTCAGCGCGCTGGTCTCCCTGGGCTACAAGCCGCAAGAAGCGAGCAAGGCGATTGCCGCGATCAAGGACAAGGCCGGCCTGAGCAGTGAAGAGCTGATCCGCCGCAGCCTTAAAGGGATGATTACCAAGTGATCGAAGCCGACCGCCTGATCGCCGCCAGTGGCCGCGACCGTGAAGAAGTCCAGGACCGCGCGATCCGCCCGCTGCGCCTGGACGAGTACATCGGCCAGCCGGTGGTGCGCGAGCAGATGGCACTGTTCATCCAGGCTGCACGCGGTCGCAACGAATCGCTCGATCACACGCTGATATTCGGGCCGCCCGGGTTGGGTAAGACCACCCTGGCCAACATCATTGCCCAGGAAATGGGGGTCTCGGTCAAGAGTACCTCGGGGCCTATTCTCGAACGCCCCGGCGACCTGGCGGCGATGTTGACCAACCTTGAGCCGCATGATGTGCTGTTTATCGACGAAATCCACCGCCTTTCACCGGTCGTCGAAGAGGTGCTGTACCCGGCCATGGAGGATTTCCAGCTCGACATCATGATCGGCGAGGGCCCCGCAGCCCGCTCGATCAAGCTCGACCTGCCGCCCTTTACCCTGGTGGGGGCCACCACCCGTGCCGGCATGCTCACCAACCCGCTGCGCGACCGGTTCGGCATCGTCCAGCGCCTGGAGTTCTACAGCGACAAGGACCTGGCGACCATCGTCAGCCGGTCTGCGAACATTCTGGGGCTGGTCATCGAGGACCAGGGCGCCTACGAGATCGCTCGCCGTGCCCGTGGCACGCCGCGCATTGCCAACCGCCTGCTGCGCCGTGTACGTGACTATGCCGAAGTGCGCGGCAAGGGGCAGATCACCAAGGCCGTGGCCGATCTGGCGCTCAACCTGCTGGATGTTGACGAGCGCGGCTTTGACCATTCTGACCGGCGCTTGCTGCTGACCATGATCGAGAAGTTCGATGGCGGTCCGGTGGGCGTAGATAACCTGGCGGCTGCCATCAGCGAAGAGCGCCATACCATCGAGGACGTGCTCGAACCCTACCTGATCCAGCAGGGCTACATCATGCGCACGCCCCGAGGGCGCGTGGTCACCCGGCATGCCTACCTGCACTTTGGTCTGAATATTCCCGGTCGCCTGGGCGAAGGGTCAGATTTTTCCGAAGCAGGCGATGAATGACAGATCAAAACCGGCTTTTCGTGGTCCTACCGCTGGCATGCCCTATGGTTGCTGGCAATAAGACATTAATGAAGAAAAAACAGTTGCCGCAGCGGATTGGCAAGCTGAGGAGTAAGCACTAGAGTATGCGCGCGCAAAATGGCCTTGAACCTTTCGCACACCGTTGTCGCGTCTATTACGAAGATACCGATGCCGGCGGCGTGGTGTATTACGTCAACTACCTGAAGTTCATGGAGCGCGCGCGTACCGAGCGGTTGCGTCACCTGGGGTTTTCCCAGCAGCAACTGGCCGGCGAGAACCTGCTGTTCGTGGTCCATTCCAGCGAGGCGCGCTATCACGCGCCGGCGCGGTTGGACGATGAGCTGCGCGTCACCGCACACGTACTTGAACTCAATCGCGCCAGCCTGCGTTTCGTGCAGCAGGTCTGGCGGGAAAAGGATGAAACGCTGCTCTGCGAGGGGCAGTTCCTGGTGGCCGCCGTACGCGCCGACACTTTCAAACCCCGAGCCATACCTCCCCAGCTGCGCGACGCCTTTGCGGCAGACGGCTCGGGTACTCAATCGAATGCAGGAGAATAAGCGTGGAAGCTAACGTCGTCGACCATACCTCCATGTGGAGTCTGGTCAGCAATGCCAGCGTGGTAGTACAGCTGGTAATGCTGACCCTGGTGGCCGCCTCGGTCACTTCATGGATCATGATCTTCCAGCGCAGCACCATGCTGCGCGCCGGTCGTCGTGCGCTGGATGCCTTCGAGGAGCGCTTCTGGTCGGGCATCGACCTGTCCAAGCTGTACCGTCAGGCAGGCAGCAATCCGGATCCGGATTCGGGCGTGGAGCAGGTGTTCCGTGCCGGCTTCAAAGAGTTTTCGCGTCTGCGCCAGCAGCCGGGCGTAGACCCGGACGCCGTCATGGAAGGCGTAGGCCGGGCCATGCGTGTGGCTATTTCGCGTGAAGAAGAAAAGCTCGAGCAGAGCCTGCCGTTCCTCGCCACCGTCGGTTCGACCAGCCCGTACATCGGCCTGTTCGGTACCGTGTGGGGCATCATGAACTCCTTCCGCGGCCTGGCCAGCGCTCAGCAAGCCACCCTGGCCACGGTTGCTCCGGGTATCGCCGAAGCGCTGATCGCCACCGCCATCGGCCTGTTCGCGGCAATCCCGGCGGTCATCGCCTACAACCGTTTCGCCGCGCGCAGCGAAGTGCTGATCGGTCGTTACTACACCTTCGCCGACGAGTTCCAGGCGATCCTGCACCGTAAAGTGCACACCAGCGAAGAGTAATCAGGTAGAAGCCCATGGCCCGAGTTCGCCACAAACGCAAGCCCGTCGCCGAGATGAACGTGGTGCCCTACATCGACGTGATGCTGGTGCTGCTGGTTATCTTCATGGTGACGGCCCCCATGCTCAACCAGGGCGTGAAGGTCGACCTGCCCAAGGTTTCCAGCGAAGCCTTGCCGCAGGACAACAACGTCCAGATCCTCACCATCTCCATCAAGGCCGACAAAACCTACTACTGGAACCTCGGCAGCGAAGTCGACACCGACAAGCAGATGGACAAGGCCATGACCTTGCCCGACATGACCAACGCAGTGACCAAGATCATTGCCGCCGGTCGTGACCAGGGCAAGCAGACCCAGGTCTTCATTCGTGGCGACAAGGCTGTCGACTACGGCGCCGTGATGGGTGCCATGGGCGGGTTGCAGAAGGCCGGTGTCGGTAACGTTGGCCTGATTACCGAGGCGCCCTGATGCAACAGCGAGAGCCATCCGCCTCGGAAAGCTACTTCTGGCCCAGTGTCTGGGCCATCGGCCTGCATGTACTGGTGTTCGCACTGCTGTTCGTCAGTTTTGCCATGACGCCAGAACTACCGCCTTCCAAGCCGATCGTTCAGGCTACCCTGTATCAGCTCAAGTCCAAGAGCCAGGCGACCACCCAGACCAATCAGAAGATTGCCGGGGAAGCGAAGAAAACCGCCTCGCGCCAGACCGAAGTCGAACAGCTTGAGCAGAAGAAGGTCGAGCAGGAAGCCGTGAAGGCTGCGGAACAAAAGAAAGCCGACGCCGCTCAAAAGGCCGAGGAGGCGCGTGAAGCCGCCGAGGCGAAGAAGGCCGAGGAAGCCGCCAAAGCGTCCGAAGCCAAGAAAGCCGCTGAAGCCAAGAAGGCCGCCGAAGCGAAGAAAGCCGCCGAAAAGCAGCAGGCCGACATCGCCAAGAAGAAGGCTGAAGAAGAGGCCAAGAAGCAGGCCGAGGAAGAAGCCAAGAAACAAGCGGCCGAGGACGCCAAGAAAAAGGCAGCCGAAGAGGCCAAGAAAAAAGCAGCCGAGGACGCCAAGAAGAAAGCGGCGGCCGAGGACGCCAAGAAGAAGGCAGCTGAAGAGGCCAAGAAAAAGGCCGCTGCAGACGCCCAGAAGAAGAAGGCACAGGAAGCGGCCCGCAAGTCGGCGGAAGACAAGAAAGCCCAGGCCCTCGCCGAGCTGTTGTCTGATACCACCGAGCGGCAGCAAGCGCTGGCCGATGAGCAAGGTGACCAGGTGGCCGGTGATTTCGACGACCTGATCCGTATGCGTGCGGCCGAAGGCTGGGCGCGTCCACCTTCTGCGCGTAAAGGCATGACGGTAGTCCTGCAGATCAACATGCTGCCGGATGGCACCATCACCAACGTCAGTGTGTTGCGCTCTAGTGGCGACGGCCCGTTTGACAGTTCGGCGGTGGCAGCAATGAAGAACATCGGTCGACTGACCGAAATGCAGGGCATGAAGCCGAGCGATTTCAACCGTTATCGTTCGTTCAAGATGACATTTACTCCTGAGGATCTTGCGTTGTGATTACACTCCTTCGAGGAATGCTGGTCATGCTGTGCTGCGTGGCAGGCATGGCCATGGCAGAGGAAAAGAACATCCTGGTCACCAGCGGCAGCGATCGGGCCACGCCCATCGCGGTAGTGCCGTTCGGTCTGCAGGGTGGTAGCGTGCTGCCAGAAGACATGGCCGATATCATCGGCAACGACCTGCGCAACTCCGGGTACTACTCGCCCATCCCGCGGCAGAACATGATCAGCCAGCCCAGCCAGGCCAGCGAAGTGATCTTCCGTGACTGGAAAGCCCTGGGTGCCCAGTACGTGATGGTCGGCAGCATCACCCCTTCGGGTGGCCGCCTGCAGGTACAGTACGCGCTGTTCAACGTCGCCACCGAGCAGCAAGTGCTGACCGGCAGCGTCGCGGGCACCGCCGACCAGCTGCGCGACATGTCGCACTACATCGCCGACCAGTCCTTCGAGAAGCTCACCGGCATCAAAGGTGCGTTTTCCACGCGCATGCTGTACGTGACTGCCGAGCGCTTCTCGACCAACAATACCCGCTACACCCTGCAGCGTTCCGACTACGACGGTGCGCGCGCAGTGACCCTGCTGCAGTCGCGTGAGCCGATCCTGTCGCCGCGCTTCGCGCCGGATGGCAAGCGTATCGCCTATGTCTCCTTCGAACAGAAGCGCCCGCGCATCTTCGTCCAGCACATCGATACCGGTCGCCGCGAACAGGTTACCAACTTCGAGGGCCTGAACGGTGCTCCGGCCTGGTCGCCTGACGGTTCGCGCCTGGCGTTCGTGCTGTCCAAAGACGGCAACCCGGACATCTATGTGATGAACGTGGCCTCGCGCCAGATCAGCCGCGTCACTGCCGGCCCGGGTATCAATACCGAGCCGTTCTGGGGCAAGGATGGCAACACCCTTTATTTCACTTCCGACCGTGGCGGCAAGCCGCAGATCTACAAACAGTCGGTCAGTGGCGGTGGTGCCGAGCGTGTGACGTTCGTGGGTAACTACAACGCCAACCCTAAACTGTCGGCGGATGAGAAGACCCTGGTAATGATTCACCGTCAGCAGGGCTTCACCAACTTCAAAGTGGCGGCACAGGACTTGCAGCGCGGAAGTGTAAAGATTCTCTCGGAAACAAGTCTTGATGAGTCTCCCACTGTTGCGCCTAACGGCACCATGCTAATCTACGCCACCCGCCAGCAGGGCCGGGGAGTCTTGATGCTCGTGTCGCTTAATGGCCGCGTGAGGCTCCCACTTCCTACCGCTCAAGGCGAAGTCAGAGAACCGTCCTGGTCCCCTTACCTGAACTGATTGCGGCGTACTACGTTTTGCTTAACACACTGGGGTTTCATTAGGAGTTTCACGATGGAAATGCTGAAGTTTGGTAAATTTGCTGCGCTGGCTCTGGCCATGGCTGTAGCTGTAGGTTGCTCCTCGAAGGGCGGTGACAATGCTGGTGAAGGCGCTGTTGACCCGAACGCTGGCTACGGTGCCAACACTGGCGCTGTCGATGGCTCCCTGAGCGAAGAAGCCGCCCTGCGCGCAATCACCACCTTCTACTTCGAATACGACAGCTCGGACCTGAAGCCAGAAGCCATGCGCGCTCTGGACGTTCACGCCAAGGACCTGAAGTCCAACGGCAACCGCGTTGTTCTGGAAGGCAACACCGACGAGCGCGGCACCCGCGAGTACAACATGGCTCTGGGTGAGCGCCGTGCTAAAGCCGTTCAGCGTTACCTGGTTCTGCAGGGCGTTTCCCCTGCTCAGCTGGAACTGGTCTCCTACGGCGAAGAGCGTCCAGTTGCCACCGGCAACGACGAGCAGTCCTGGGCTCAGAACCGTCGCGTAGAACTGCGTAAGTAAGTTCCTATGCGAATGTGCCGCCGTGCTGTAACCGTCCTCGCACTCAGCCTTCCGCTTTCAGCGTGGGCTGCGGTTCCTGTAGTAGATGACAACGCAGGTGCTTATCCACCTTCGGGTTATGGCACGAGCGGCGCCTATGCCGGGGCAGGGGCTTCGACCCCTGCCTCAGCACAGGGTCAGCTGTTCATGCAGCTGCAACAGATGCAGGATCAGCTTTCCCGCCAGCAAGGCATCATCGAAGAGCTGCAAAACGATGTGTCGCGCATGAAGCAGGAAAACCTGGAGCGATACCAGGACCTGGACCGCCGCATCAACAGTGGTGGCGCGCCCGCCGCGACCCCCGATAATTCCTCCACTGGTGGTGCATCCGATGCCGCCGCCGGTGCAGCAGCAGGCGCCGCTGGCGCTGCTGCGCAACAACCGGCCGCCAACAGCGAGCCGGGCGATCCGGCGAAAGAGAAGCTCTATTACGATGCGGCTTTCGACCAGATCAAGCAGAAGGACTTCGACAAGGCCAGCCAGGCGTTCAATGCCTTCCTGCGCAAGTACCCGAACAGCCAGTACGCTGGTAATGCGCAGTACTGGCTGGGTGAAGTGAACCTGGCCAAGGGCGATCTTCCTGCTGCCAGCCAGGCCTTCGCTCAGGTCAGCCAGAAGTACCCGAAACACAGCAAGGTGCCGGATTCGCTGTACAAGCTGGCCGACGTCGAGCGCCGCATGGGCCATACCGACAAGGTCAAGGGCATCCTGCAACAGGTCATCACCCAGTACCCCGGCACCTCTGCCGCGCAACTGGCGCAACGCGACCTGCAGAAGCTGTAAGCTGCACCGTTCGAAAGAAACCCGCGCCAGTCGCGGGTTTTTTCGTTAGAATCACTGCCCTTTTTCTTTAACACGCTGTTGCGGATAACGCCATGTCGAGTCCGCGACAGTGCCTGACGGAGGCGGACAGCCTGTTTAGCTGTCACGCCCGTGGCGAGCATGCAAGACACATTACGCATTACCGAAGTCTTTTACTCTTTGCAGGGTGAAACACGCACGGCTGGGCTGCCCACGGTATTCGTGCGCCTCACCGGTTGCCCCCTGCGCTGCCAGTACTGCGACAGTGCCTATGCCTTCACAGGCGGTACTATTCGCACCCTCGATTCGATCATGGAGCAGGTGGCCGGTTTCAAACCGCGCTACGTCTGCGTCACCGGTGGTGAGCCGCTGGCCCAGCCGAATGCCTTACCGCTGCTCAAGCGCCTGTGCGACGCCGGTTACGAGGTTTCGCTGGAGACCAGTGGCGCCCTCGACATCTCGGGCACCGATGTGCGCGTTAGCCGTGTGGTCGATCTCAAGACCCCTGGGTCGCAGGAGTCGCATCGCAACCGCTACGAGAACATCGAGCAGCTGACCCGCAACGACCAGGTCAAATTCGTCATCTGCTCGCGCGAGGACTACGACTGGGCGGTGTCCAAGCTGATCCAGTACAACCTGGCCGAGCGCGCCGGCGAGGTGTTGTTCTCGCCAAGCCATCACCAGGTGAGTGCCAGCGACCTGGCCGACTGGATCGTTGCCGACAACTTGCCCGTGCGTTTCCAGCTACAGCTGCACAAGCTGCTGTGGAACGACGAACCCGGACGTTGATTGAGAGTAAAAGCACATGACTGAGAAACGCGCGGTAATCCTGCTGTCTGGCGGCCTCGACTCTGCCACCGTGGTAGCCATGGCCAAGGCCGAAGGCTACAGCTGCTACACCATGAGCTTCGATTACGGCCAGCGTCACCGTGCCGAATTGAATGCTGCCGCTCGCGTCGCTCGCGACCTGGCTGTCGTCGAGCACAAGGTCATTGGCCTTAACCTCGACGGCATCGGCGGTTCGGCACTGACAGACAGCAGCATCGATGTGCCAGAAACCCCTGGCGAGGGTATTCCGGTCACCTACGTGCCAGCACGCAACACCGTGTTCCTGTCACTGGCGTTGGGCTGGGCAGAAGTGCTGGAGGCGCGCGATATTTTCATCGGTGTTAACGCCGTGGACTATTCCGGCTACCCGGATTGCCGCCCTGAGTTCGTCGAGGCGTTCGAGCGCATGGCCAATCTGGCGACCAAGGCCGGCGTCGAAGGGCAGGGCTTTCGTATCCAGGCGCCGCTGCAGAATCTGAGCAAGGCACAGATCGTGCAGGCGGGCATGGCCAGGGGTGTCGACTACAGCCTTACCGTTTCCTGCTACCAGGCTGACGATGAAGGTCGCGCGTGTGGCAAGTGCGACAGCTGCCGCCTGCGTGCCGATGGCTTCAGGGCCGCCGGGGTAGAAGACCCAACGCGTTATTTTTGAAAAAAATCTGATGGAGTGTTGATTTCTCTTTAAAAATCAGTATTATACGCGCCATCAAATGGGTCGTTAGCTCAGTTGGTAGAGCAGTTGGCTTTTAACCAATTGGTCGTAGGTTCGAATCCTACACGACCCACCATACGCAATAAGTCAAAGCCCGCTACCGGAAACGGTGGCGGGCTTTTTCGTTTGGGTCTCGCACCATCTTAGCGACCCCGCGGGAATAAAAATCTGCCACTGCGTGTTGTACTTCTTCAAATCAATGTGGCGATTGAAGAATTGCCAGGACGTTAAGTGGAAGGATTCATGAGTAGTGCGCGCGTGAACGCAATCATCTATATCTGGTATCCCGAGGATGAGAAGATGGGGCATGCTGCCCTGTATATCGGGGACCCCATTTCAAGAATGGCTCTCGATTTTCCATATGACGCGTTTCACAATAAATACGCGCGTCAAGCGCACAGGGATTGCATTGCACGGCGGAACACCAACTATGTCAGTTGGTGGCCGGAAAAGGCTGCCGGAGCGCTCAATAAAATCAATCAGGGCCGAAATTTCTTTGTCGAGGAAGATATCGAGGCGGAGCAGGCTGATCCGCATGTCGTCTATAAAATTCGGGGCCTTGATGAGCGGGCGATGAGCATGGCTTGGGAAGGTATACGCAACAAGCCCGACGCGCACTATCAGTTCTTGCGCAAAAACTGCGCCACGGTGGTAATGCGTGTATTAAAGGCAGGCGGGGCGTTGCAGCGGCTGCCGCTGGTCAAGCGCGGCTGGTTTTCTCATTCACTGTATGTCACACCCAAGAACATCGCCCAGGTCTGCAACGAATTGCGGGACGCTGGTTTTGCGCAAAAGGTCAAAGATCGGTACTGCCCTTCAAAACAAGGGTTTAACTTCGGGCTTCGCTGATCTGCAAACGGGGCCGAGCCTATCATTTACTCGGCCCAAGCCGGATCGCCAGTAAACACAACGGTGATCCAGCGATCCGGCCCCTCACCACCAACGGCGTCACCAATCTCGTCACGTAGCGCATCCCATTCGGCAATCGAGCGGGCTGGCATGTCGGCGGGCACGATGAAGTACAGTTCGATCTCGCGTGAACGCCCAACCTTCGCCACATAGGCCTTGTAGGACTGCAGGCCGTGCTTGGCGACGAACTGCTGGGCGACTGTGTCGACATGCAACTTCAGGTCGCCAGGCGTGACCAGGAAAATTTCCGACAACGCCTGGCGCACCACTGACAGCGGCAACGGGATGATCACCAGGCACACCAGCGCCAGTACTGCCGGGTCGATATAGGGCGACACCCATTCCCATTGCGTGCCTTGCACGGCAAAGCCGAAGCAGAAGGCGATCAGCAGTGCTGCGGTGATGCTGGCCGACATCACCCAGCCTTTGACGTCCATGCGTACGAAGTCCGAATTCAACTTGCGGTTGGCGCGTGCCTCGACCACGGCGATAGTCGCGCAGGCAATCACGGTCAGAACGGCGTAGACCATGGCGATACCGAACTCCAGATGACGGCCGCCCTGCAGCACGCTGCTGACGGCGTTGATCAGCGCGTAGATGGCCACGCCGCTGAGCAGGATGCCGTTCAACGCCAGGACCATCGGCTCCAGGTGCCAGAAGCCCATGGTGAAGCGCTCGCGCAGCTTGCGCGACAGTTGCAGGCTGGTGGCGTGGGAGGTGATCAGCTTGACCACGACCAGCGACAGGCCGCTCATGCTGGCGTCGACCAGCGAATAGACGCCGTCGAAGATGATTGAGAACGAGCCGGAGGCCAGGCCGAAAGCGATGCCGATGGTGGCGATGAACAGGGTGACGGCGATCGAGGTGCGTAGCAGGCCTTGTTCGCTGGTGATGTCGAAGAAGGGGGATTTGGCTGGTAGTTCCATGGGTAAAACTCATTTAAAAGGTGGATTGCCCGTTCTGGCCTCTTCGCGGGCAAGCCCGTTCCCACAGGAACTACGCTGCCCCTGAATGTTGCATTTTACCTGTGGGAGCGGGCTTGCCCGCGAAGAGGCCGGTGCAGACTAAACGCGAAACTGTTCCATCAATGCCTGTTGCTGGTTGGCCAGCCGGTTCAACGCCTGGCTGATCCGCGCCGACTCATCGGCCTGGCCCGACAGCGATTCTGTCACATCACGAATACCGGCCACGTTACGGTTCACTTCCTCTGCCACCGCGCTCTGTTCTTCTGCCGCCGAAGCGATCTGCAGGTTCATGTCGCTGATCACTGCCACCGCTTCACCAATCCGTTGCAAAGCCGGTAGCGCTTGTTCCATGCGCGCGGCGCTGGACAGAGCCTGGCGCTGGCCTTCGTGCATGGCGCCGACCACATCCTGGGTACCTTGCTGCAAGCCTTCGATCACCTGGCGGATCTCTTCCACAGACACCTGGGTGCGCTGCGCCAAGCTACGCACTTCATCGGCAACAACGGCAAAGCCACGCCCGGCCTCGCCGGCTCGGGCGGCCTCAATGGCGGCGTTGAGCGCCAGTAGGTTGGTTTGCTCGGCGATCGCGCGAATCACCTCCAGCACCGAGCCGATCTGCTCACTGCGCTGCTCCAGGGCGCGTGCCTCGTCCATCGCGGCGTTCATCCCGGCTGCCAGGTTGTCGATGGCCTGGCGAGTGCTGGCAATAAGCTGCAAGCCTTCGCGGCTGGCCTGGTCGGCGCCGCGTGCGGCCTGGGCCGCCTGCGCTGCGTTGTGGGCGACGTCCTGGGCGGTGGCGCTCATCTCGTTGGCGGCCGTGGCCACTTGTTCGATCTCGCGCTGTTGCTGCTGCATGCCATTGCTGGTCTGGCTGGCGATGGCGGCGGACTGGTCGGCGGTGCCGCGGGCTTCCTGCAGCGAGCCTTTGACCTGGGCGATCACCGGTTGCAACTTGTCGAGGAAGCGGTTGAACCAGCCGCTCAGCTGGCCCAGTTCGTCCTCGCGGGCGTAGTCCAGGCGGCGGGTCAGGTCGCCTTCGCCGCTGGCGATGTCTTCCAGGCGTGCAGCCACGGCCAGGATTGGCCGGGTTACGCCGCGTGCGGTCAGCCACACCAGCAACAGGCCAAGCACTGCAGCGCCCAGCCCGATAAAGAGGCTGGTCAGGTTGGCGCTCTGGTTGTGTTCATCCAGGCGTTGATTGAGGGCTAGTGCGGGTGCTTGCAACACCGCTTCCGGCAACTCCAGCTGTACCTGCCAGGGCGCAGCGCCAGGGATCGGCGCGAAGGGGCGGGCAACCCGCAGCAAACCCTGGGCGACGTCGCTATTCAGCGGTTTGCCCAGCTTGCCGGCATCGCGGCTGTGCCCGGCGAGCAGGCCGCTATTGCTGACGATGCTGACCTGACCCTGGCCGTCGAACAGTTCCTGGCGGCCATCCAGGCTGAGCTGTTGCAGGTTGTCCAGGCCGATATCCAGGCCCACCACGCCGACCACCTTGCCGTTTTCCAGCAGGGGCAGGGCGATACTGGTCATCAGCACCTGGCGGCCGTTGACTTCGTCCAGGTACGGCTCCACCACGCAGGCTCTGGCGGTTTCCTCGGGGCAGGTCAGCCAGCGGTTTTGCGCGACACCGTTGCTGCCGACGGTGTCGTCGGCGAGCATCGATTCCGGCATCGCCTCGCGTTCCAGGGTGCCCGGGCTGGGTTGCGACCAGTACAGCGAGAAGCGCCCGCTGTCGTTGCTGCCGACGGCTTCCTGGGCTACGAAGTTGCTGTCTTGGTGGTCCAGCGCGTTGGGCTGGAACACTACATACAACCCGATCACGTCCGGGTTGCCGGCCAGGCTGGCTCGGGCTTCGCGGGTCAACTCAGCGCGCAGGTCGCTGCCGCCGTGGGCCTTCAGCACCTGCACCACGCGGGAGAAACCGTTGACGTACTGGTAGGCGTCCATGAAATAGCGCTGGATGCGCAAGGTCTGGGTTTCGGCATGGGCCTGCAAGCGCAGGCGTGCGCTGTGTTCGAGCATTTCACTGTTGGCCTGGCTGACCAGGACTGCGCTGCGCTGCGCCTGGCTCAGCGAGGTCGCCACCAGCAGGGCGACGATGGCCAGCAGGCACATGCCTGCGAGCAAGGTGATCTTCCACTGGATGGAGAGGCGACGCAGCAGCATGGAGGCTTTCCTTTTCGATCAATAACAACGCCCGCGTTCAGGCGCGGGCGTTGTCGGCAGCGTGGTAATTCAGCAGGGTTTATTCCGCAACGTAGTTCGGCGGTGCGGCGGTGAACGCTTTGGTCAGCCAGGCCAGGTACACCAGGCCCAGCGCTGCCCAGACCCCGCCGAACATCAGTGAATGCGGGTTCAGGTCAAGCCACAGCGAGACGATGATGCAAAAGCCGATGGTCGGCAGCACCAGGTAGACCAGCTTGTTTTTCAGGCCCTGACGATTACCTTCGCGCAGGTAACAGTGGTTGATCACCGACAGGTTGACGAAGCTGAACGCCACCAGTGCGCCGAAGTTGATGATCGAGGTGGCGGTGACCAGGTCGAAGAAGATCGCCGACAGGGAAATCAGCCCAACCACCGCGATGTTCATGACCGGGGTTTTGTAGCGCGGGTGCAGGCGGGCGAAGATGCCAGCCGGGATCACCTTGTCGCGGCCCATCACATACAGCAGGCGCGAGACGCTGGTTTGCGAAGCCAGGCCGGATGCGATGGTGTTGATCACGGTGCAGGCGATGAAGATCGACTGGAACAGTTTGCCGCCGACATACAGGGCGATTTCCGGCAGGGCAGCTTCCTGGTCGTGGAAGCGCGTCATGGTCGGGAAATAGGCCTGAATGAAGTACGACACGGTGATGAACACCAGGCCGCCGATCAGTGCGGTGAGGAAGATCGCCCGTGGGATGGTCTTGGCTGGGTCGCGGGTTTCTTCCGACAGGCAGGTCACTGCGTCGAAGCCCAGGAACGAGAAGCACAGGATCGTCGCGCCGGCGGCCAGGGCGCTGAACTGGGTCTGGCTGTCGGCGAACGGCAACAGGCTCCAGGCCGTGCCCAGGCCTTCGCCTTGGTCCAGGCCGCGCACGCAGAGGTAAATGAACACGGCGATGATCGCCACCTGCACGGCCACGAACAGCAGGTTGAAGTGCGCCACCAGGTTGACGCTGCGCATGTTGATCAGGCTGATCAGGGTGACGAAGCCCGCTACCCAAATCCACTCAGGTACTTCGGGGAACATCGCCGAAAGGTAGAGCTTGGCCAGCAGGGCGTTGACCATTGGCAGCAGCAGGTAGTCGAGCAGCGACGACCAGCCAACCAGAAAGCCCACGTGCGGGTTGATCGCGCGCTGGGTGTAGGTATAGGCCGAGCCCGATTGTGGGAAGCGGCGCACCAGGGTGCCGTAGCTCACCGCCGTAAACAGGATGCCGGCCAGCGCCAGGATGTAGGCGCTGGGCACGTGGCCAGCGGTTATCCCGGAGACGATGCCGAAGGTGTCGAACACGGTCATCGGCGTCAGGTAAGCCAGGCCAATGATGATCACGTGCCAGAGGCGCAGGGTTTTTCGGAGTTGGCCGTTGCCGGTGGCGCTGTGATCAGGCTGCATGCTGACGTGGCTCCTGCTGCTGGACGTGAACGGCGGGCACGGTGTATTGCGCATGCGGCAGGGGCGAGCGGGTGGGCTCCATGTTATTCACCTTTTATGTTGGAGCGGCGGAAGGCGCGGGGGAGCGCGCTAAGTGGTGAAAATAAAAAACGATGGGTAGGTGGGTGTCAAGTTAAACATGACAAGATGTTACGAAATTGAAATATTTATCGATTTTAGCGCCTGTATGTTCGGTATTTGCGCGCTTTTTTGCGATTTTGATCGATGTGAATGTCCGTAAAATTTAACGAGTAAGTGGTTTCTGGGCGCCGTGTCGGATGTTGCCTGAATGCATGATTTCGTCTCGTCGGCGACCACTTGGCCGAGGTTGGGGTGATACTATTTCGCACCCGTGCAGCGTTCCAGCTGCCAATCCGCCCATATGGACATCGATCGGTTCAATTCATGAAGAAATCAGTAGGCATCCTCTCCGGCCTGGCCATCGCCATTGCCGTCGTCACCACCGCTGGGGCCTGGTACACCGGCAAGCAGTTGCCTGAGCAACTGGAACACTCCATCAGCCGTGGCAACGCCCAGCTGAAAAAGGCCCTGGTCGGGGTGGGTGGCAACATGACCCTCGAATTGGCTTCGCTGGAGCAGCATTTCTTCAGCAGCACTGCGCACTACCGGCTCAAGGCTCGCGACATCCACTTGTCCGATGGCCAGACGATCGATTTCGAGGTGGGTGTCACCGATCAGATCGAGCATGGTCCGTTCCCCTGGTCGCGGGTCAAGGCGTTCAAGCTGATGCCGGTGCTGGCGACCAGCAACAGTGCGCTGGACAAGGACGACTTCACTGCACCGTGGTTCGCCGCTGCGGGTGACAAGGCCCCGGTGACCTCGCAGACCAGCATCGGCTTTGGCGGAAATGTCGATGGCAGCATCCTGCTGGAGCCGGTCAAACTGACCGAGGACAACGGCAGTACCCTGGACTTCTCGGGCATGCGCCTGGCAATCAGCGGTGACGAATCGGGTAATGCGTCGAAATTCCATGGCACTGCCGATCGTTTCGAAATGAAACTGGTGGGCGAAGATCACCCACCCGCCACCTTCGAACTGAAGGGGCTGAAGATCGGTGGCAACCTGGCGGCCACCCAGCATGACGCGATCTATGTCGGCACCCTGGATGTGCTGTTGGCAGAAGCCAAGGCGACTTTGGGGCCGAAGCAGCAAGTGCTGCTGCTCAAGGGCCTGGAGCAGAACGCCGTGCAATCGCTCGACGGCCCGGATACCGTAGGTGGCCGCGTGGACTACAAGGTGGCGGACATCACCTGGGACGGCCGCGCCGTCGGCAGTGGGCAGATGGCAGTGAGCATCAAATCGATCAACGCCCCGGCCCTGCAGTCGTTGTCGCAGTGGTACCAGGCGCATTTGCCGGAGTTCCAGGCGGCCGCCGCTGCCGGGCAGCCATTGCCACAGATCCAGATGGGCGACGCAGAGAAAGCCAAGTTCCAAGGCGACCTGAAGCAGCTGCTGGCGTCCAAGCCGCAGCTGGCGGTAGAAAACCTGTCGTTCAAGACGGCCAACGGCGAAAGCCGCTTCAACCTGACGATGGATTTTGCCAGCCCCACTTCCTTCGACCTGCCATCCGATCAGCTGAGCAAGCAGCTGATCACCCAGGTGAAGAGCAAGCTGTCGCTGTCCAAGCCGATGATCGGTGACCTGGCCACCTTGCAGGCCTTGCTGGAAGGGCAAACCGATGCCCAGGCAATCGCCATGCAGTCCAGCCAGGCCGGTGAGATGGTCGGCATGATGGCGCTGCAGAGTGGCATGGCCACGGTGCAGGGCAATGACGTGGTGTCGAGCCTGCACTATGCCGATGGCATGGTCGACTTCAATGGCAAGAAGATGACTGTCGAGCAGTTCGCCATGATCCTCGCGGCGCACTTTGCGGCGATGCAGCCGCAGGGCTGATGAGCCAAGCCTGTGCTGGCCTCTTCGCGGGGCAAGCCCGCTCCCACGAGTACCCCGCTGCTGTTGAGGCGAGTGGTGTATCTGTGGCAGCGGGCTTGCCCCGCGAAGTGGCCATCGCGGGCTCATCAAAAACCGCTTTTGAATTGTCACGATTGTCTGTAGCCTTCGGCATCCGATAATAATCCGCGCCCGCAGAGGGCCGTGGCGGCGTGCCTGCCGTCCGGCACCCTTAGCCGATCTGTCAGGGCCGGGTGATACACTCGATTTGACGCGCACGCGCGCCTGCAGGTCCAGCGATCATGACCCAGATTTCCGAACGCCTGTTGGTTCAGGCCCACCTCGACGCCAAGCAGCCCAACCCGCTGACAGCCGAGCAGGAGGCCGAATACCGTGCGGCCATCGCTGCCGAGCTCAAGGCACAGAACGCCGTATTGGTTGCCCACTACTACTGTGACCCGGTGATCCAGGCCCTGGCCGAAGAGACCGGGGGCTGCGTATCCGATTCGCTGGAAATGGCCCGTTTCGGCAAGAACCACCCCGCCGAGACGGTAATCGTTGCCGGCGTGCGCTTCATGGGCGAAACCGCCAAGATCCTCACTCCGGAAAAGCGCGTGCTGATGCCGACCCTGGAAGCCACCTGTTCGCTCGACCTGGGTTGCCCGGTCGAAGAGTTCTCGGCCTTCTGCGACCAGCACCCCGAGCGTACCGTGGTGGTCTATGCCAACACCTCGGCGGCGGTTAAAGCCCGCGCCGACTGGGTCGTGACGTCCAGCTGCGCGCTGGAGATCGTCGAAAGCCTGATGGACAACGGTGAGACCATCATCTGGGGGCCTGACCAGCATCTGGGCCGTTACATCCAGAAGCAGACCGGTGCCGACATGCTGCTGTGGGACGGGGCCTGCATCGTTCACGAAGAGTTCAAGTCGCGCCAGTTGGCCGACATGAAGGCGCTGTACCCGGATGCAGCGATTCTGGTGCACCCCGAGTCGCCGGAGTCGGTGATCGATCTGGCCGACGCGGTGGGCTCCACCAGCCAGTTGATCAAGGCTGCGCAGACCCTGCCGAACAAGACCTTCATCGTCGCCACCGACCGCGGCATCTTCTACAAGATGCAGCAGTTGTGCCCGGACAAGGAGTTCATCGCAGCACCGACCGCCGGCAATGGCGCGGCCTGCCGCAGTTGCGCGCATTGTCCGTGGATGGCGATGAATACCCTGGAGCGGGTGCTGGATTGCTTGCGTGAAGGGACTAATGAAATCTTTGTTGACCCGGCGCTGGTGCCGAAGGCTATCAAGCCGTTGAACCGGATGCTGGACTTTACTCAGGCGGCTCGGCTCAAGTTGTCCGGTAACGCCTGACGCGAAACCGCGTCGCCTTCTTCGCGGGGCGATCCGGCTTGCCCCGCGAAAGGGCCGGCACTAGCGCCCCATCATTTCCTGAACCATGCGCCGCTGCTCCATGATCTCGCGCTGGCGCTGGTCGATCTGCGACGCCAGCGGGAAGTTGCTCCCCGCACGGCGCTTGGCGTAATCCAGCTGCTGGATCGCCTGGTCGAAGTCCCCCACCAAAGTGAAGTACTCGGCACGCGCTCGGTGCAGCCCGATGGTGTTGCCCGACAACCCGCGCACCTCGGCCATGTCGTACCAAACGTCCGGGTCATCCGGCCGGCTCTTGAGCAGGTCGTTGAGCACCTTCTCGGCCTCGGCCGGCTTGTTCTGCTTGACCAGCAGATCGGCGCGCACCTGTTTCAGCGGGTAGTTGCCCGGATACAGCCCTTGCATGCGCTCGGCCCGCTGCTGTGCATCGGCCAGGCGGTTGTTGGTGATGTCCAGGTCGATCTGCGCCAGGTTGTAGGTGATGTCATTAGGCGCTTTGGCCAGTAGCGGCTTGAGGTTCTCCCGCGCTTCGTTCAGTTGACCACCCTTGATCTGTGCCAACGCAAGGCCATAGCGCGCGGCGTCCAGCTTGGGGTCTTCGTCGAGCTGGGCGCGGAAACGCTTGGCTGCCAAGCCGGGAGTGCCTTCGTAGGTGAGGGCCACGCGAGCGCGGATAAGCTGGTAGCGTTGGCTGTCCTCGACGCCGCCCTTGGGCGCCTGCTCGGCGCGGTTGCGAGTGTCGGCGATACGCGATTCGGTCACCGGGTGAGTCAGCAGAAATTCCGGTGGCTTGGCGTCGAAACGGTACTGGCGCGCCAGACGCTCGAACATGGTAGGCATGTTGCGCGGGTCGTAACCGGCCTTTTCCAGGTTCTGGATGCCGACGCGGTCGGCTTCCTGCTCGTTCTGCCGCGAGAAACGCCGCTGCTCCTGAATCGCCGCCGCCTGGGTGCCGGCAATCATGCCGATGCCGGCATCACCGGCACCGCCGGCCGCCAGCACGATACCGGCCAGCAGCGCGGCCATCATTGGCAGCTGCATGCGTTGCTGGGCTTCGACGCCGCGGGCGAAGTGGCGCTGGGACAAGTGCGCCAGTTCGTGGGCCAGTACCGAGGCATACTCGCCTTCGGTCTGGGCATTGAGGAACAGCCCGCCGTTGACCCCGACAATACCGCCGGGGGCGGCGAAGGCGTTGAGTTCGCGGCTGTCGATGAGGATGAATTCCAGGCGCCGGTCCTGCAGCTGGCTGGTTTCGGCCAGGCGGTACACGGTGGTCTCGACGTAGTCTTTGAGCTGCGGGTCGTTCAGCTGGTTGACCTGGCCGCGAAGCAGGCTCAGCCAGGCGCGCCCCAGGTCGTGTTCCTGTTTCGGCGAGACGATCGCGGAACTGGCGTCGCCCAAGGACGGCAGGTCGTCAGCATGGCCGGGGAGGGCCATCAGGCAGGCCAGCGTCAACAGGGTAGGGCGCAGTAGATTCATGCACGAAGCTCGCGTCGGATCAAAGCCCCTACTGTAGCCCGCTCGCACGTTGGCGACCAGTGGCGGTATCCTAGCGACCCTGTTACCAGACACGTCTGCCCTACGCGTGGAGAACCTTCGATGAGTGACACCCTGACCTGCGACGCCGAACTCGACGCCAGCGGGCTGAACTGCCCGCTGCCACTGCTCAAGGCGAAGATGGAGCTCAACCGCCTGGCCAGTGGCGGGGTGCTCAAGGTGATTGCCACCGACGCAGGCTCCCAGCGCGACTTCCGCACTTTTGCCAAGCTGGCCGGTCATACGCTGCTGCAGGAAACGGCCGAGGCCGGCACCTACACTTACTGGCTGCGCAAGGCCTGAGCTACAACCTAAGGATCGTCAATGTTCAAAGTGCTTCGCGACTGGATGCATCGCTACTTCTCCGACGAGGAAGCGGTGGTGCTGGCGGTCCTGCTGTTTCTGGCCTTTACCGCGGTCCTTACCCTTGGTGGCATGCTTGCGCCCGTGCTGGCAGGCATGGTGCTGGCGTTTCTGATGCAGGGGCTGGTCAATGCGCTTGAGCGCCTGCGGGTGCCGACACGGCTGGCGGTGATGCTGGTCTTCGCGCTGTTCATGGGTGCGCTGGCGGTGTTCCTGCTGGTGCTGGTGCCGCTGCTCTGGCACCAGCTGATCACGCTGTTCAACGAGTTGCCGGGCATGCTCGGCAAGTGGCAGTCGCTGCTGTTGCTGCTGCCCGAGCGCTACCCGCACTTGGTCTCGGACGAGCAGGTGCTGCACGCCATCGAGTCGGTGCGCGGTGAGATCGGCAAGTTTGGCCAATGGGCGCTGACGTTCTCGCTGTCGAGCCTGCCGCTGCTGGTCAACGCCATGATCTACCTGGTGCTGGTGCCGATCCTGGTGTTCTTCTTCCTGAAGGATCGTGAGCTGATCGGCCGCTGGGTCAGCGGCTACCTGCCGCGCCAGCGCAGCCTGCTGAACCGGGTGGGCAGCGAGATGAACCGGCAGATCGCCAACTACATCCGCGGCAAGGGCATCGAGATTCTGATCTGTGGGATCGCCACCTATATTGCCTTCATTACCCTGGGGCTCAACTACGCAGCATTGCTGGCGCTGCTGGTGGGCTTGTCGGTGGTGGTGCCGTATGTGGGGGCGGTGGTGGTGACCGTGCCGGTGACGCTGATCGCGCTGTTCCAATGGGGCTGGGGCGACCAGTTCATCTACCTGATGACGGTGTACGCGATCATCCAGGCGCTGGATGGCAACGTGCTGGTGCCGTTGCTGTTCTCCGAGGCGGTCAGCCTGCACCCAGTGGCGATCATCTGCGCGGTTTTACTGTTTGGTGGGTTGTGGGGCTTCTGGGGGATCTTCTTCGCGATCCCGCTGGCGACGCTGATCAAAGCGGTGCTGGATGCCTGGCCGCGGCAGGAGCCTGCTGTGGCGCCGATGCTTTAATTTCGAGGTAACTTCTTCGCGGGCAAGCCCGCTCCCACAGGTGCTGCGCTGCGACTAAGGTCTGCACCATCCTGTGGGAGCGGGCTTGCCCGCGAATGGGCCTGAATCAGTCTCAAGCCTTGTTCAAGGCCTGGGCCGCCGCCAATACGGCATCCACATGCCCGGGCACCTTCACTCCGCGCCATTCCTGGCGCAGCACACCGTCCTTGTCGATCAGGAAGGTGCTGCGGTCCACGCCCATGTATTCCTTGCCATACAGCTTCTTCAGCTTGATCACGTCGAACAGCTGGCACAGCGCCTCGTCCTTGTCGCTGATCAGCTCGAACGGGAAGCCCTGCTTGGCCTTGAAGTTCTCGTGCGACTTGATGCCGTCACGCGACACCCCGAACACCACGGTATTGGCTGCCTCGAAGGCCGCATGCTGGTCGCGGAAACCCTGGCCCTCGGTGGTGCAGCCTGGAGTGCTGTCCTTGGGGTAGAAGTACACTACTACTTGGCGGCCCTTGAGCTCGGCCAGGCTGACGGTCTGGCCGCTGGTGGCCTGAGCCTGGAAGTCGGAGACGGGTTGCTCGAGTGCTACGGCCATGGGGGTTTTCCTTAAACGGGGTTCTGTGGGCGCCAAGGCTCGATCAGCGCGTCCAGGTTGAGGGCGTCGGCAAAATCGAGGAACTGGTCGCGCAGCCAGCTGATCTGGGTGCCGGCCGGCAAGATCACGGTGAACTGGGCATTGAGCATGCTGCTGCCGGTCTGCGGCGCCAGGTAGGTGTCGCAGGTCATGGCTTCCAGCTCGACGCGGTGGTCGAGGAAGAACTGGCACAGCTCATTGATGATGTCCGGGCGATAGGCGGCGCTGACGTAGGCCACATAAGGCAGGGCCTGCGGGCGCACTTCCTGGTCGGCGCTACGCACCACGTCGAGGGTCAGGCCGTGCTTCTTGCCCAGCCCCGGCAGGGTGGCCTCGAAGCGAGCCAGGGCATCCCAGCTGCCGCCGACCTGCAAAACCAGGGCGCTGGTCTCGCCATGGCGGCTCAGGCGCGAGGTGACGACCGCGCAGCGGTTTTCGAAGGCTGCGCGGCTGAGGACATTGGCCAGCTCCATCGGGTTGGGGCCCAAGGCACTGATGACAAGGAATTGTTCGCGGACGGTGGTCGGGGTGGACATGCAGCATTCCTAAAGCGATGAGCGGTCGGCACAGGACGGGCGAAAGCCTCCTGTCGGCAGAGCCCGGGGCTCGCATGCGAGGACGTGGACACTGGCCGGGGAGCAAGGTCGACGGCCCGGCGGGCCGCGCTGCACCGATCAAAGGGTCAAGGGTAGCGAAATAAGGCGCCGAGGGGAATGCTCCGCCCGCCTGCTTCGCTTGTGCAAGGCCGATGCCCCCAGTACCATTACCGCTCTCTTTTTCCGGCAGGAGCAGTTACATGATTGCGGGCAGTATGGTGGCATTGGTCACACCCATGGATGCACAAGGGCGTCTTGATTGGGGCAGCCTCGACAAACTTGTAGACTTCCACCTGGAAAATGGCACCCACGCGATCGTCGCTGTCGGCACCACTGGTGAGTCCGCCACATTGGATGTCGAAGAACACATCCTGGTCATCAAGCACGTGGTCGAGCGCGTCAAGCACAGCAAGAAGCCGATCCCGGTGATCGCCGGCACCGGTGCCAACTCCACCGCCGAAGCCGTGCACCTGACCCAGAACGCCAAGAACGCTGGCGCCGACGCCTGCCTGCTGGTGGTGCCGTACTACAACAAGCCGACCCAGGAAGGCCTGTACCAGCACTTCAAGCACATCGCCGAATCGGTCGACATCCCGCAGATCCTCTACAACGTACCCGGCCGCACCTCCTGCGACATGCAGGCCGAGACCGTGATCCGCCTGTCGACTGTGAAGAACATCATCGGCATCAAGGAAGCCACCGGCGACCTGGTGCGTGCCAAGGCCATCCTCGATGGCGTCAGTGAGGACTTTATCGTCCTGTCCGGTGACGACCCGACCGCTGTCGAGCTGATTCTGTTGGGCGGCAAAGGCAATATTTCGGTCACCGCCAACGTCGCCCCGCGCGAAATGGCCGACCTGTGCGAGGCCGCCCTTCAGGGCAATGCCGAGAAGGCCCGCGCAATCAATGAAAAACTCATGCCGCTGCACAAAGACCTGTTCTGCGAAGCCAACCCGATTCCGGTGAAGTTCGCGCTCGTTGAAATGGGCCTGATGCACAAAGGTATTCGCCTGCCGCTGACCTGGCTGAGCGAAGGCTGTCACGAAAAAGTCCGTACTGCCTTGCGCCAGTCCGGCGTACTGGTTTAATCGAGGAAGTACACCGCATGAAGCGACTGGCTGGTCTTTCCGCGCTCGCCCTGATCATTTCCAGCACCAGTGGGTGTGGCTGGCTGTGGGGCGAGGATGGCTATTTCCGCGACCGCGGCAGCGATTACCTGCAGGCGCACCCAACCGCCCCAATGCAGCTGCCGCCGGACGCCAGCAACGTCAAGCGCCTTGACCCGCTGCTGCCGATCCCGCGCAACGTCGCCGACGACAGCGCCACCGGCGAATTCGAAGTGCCGCGTCCGCAACCCCTGACCGGCGGCACCGAAGTCAGCGATTTCAGCCTGCAGCGCAGCGGCAACAGCCGTTGGGTGCTGGCCCAGCGTTCGCCAGCCGAAGTCTGGCCGGTGGCGCATCAGTTCTTCGAGGATAATGGTTTCCGTATCGCCGAAGAGCGCCCGCAAACGGGCGAATTCACCACCACCTGGCAGCGTTTCGACGAACTCTCGGCCTCGCTCGGCCAGCGCCTGGCGAGCACCGCCAGCAGCGGCGACAGCGAAGTGCGCGTACGTGTTCGCATGGAGCCCGGTGTGCAGCGCAACACCTCCGAGGTGTACATCGTCAGTGTCGAGCGCCCGGCCGGCAGCACTGCCGACACGGCATTCCCGTCCACCTCCAGCAACACCGGCGCCGATGCGCTGCTTGTCGACGAAATGCTCGCCAGCATGAATCGTAATGCCGAGAAGGGTGGTTCGGTGTCCCTGCTGGCCGCGCGCGATTTCGATGCGCCAAGCCGCGTCAGCCTGAGCGAAGACGGCAGCGGCAACCCCGTGCTGTTCCTCGGCTCCGACCTGGACCGTGCCTGGTCTGGCGTGGGCCGTGCGCTGGAGCAGGGTGGCGAGTGGCGCGTCGAAGACATCAACCGCAGCCTGGGCTTGTACTACATCAACCTGTCGGAAAAACCTGACGACAAGCAGAATCAGCCTGGCTTCTTCAGCCGCCTGTTCGGCAGCGAGCCGACCCAGGAAGAACGCGAAGCCCGAGCCGAGCGTTACCAGGTGCGCCTGAGCAAGGTTGGCGAGAGCGTGCAGGTGACTGTCGAGAAAAACATCAACACCGTGGCCCCGGCCGATGTCGCTCGCCGCGTGCTGAGCGCCATTCAGGACCACCTGGGTTAAGTGCGCTTCGCGGTACTTGGAAGCGGCAGCCAGGGAAATGGCACGCTGATCGCCAGCGGTGACACGTTCATCCTGGTCGATTGCGGGTTTTCCCTGCGTGAAACCGAGCGGCGCCTGGCGCTGCTCGGGGTATCGGCGGCGCAACTGAGCGCCGTGCTGGTCACCCACGAACATGCCGACCACGTGCATGGGGTGGGCTTGCTGTCGCGGCGCTACAATGTACCGGTCTACCTCAGCCAAGGGACCTTGCGCGGCTTGCGCAAGCCGGTGGAGGTGGCCGGTTTTCTCGCTTGTGGCGAGCGCCTGCAGATCGGCGCCCTGGAAGTGAGTGCGGCGCGGGTCGAGCACGATGCCTACGAGCCGCTGCAATACGTCATCAGTGACGGCCGCCGGCGCTTCGGCATGCTTACCGACCTGGGCTCGTACGATGCACTGCTGCTGGAGCGTTACCAGGGCCTGGACGCACTGCTGATCGAAGCCAACCACTGCCGCGATTTGCTGGCACGCGGTCACTACCCCGTCTTCCTGAAGCAGCGGGTAGGTGGCATGCAAGGACATTTGAACAATCATCAGGCCGCGCGCCTGGTGCAAGAGTTGGGCTGGAACAACCTGCAACACCTGGTGCTGGCCCACCTCAGCAGCAAGAACAACCTGCCACATCTGGCCCGCCAGTGCTTCGTCGACACCCTTGGGTGCGACCCGGACTGGCTCCAGGTGGCGAATCAGGAACACGGGCTCGACTGGCGCGAAATCGCCTAGCCCAACCACTCAAGCAAGCGGAGCCCAATCATGGAAAAACGCGAAGAACTTTACCGCGGCAAAGCCAAATCGGTTTACAAGACCGACGACGCCGACCGCTTGATCCTGCTGTTCCGCAACGACACCTCGGCGTTCGACGGCAAGCGCATCGAACAGCTCGACCGCAAAGGCATGGTGAACAACAAGTTCAACGCCTTCATCATGCAAAAACTCGAAGAAGCCGGCGTGCCGACCCAGTTCGACAAGCTGCTGGGCGACAACGAGTGCCTGGTCAAGAAGCTGGACATGATCCCGGTCGAGTGCGTGGTGCGTAACTATGCCGCCGGCAGCCTGGTCAAGCGTCTGGGCGTGGAAGAGGGCATCAAGCTCGAGCCATCCACCTTCGAACTGTTCCTGAAGAACGACGAGAAGGGCGACCCGTTCATCAACGAATCCCACGTTGTCGCCTTCGGCTGGGGCACCGCCGAGCAGCTGGTCGAGATGAAAAAGCTGTCGCTGAAAGTCAACGAAGTGCTGAACAAGCTGTTCGATGACGCAGGCCTCTTGCTGGTCGACTTCAAGCTGGAGTTCGGCGTATTCCACGGCCAGATCGTCCTGGGCGACGAGTTCAGCCCGGACGGCTGCCGCCTGTGGGACAAGGAAACCCGCAAGAAGATGGACAAGGACCGCTTCCGCCAGGGTCTGGGAGACGTGATCGAAGCCTACGAAGAAGTTGCCAAGCGCCTGGGCGTGCCGCTGTAAGCGGCCTGTTCACGCAAGCGCCTGATACCACGCGGTTTTTTTTGAAATAAAGGTTTGCGTTTTCAAGATTCGCTGGTATGATGCGCGGCATTGGAGAGATGCCGGAGTGGTCGAACGGGACGGATTCGAAATCCGTTGTACTGGCAACAGTACCTAGGGTTCAAATCCCTATCTCTCCGCCATACGCGAAGTAGCCGAAGCCCCCGAAAACGTTGATGTTTTCGGGGGCTTCGTCGTTTCGGGGGTATAGGTTAGGGCAGATTTAGGGCAGATTTGCGGCCCATCAGGCCGCTTTAGGGCGGTTTAGTCCGCTGTAAATCCCATCATCTTGGAGACGATATCTGCCATGCTCTTGGTGTCCTTCGAGATCCAGCGGCCGTAGTGCTTGCGCACCATGGTCGTGTCGCTGTGGCCGAGTTGGCGGGCGACCCATTCAATCGGGACGTAGCTCGACAGTGCTTGGCTCGCGAACGTGTGGCGTGCCTGGTTGGCGCCTCGATGGCGAATGCCTGCTTTCTCAAGGTGGGCGGTGAACCAGTTGCTGACGGTCTTGCCGTTCCACAGCAGGCCGCTGGTGGAACTGCGGAATAGGAAGCGGACCCGCTCATGCTTCTTCGTGATGTTGTCTCGCTGCACTACGGTGATGTGCGTGGGCTCGGCATCCTTCGCTTCAGCCACGATGATGGCCAGCAGTTCCAGGGCCGGCGCGATTAGCTCCACCGTCCGGATGCGCGAGCGCTCCTTCGGTACCTTGAATTCCCCTGCGACCAGGGCGCGTCGAATTGTCAGAGTGCCGGCTACCAGGTCGACGTCCTCTACGCCGGCCGCGATCAACTCGGACAGAGAGAGCCCGGCCCAACAGTTGAAGACGATCATCCGGCTGTCTGTCATACGCTCAGGGTCGGCAGCGGCTATCCGCTCGATTTCACTCCGGGTGAATGGGTCGGCGAATTCGCTGTCGCTGTCGGACTGGATGTTCTCGATTCGCTCCAGGGGGTTGAGTTTGATGATCTCATCGCTGAACGCGTCCCCCCACACCCCCCGTATAATCGTGAAGACGTCATTTACGGTTTTCGGTTTGAGACCATTAGTGAGTAGCTCGGCTTGGAATAATTCAAGCTCGCTCTTGGGGATGCTTGCGATCGTTCTACCGGTGAATTTCTTCCTAACGTGCTCAGACTTGCTCTTGTAGTTGATGAATGTACTGTGGGCCTTTTTGACTTTGGCAACTTCAAGCCACTGGGCTATCCCTTCGTCTACAGTCCGTTTGGCTGGCTCATTGGGAAGTTCTTGTCGAGCTTTGAGCCAAACCGAATCGGGGAAGTGTGCCGCATAGTCGAAACGGTTTTCCTTGATCTCCGCAAGTATCGTCCTGCGTTTGTTGTCCGCATAGGCAATGGCGGCCTTGTTGATCTTGGCAACGTTGCGTAGTGGCTCGCGGCGGCGTTCGCCTTCAAACATGAAGGCGATCCGCAGAAGGTTGCCATTGATGTCGACGCCTTTCGGCAAGGCGTCGAGACCTGGTGGAAGCTTCACGCTCATGGGCGGCCGGCCATCCAGTTTTCGATTTCAACACGGTTGTAAACAATGACATTGGCTGGATCAGTCCGCCATTGTTTCTCCTCCAGCCAGATTCCACGATCGCGATACTTGCGAACGGCTTCAGTGCTGAGTCCGAAAATCGGGAACAGAAGTTCTTTCCGTATCCAGGTAGACGGTGTTATCAGAAGTTGCACCGTTTCACTTTGGTTGGCAGCTTCATGGATTGGTTTGATCTGTGGCTTGGCCATAAGTGTATTCTCCAACTTACCTAATAGGGCGCAGGCGCTTGACCTGCTGGAGTTTCTTTGCGGCCACGTTGGCCATGTAGGATTCCCATTCCACGCTTTTCTGCTGTTGCCGGAGTTGGCTGCAGCGGGCATGGTTTCGGGTTGAGCGGGCTTTGCCGCAGATGTCGCACATCGCCGGAAGGTCGAGGCTATGGGAGGCAATGCGCGGCCGCGTTCTTCTCGCATCAGTCATGGCGCAGCTCCAGCTCGGCCAGCTTGGCCTTCAATTGCTGGATGGCCTGAATTGACTCGTCAGATCCGCCTTGTTGCTGTTCGGGCGCTATGCCTAGAGCTTCGGCGATGGCGCAAAGGTCTAGCGCCATGGCGATCTGGACGCGGTTAAGATGCTCACTGTGCGCTTGCATGACGTTGTGCAACTTTCGATGACGGTCGAGCTTGTCCTTTAGATGGCCAACTACACAATCGAAGTCTGATGCGATGACAACGGTCCAGGGGGCGTCGACACTGCTGATGGCTTTAACTCCGCCCTCGACCGCTTCTATTCGGGTGGTGAAGTACCGATTCACTGGCGTCGGCAGCACATCTGTGAGCCGATCAGGTGATGCGGCTCGTTGGGGATGGATGTTGTTGTCGGGCATGACGCCCTCCGCTTTTTCGAGGCTGCGGCAGGGCGCGGCGCCGGCGCAGGGCGTGCCAGAGGATTGGATGCTGCTCTCGGGCTTGCAGCCCTCGGTGTTTATAGGGCGGTGGCGCTGGCACTCGCGTTTCTCGCCGTCCACCGTGCCTGCTTTGTAGCCAGCAAGGAACACCAGGTAGTCGCCATGCGTGCGGATGTCGGCGAAGCCGGTGCTGTCCTTCGCCAGTTCGCGCTCGTCCAGGCCGAGGGGGTTGAGGCTGACGAAAAGATCTCTTGGATCGATGCTCATGATTTGCGGCCTCGCATGATGTTGAAGCCTGCAGCCTGGCGGGACTTGGAGCACTGATCGTGATTGCCCTTTACGCGAGCTTTGCCGCAGATGTCGCAAATAAACGACATAGCGGGGCGAAGCATGGGCTGCATGCCCTTGCGGGTGCGGGTGCTCGGGGTGTAGGTCGATGTGTCGATCACAGCGAATACCTCTCGTGGACACGGCGAGCGTTTGGGCTCAATGCCAGCTGCTCAAGGTTTGTGACGCTGTTTACGGTCGTTAGCGTGCCTTTCGCGGGCTGGCTGATAGTGCTGACGCGCTCCAGCTGGGCCAGTGCAGCGATCAGCGCCACGGCGAGCGTGAGGCTGATCAGCTGCCAGGTGCGTGTTGATTTACCCACGTTGGCGACCCTCGTTGATCTGGCTGAGTACCTGCTTGCTGGCCAGCTCAAACAGCTCGTCGACGGATACCGGGGTGACGGACTGCTCGAAGTTGCGCACGGCGTCAAACCGACTGCGGTACAGCCCGGCCTGGCCGAGCCAAGCGGCGGCTGTGGGTTTCGCGTCGGGTGCCTTATGGTCGTTATGGCTCATGCTGTGCGCTCCAAGCCAAGTCCTGCCCCGTGGAGCGCGGCCATGCAGGCGGGATTGAGCCACAGGCACTCCTGGCGAATCGCTCCGCCGCGGCCCGCTGATATGCGGGCATTGACGGTGTTCACGGTCCACCCGCTGAGAAGGTCTTGATAGATATCGCTCGAGTACCCAGAGAGGGCTACCATCCCCTGTGTTCTAGCGAGACATTCGATCAGCTCAACATGATCCTCATCGCTCAGCTCATGCCGGTAGTAGCGGCCCTTGCCGGCGCCGCGAACTCTGGTGCTGTGTACATATGGAGGGTCCACGAAGTGCAGAGTCTCGGGACTGTCGTGCGCGTCAATAACCTCAATGGCCGGGCGATTTTCGATGAGTACGCCGCTCAGGCGCTCGCCGATCGATCCAACCTGTTCCGGATACTTTTGCCACAGCGCCTGGGCGGTGCCGTATTTGCGTTTTGTATCGATGCGGAAACCGGTATGTCCTTTGGTTGCGCCGGCTGATCCGAAGCCCATCTGCGCACGGATTATGGTGCGCCTGGCGCGCTCGATCGGTTCGTCGCTTTCTTCCCATGCCAACTCAAACTCGGCTCTGGCATACGGCGTCATGACAAGAAGCTCGCTTAGCGACTCTCGGGTTTTGGCTCCCTGCAAGACTCGAAATAGATTGACGATGTCGCCATCCAGATCGTTGTATACCTCGGCGTAGCTGCGGTCTTTCTGCATCATTACGCTGGCTGCGCCCCCAAATGACTCGACGTAGCATGTATGTGGTGGAAAGTGCTGGATCACCCATGGGGCAAGTCGGAACTTGCCGCCGTGGTAACGGATGATTGGACCATTAACTGCGGAAGTTTTGTGTGAGGTAGGCACGGTCATGCTGCCTCTCCTTCGCCGGTGGTCTGAGTGGCGGGTTCGCGCAGCTCATTGCGGATGCGGCCGGCCAGTTCACGCAAGCTGCGCCCCTGGTGCTCGGTGCGCGCTACCCATGCCTCGGTGCCTTTCAGCTGCTTCCAAGTCCGTCCGGCTGTTTCCAGCGTCTCGGTTGCACTGATGAGTACCTGGTAATCGGCTTTGGTCACCGCAAGGCCGGTGTACGACATGATGCGTTCTTCGAGTTCGGCGATGGTTTCGCGGCGGGCTTCCATGTGGGCAGTGAAAGCTTTTCGGGCCGTGTCCAGCTCGGCCTGCTTGTCGGCCAGATCCCGTTCGAGCTGGCGGACGCGGTGGGTGTGGGCGGCTTCCTTGACTTCCTGACCTTCCATGAAGCCCAAGGCATGCGCTCGGCGGCGGGCGGTGGCAAATAGGAAGGGCAGAACCACCAGGGTGGCCAGCCAAAGGATGCCCAGGGCGAGAACTTGTTGATGCGGTTGCATGTGCTGTGCTCCGAAGTGCCCAGCACCCGGCCGGTGATGTGGTGGTGGCCTGGTGCTGGGTGCGTTGCCCCTGGTGGCCGGGGCTGCCTCTGTTACGCCGTCTTCTTCTCTTGGGTGTCGAGGTAGTCGGCAAGGTTGTTCAGATAGATCACGTACTGCGCTCGGGCTGAGTGGTGCAGCTTGGTAAGCTTCAGCCCAATCTTTCCGGCGTTAATAAGCTCCTTGAACCGGCGGTCCGTCTTGATGTGCGGGAAGTAGCGTTCCCGTACGGCAGTCAATGTTGGGCAGGGTGTGGTCCACTCATTGCGCAGCTGGCGAAGCGTGTCGGTCATGCGTGCTCCCCATGCCCCTCGGGAATTTGGCCGAGCTTGGCGCGCACCGCGGCAACGAGTGTGTGCTTGCAGCGGCCATACGCAGTCGCGCACACCTCTCCCTGGTCGTTGGTTACGACGGTACCGAATGGGTGATCTGAGTCGGTGGTGGGGGTAATGAAGGCGCGCATGCCACCTGGGAGCGCATCGCTCACCAGGTCCAAGGCTTCCATCAAGTCGATGGCGCGTCGGGTCTGCTGGCCTGACTCTGTACGACCATTGGCCACGTCCTGCAGGAAGTCGCGCAGGGACATGTATTTGGTCGAGTCTCCGCGGCGCAGAGTGATCGAGCCGGTGTATGGGCCGAAGCGCACATGTAGGTGGTGATTGTGCTTGTCGTTCTCCACCTGGATATGGGCGTCAATGGAGGTTTCTGGACGACGCAGCGGGCAGGTGGTGTTGCCGCCGTTCTCAAGCGTACGCTCAAGCAGCATCACGCGGCGTAGGTTTATGGCGAACTCGCTCATGCCGCACCCCCATTGGGCACGGCGCGGACTTGTCCGGCGGGTGAGACGATCAATTGCAGGCCGGTCGAGCGTTGAAAAGCTTCAACGATGGCGGGGCGGGTGCAGATGGATGGGTGCAAGTAGACCTTGCAGGGTGTCCTTTCGAGATGTGCCATAGCTTTTTCCTGTGGTGAGAGGCGCTACGGGCACAGAAATTAGTCTGGCTAATATTAGCTGTCAATCTTTTTTAGATGAGTAGAGCTAATCTGCGAAAAAAAAGACCGCCGAAGCGGTCTTAATTTGACTGGGAAAGCTACTTACAAAAGGACTGAGTACCAGAACACCTGGCCGATGATTCGAATGTGTTCGCTCGCGTAGCTAGCGTCGTAATGTTCGTCGGGGTACTCGGAAGCGTTGTAGCTGCGCAGCCGGAGCCCGCCGCCTGGAAGCCTGTATAAGAGTTTGACGCGTAGTAGGCCATCGTGGTCGAGGGCATACATTTTCCCGTCGATAACGGTCTTGGCGTCGGTATTCACGCCAACAGTACTGCCATCCGGCAGCACGGGCTCCATGCTGTTCCCTTTCACTGGAACGCAGCCGGCGCTATCGGGATTCACGTTCTTGCGCTGCAGAGTTCGCTTGCCAAAGCGGAGCTTCCTGCCGTTTGTTTCCAGCATCACTGCAGATCCGGTACCGGCGGAGACTTCCACCTCTTTGTAGAACGGAATTTCGACCTCGTCGGAGTCAAGAGGGGTCTCGTCGTCCCAGGTCTCAATCGGGGCAAGCATGATCGAGACTGGGCTGTCGGGCCCTGGTCGGAGGTGATCGATGCTGTAGTGGATAGCCTCCGCTAATCGGGGGCTTACCTGGTTAGGATCAAAGCCAAGTACGCCGGCGAACTTGAGCAGGGCGGACAAATTCAGTCCGATTTTCCCATTCATGTACTGGCTCACTACGCTTTGGCCTGCCCAGCCGCACAGGTCTGCAATGCGCTCCTGGTTCAAGCTGGGGTCTGCACGCTTCCGTTCTTGATAGATCGCCTTGAGACGTGCGGCTTCTTCCTTGCGCACGTTTTCATCTGCCTCGTGAGGCGAGTGGGCGTTTCCGCCATGTGGTGTGTCGTCTCTCATGGGGGAGACTGTATAAGCGCGCCTGTTACTTTCAAAACAGTGGTACGTCTTTTTTCGTTGCTCATAAAAAGAAGTCACGCTAATATCCGTTACCAGACCTCATCGAGGATTTAGGGATGGAAGACAAGATAGGAGTACCCCTTCGCGAATTCGCGGAGGGACGAACGCAGCCTCAACTGGCTGAATTACTTGGTGTTTCGCAAAGCGCAGTCTCCCAAATGCTCAACTCCCGGCGTGATATCCGGGTTCGCTCTGACGAAAAGGGCGGGTATGAGTTCATCGAGATCCGCCTGATAGGCAAGCGGCGTAACCCCGAAGAAAGGAAGGATCGCTGAGCTGGGGCCTCTCACCACAAGAATCCCCCAGCTCAACGTTGACGGTGCATAGCACCGAGTAGCCCGCCATCCAGTGCCTCTCACCACAAGATTCGCCGGATGACTAAAACCGCGTGAAATGCCCGCACAGCACGCAAAGCACAGCACATCGGTCGTATTCACAGGATAGGACGTACTCACCCCTGTGACTACACCGTTAATCGAGGTTTAACGGTTTATGAGTCGCATCGACACTCTGCCGGACGCAGGGCCGGCACTTTCCCTCAAGCAGGCGCTCTACCGCGCCGGTCGCGATTACAAGGGCGGAATCACCCGCTTGGCGTTCGAGATGGGTATGGATCTCGACGCTCTCCAGAAAAAGCTCAAGCACGACGAAGAGCGGCGCTGGCTCACCCCTGACGAACTTGAAGAGGTTCTGCAGTGGACTGCAGACCGGCGCGTTCTCGACGCCCTGGGTCGTGCGGCCGGCGTTGTTTGGTACCGTCCGGCGCCCATCCCGGCTACCAATGAGCAGTTGAAAGCGGTTGGCCTTTTGCTGAATGAAGCTGCCGAGTTTGTGAGCAGCATGCACGAAGGCGCTGCCGACAACGTGTGGGAGCTGCACGAGGTGCAGAAGCTGGAAGCATGCGGACTGGATGTGATTCGCCAAGTGCTGGCCATCACATCAGGTGCACGCCAAGCCATGGAGGACCAGGGCAATGGCTGATGCAGTCGACTTCGCTAATGATCAAGCTGAATACTTCCTCCAACTGTCGCTGCAGCGCCTTGCGCGGCTGCCTGACAGGCCTTCTGCGCAGAGCTGTGAGGACTGCGATGAACCCATTCCTGAGGCCCGTCAGCTCTCGGTCGCTGGTTGCGTGACCTGCATCGACTGCCAGGATCTGCGGGAGCGTCGTCGATGACTGAGCGCCCAGCAGCAACCACGGCCGTATGGGCGCGCCGTTACATTGAAACTTTCGGCCTCGCCCTGGTGCCCATCGAGCCGGGCGAGAAGGGGCCGAAAGGTAAGGCTTGGAATACGCCGGGTGCGTATATCACCGACGCAGACGCGGCAGAGGCGTTCTGGCTTGAGCATCCCAATCACAATCTTGGGGTAGTGCTCGGGCCAAGCCGTGTTTGTTCGCTTGACGTCGATGACGTCGAGCTTAGCCGGATCGCTTTGCGTGAATCGTTCGGGCTAGATCTCGACTCGATCGCGGCTGCTTACCCGACCACGGTAGGCAACCCGGCACGCTTCCGTGTCATGTTCCGCGTCCCGGATGGGGTTGAACTGAGCCGGCGGTCATTGGCTTGGCCCAACCAGGCCGACCCCGATGGTTCTATTTTGAAAGCGCTCACCGCTCAAGCGGTGGCGGCGAAAAAGGCTAACGACGAGATCCGTGAATCGGCGCTCAAGGTGGCTGCAGAACCGTTCAAGAAGATCACGGTATTCGAGCTGCGCGGCGGTGCTGTTCAAGATGTGCTGCCCCCTTCTATTCATCCTGGTACTGGGCAGCCGTACACCTGGCGCATTCCGCCTTCTGCAGACGGGCTGCCAGAATTGCCTGCTGAACTGCTCAAACTCTGGCAGGAATGGGATCAGGTGAAGGCTAAGGCCCTGGCTGCTTGCCCGTGGGCGCCTAAGCCCGCGGCCGTCGCTCCCGTGGCAGCAGCTCGTCCCCGTCCGGTCGGCGTGCCGTCAGGTAATGCGCTGCCTGATGTAATCCCTGAATTCAACCGGACCTGCGACATTGCCTCTTTGATCGAGTCGCATGGCTATAAGCGCATCGGGGGCAAGTGGCTGTGCCCACACAGCAGCAGCGGTGACCCAGGGGTGACGATCACCGAGGGCAAGCTGTATTCGCACCACAGCTCTGATCCGCTGGCCAACGGTCACAAGAATGATGCCTTTGATGTTTATTGCATTCTGGTGCACGACGGTAACCAGCGCGAGGCCACCAAAGCAGCGGCGCGAATGCTTGGCCTGGACGCTAAATCTAGGCCCCCGGCACCTCCACCCATTGGTGAGCTTCCCCGTACCCCTTCGGCAAATGAGCCGGTGGATGGCCCTGATGATGGGCAGGGGAGTGAGGTTGTGCATCGCCAAATGTCGGTAGGGGAAAGCGACGCTGGCACGGCCTCCTCCTCGGCCTCCGGGGGGGAGGGGGGTGATGGTCTTGTATTGAAAAGCGCGATGCGGCGCTTCGCCTTGGTCGAGGGCTCCACCAACGTGTGGGATCTCGACAAAGGCCAGTCGATGAAGCGTGCTGGGTTCGAGGCGCTGGTAGGCAAGCCACTCGCCAAGCAGTGGATGGAGCGGACAGACAAAAAGCTGATGTCGCTCGACCAGGTGAAAGAGCTGGAGCAGATCAAAAGGCTGGCGGCCAAGAAGGGCGGCGCGCTGAAACTAGACCCCATTGAGCGGTACGTCTATATCGACGGCACCAAGGATGTTTGGGATCGGGAGAAGAAGCGCCGGATCCCAGAGGGCGCGGTCAAGATGGCCTTGGGTGACGAATATAAGTGGTGGCTGAACAGCCAGGATCGGCGTGTGGTAGACGTGGATCATATTGTGTTCGACCCGACCATGACCAAAGATCCGGCCATCTATATCAACACGTTCGAGGGTTTGCCGCTCGAGCCCGTGCGCGACGACGCGGCCTGCGAGAATCTGCGTTGGCTGATCTCATTCCTATGCAACCACGACGTAGAGGCCCTGGATTGGCTGGTCAAGTGGCTGGCTTACCCCCTGCAGCACATGGGCGCGAAGATGGACACCGCTATTCTGTTCCACTCAACCATGGAAGGCTCCGGCAAAAGCCTCATGTTTGCGGATGTCATGGGTGAGCTGTACGGCCAGTACGGCGCCACAGTGGGGCAGACCCAGTTGGAAGGCAGCTTCAACGCCTGGCAGAGCCGCAAGCTCTGGGCAGTGTTTGAAGAGGTTGTCAGCCGCGACCAGCGTTACAACCAGGTGGGCAAGATCAAGCACATGATCACCGGCAAGACGGTGCGCATGGAGTCGAAGTTCATCAACGGCTGGGAAGAGGCCAACCACATGAACTCCGCGTTCCTGAGCAACGAGATCATGCCGTGGCCTATCAGTGAAGACGATCGCCGGATGTTGGTGATGTGGCCGCTTGAGACTTTGCCGCCGGAGCGTCAGAAGGCAATCAGCCGGGAACTGGCGAACGGTGGTGTTGCTGCCTTGTACGGCTGGCTGCTCGCGGTCGACCTGGGCGAATTTAACCAGCGCACGCGCCCGCCTAAAACAGAGGCACGGCAGCGCTTGGTCGAACTGAGTCGTACTGCTTGGCAGACATTCTTCTATCTCTGGCGTGCCGGTGAGCTTGGGCACGGCCTTTGGGGCTGCGCGCTGACTAGTGATGTGTACGCCATGTTCGCCGAGTGGTGTTCGCACAACCGGGAGAGCGTGATGAGCCAGACGAAGTTCTCGCTGATGCTGAGCGCGAAGGTGGAAAAGACCCGGGCGATCCCTTGGTCCGATGGCAACAACCGTCGATTCGCTGCGTTTTTCTTCCCCGATGATGGCGATCCTTCCCTGCCCCCATCCATGAAGTCGGCCGAGCTGGGCAAGAACGTCGTCGAGTGGCGCGCCCGGGCGAAGCTGGCTGGCTGGAACGTTGATGGCTGGGACCACGTGAAGAGGGTGCTTGCGGCATGACTACCTCTACTTGTGTGTTGGGTGTGTTGGGTTTGTGTCGGGTTGATTTGGTCTACCCAACACAAGCGGAGCGCCCGAAATCATTGGTCTGCAAGGGATGTGTGTTGGGTGTGTTGGGTTTGGCTTCGCGCACGCGCGTGCGCGCGATTTTTTGCCCTGCCGTCAGGCAAAGAAAAAATCTCTATGCGAGGACAAATAAACCCAACAAACCCAACACACTCAACACATATTCACCTAATCAATTGATTTCATTGGGTTTTGTTTGTGTTGGGTTTGTGTTGGGTTGCGGAAATGTGTGTTGGGTGGTGATTTCGGGGGTGTTCCGATGAGCATGGATCATGAAATGGGGCTCCTGTTGCGGGTCGCGCAGCACCAGGTCGATATGGCAGAACTTATTGATCCTGCTGAGCGCCTGCGCCTAGTGGGAGAGCTGATGTGTCACTGGGGTGAGCAGCGGCGCTTAGTTGGGCTGAAGGCGAGCCTGGGTAGCCAGATGGGAACGATCATGGAATGGAAGGGGGCCGCGCCACGCGGCGGCGTGTCGGGTCATCGTATTCTGGTGGCTGGTGCTGGCCTCGACCACTCGGCAGCAGAAGTGGACGCTGCTGTCGCCCAGCTGGGGCGGCGGGACAAGCGGGGCGAGACATTAGCTAAGCTGGCGGAGATGCGGTACTTCCTGGGCTTTACCAGACGGGAACAGATGAGGGCTGTAGGCTTGGCGGAAGATGCGGATCGCACCTACCTCAACTGGGTTAAAGCCCTGCATTCTCAAGTGTTTGCGATCCTGGCTGCCCGTTCTGGTCGGGTTCGACAGCATACCGTTCGTCGGGTTGGTATGCGCCGAGTGTGCGCCGAAGATGCGCCGAAGTAGCGCCGAAGCGGACAACCGAAAATTCCCTCTTTTCGGTTTTTCCGATCAGGGGTACAAAGTCGTCACGATATGAAAAGTGCGCTTAGGCGCTGACCCCACAAGCACTGTGCTGTGCAACCCGCCCCGCTCTGTCGGTGCATTGAGAACCCTGCCAACTGGCGGGGTTTTCTTTTTCCGGCGCCGTGCCTTTGCCAATGAGGCCTGCATGAACAGCGAGCAACAAGCATTAGTAGAGATGCCGATCTGGATGGTGATCATTCTGTCCCTGGTCGGCGGTGTGTCCGGTGAGATGTGGCGGGCAGATAAGGCAGGTGTGCGCGGGTGGGCGCTCGTTCGTCGCATTGTGCTGCGTTCCGGTGCCTGTATCGTCTGCGGGTTGTCGACCATCATGTTGCTTTATTCGATGGGCGCATCGCTGTGGTTCTCTGCTGCGTTTGGCTGCCTTACCGCGATGGCGGGTGCGGACGTGGCGATCAGCTTGTATGAGCGGTGGGCGGCCAAACGTCTCGGCGTGTGTGATGTCCCGCCGGCCAGCCATGAAGGCTGATGACCGCCGGGGCAACAGTGCCTCGCGCGGTTATGGTCACCGCTGGCGTCAGTCGCGTGATGCTTTCTTGGCGGACAACCCATTCTGCAGCATGTGCTCGACGGATCGCCGCCCGGTGGCCGCCACTGTTGTAGACCACAAGATCGCCCCGCGCTTGGGCGAAGCCAAGGCGAGCGCTGATCCCGAGCAGATCAAGGCAGCGTGGAAGTTGTTCTGGGATCAGGGCAACTGGCAGTCGCTCTGCAAGTTGTGTCACGACTCGGTGAAGCAGCGGTTGGAGCGCAGCGGACGAATCGCCGGGTGCAACGCCTCGGGCGTGCCGCTCGACCCGAACCACCATTGGAACCGCCGATAGCCCTCGCCCGCGCGGGCGACCCTCGGGCGCCCCGCAGACCGCGAAATATCGGCATTTGTCGGGGTAGGGGGGGTGAAAAACTCTCGGCGGATCCGCTTATTGACCGCTCGCCCCTCTCTCTGTGCAAAACCGGGAAAAATGAGGGAGGGGGGGTATCAGACAGGGAGGTTTCCCATGGCGGGAAACGGTAACTCGGGGCGGCCAAGTGTGCCAGCCTCGGTGCATGTTCTCAATGGCAATCGTAGCAAACTCTCGATGGCCGGCCTGATGGCTGATGTACAGGGCCCAGCGGTGCCGGTAGCGGCTCCGCCGGTGCCGGACTTCCTCACTCCTGATGCCGTTGCCGAATGGCATCGCGCCGTCGAAGCGCTGATGGCGTTGGGCTGGATCTCCAAACTGGACACCATGGCGCTCGCCACTTACTGCCAGGCCTTCGCGGACTGGCAGCGCTTCCAGCGGATGATCGCCGAGCGAAACTCCACGTCGCTCGATGGTCTGGGCGGTGAAGTCCAGACCTTCAAAACAGGTGCGCAGCAGACCAGCGTGCTGCGGCAGCTGGCCAATGACGCCGAGAAGCGTGCCAACGCTGCTGCGGCTCAATTCGGGATGTCCCCTTTGGCGCGCCGGAACATGAAAGCCGCGCCGGCGGCACAAGGAGACCTCTTCCCAAATGTCGAACGAGACGCTGCCGCAGGTTATTTCAGCTGACTGCCGAGTAAAGGCTTTCGCTGACCAGGTGATCGCCGGATCGATCGTCGCGGGGCCGGATGTCCGCAATGCAGCCCGCCGTCATCTGCTTGATTTGGAGGGCGGTCATGAGCGAGGACTGATCTGGAAGGCAGAGGCGGCGCAGCGAGCGATCGGCTTTTTCGAAGACGTGCTGTGCTTGAATGGTGGCGACTTTGAGGGGCTTCCGTTCCGCTTGGCACCCTGGCAGGCATTTGTCGTTGGCAGTCTGTTTGGCTGGTACAGCGACGATGGTTATCGTCGGTTCCGTCAGGCCTACATCGAGACGGGTAAGGGCTCTGGCAAGTCGCCCCTTGTCGGCGGTATCGGCTTGTACGGACTGGTTGCAGATGGCGAGCAGCGTGCCGAGGTGTATGCGGCCGCGACCAAAAAGGATCAAGCACAGATCCTGTTCCGCGACGCGGTGAGCATGGTCAACATGTCGCCCCACCTGATGCAGCGATTGGTGCAGTCGGGGCGGGACGAGAAGGTCTGGAACCTGTTCTACCCGCGCACTAACAGTTTCTTTCGTCCCATCAGTTCGGACGAAGGCCAGTCCGGCCCCCGGCCCCATGTGGCGCTGATCGATGAGCTGCATGAGCACAAAACCCCCAGCGCCGTGAACATGATGCGTGCCGGTACCAAGTTCCGGCGCCGGGCGTTGATCGTGATGATCACTAACAGCGGGTCTGACAAGACCTCAGTCTGCGGTCAGTACCATGATCTGGGCGTGCGGATCTGTGAAGGCAAGGAGCATAACGACGGTTTCTTTGCCTTCATCTGCTCGCTGGATGAGGGCGATGATCCCTTTGAAAGCGAGGCCTGCTGGGCAAAGGTCAACCCATCGCTGGACTTCATTCTTGAGGGGCAGACCGATGGCATCCCAGGTCGCAAGTACCTGCGTGAGCAGGTGCTGGAAGCCAAGGGCTTGCCGGCCAAAGAGGCCGTAGTCCGGCGGCTCAACTTCTGCGAGTGGACCCAGGCGGATTCGCCCTGGTTGTCGTGGGATATCTGGCGGCAGGCGGCGGAGCGCGCACCAATGCGGCTGCTCCGCGATCGGCCCTGTGTTGGTGGCCTGGACCTGTCCAGTACAACGGACCTTACGGCCTTTGTGCTGGTGTTTAGCCCTGTTGAGCATGATCCGCACTGGCGTTGCCTGTCGTACTTTTGGATACCGGATGACGACATTGCGGGTCGCGAGAAGCGGGATCGGGTGCCTTATCTGCAATGGATCAAGGAAAAGCACCTGGAGACAACGCCGGGCCGGGCTATCAGCAAGCTGCATGTCCTGCGGCGCCTGCAAACCATTTGCGCGTACTTCGATGTGCGGCGGATCGCGTATGACCGGTGGCGCGTGGAAGACCTTCTGCAGTTGATGAACGAGCACAGCATTGAGCTGCCACCGCTGGAGAAATTCGGTCAGGGTTTCCAATCCATGGGGCCTGCAGTCGATGAGTTCGAGCGCCGCTTGTTAGGCCAGCGGCCCGAACAGCAGGAGGTGATTGATCTCGACGAAGCTGACTTTGAGGTCGTTGCCGAGGTTTTTGAGGCCGACCAGTTGGTCGAAACGTTCCTGCATGACGACAACCCGGTGTTGACCTGGTGCGCAGGCAACGCGGTGACCGTCTCCGATCCAGCAAACAACCGCAAGGTCGACAAGACCAAATCCATTGGCCGCATCGACGGCATTGTCGCGGCCGTAATGGCTGTCGGCATCAGCGGCGACATTGCGTCTGTCTCGGGCAAGTCTGTCTATGACGAAGGGGTAGGAATATGAGGTTGGACATTCTGTCCTGGGTGGCTGGGCTGCTCGGGTTCGCGCTGTTGGTAGCGGGTGTTTGGCAGATCTACCAGCCGGCAGCATTCATTGTTGCCGGTGTGGGGCTGTTGGTTTGGGCCAAGCTGGCCGATCAGGCCTCGGGAGTACTTGAGCGGGGAGGTGGCTGATCATGTTCTTTTCCAGCCTGCGTGCCTCTGGTGCTGGCACGCTGACCAATCCCGACAGCGGCTTTTGGCGGGGGCTGCTCGGTGGCGGCAGTAACTCTACGGGTGTGGCCGTAACGCCAGAATCTGCGCTCGGGCTGCCCATTCTGCAGAACTGCGTCACGCTGCTCGCTGAAACGGTGGCGCAGCTGCCGCTTGAGATGTACCACCGCAAGGGTGAAGGTCAGCGGGAAGCGGCCATTCACCACCCGCTGTACGACGTACTGCGCTACCAGCCGAACCCGTTCCAGACACCGTTTGAGTATCTGGAGCGTCACCAAGGCGCTGCTGGCCTGCGTGGCAACGCCTACAGCTTCATTGATCGCCGGGAAGACGGCAACGTTACGGCGTTGTGGTCGCTCAAAAATGACCAGGTGCAGGTGCTCAAGGGCTCCGATCTGCTGCCGTGCTACCAAGTTGCGGGTGGCGAGCCGCTGCCGATGCGGATGATTCACCATGTGCGCTGGTTCGGGACCAATCCCTACGTGGGAATGTCCCCGCTTGAGCTGCACGCTGAATCAGTTGGCCTGGCCCAGGCGGTCAGGAAGTACACCGGCAAGAGCTTCGCCAACGGTGTGGCGGTGTCCGGCGTAATCGAGCGGCCCCGTGAGGCGCCGGCGATCAAGGACCAAGGCATCATCGACCGAATCGTCGGGCAGTGGGGCGAGAAGTTCGGCGGCATGGACAACGCTAAGAAGGTCGCGCTCTTGCAAGAGGGCATGACGTTCAAGCCGGTGTCCATGACCAACGTGGATGCAGAGATCGTCGGGATCATGAAGGTGACGGGAGTTGATGTCGCCCGGATCTACAAGATCCCTTTGCCCATGGTCAACGACCTGGATAAGTCCAACTACAACACGCTTGAGCAACTGATGATTCAGTTTGTGATGTTCGCGTTGTTGCCGTGGGTCAAGCGCCATGAGCAGGCGATGATGCGGGACTTCCTGCTGCCGAAGGATCGGCGGGAGTACTTCATTGAGTTCAACCTGTCTGGCCTGTTGCGCGGCGACCAGAAGAGCCGTTACGAATCGTACGCCATTGGCCGCCAGTGGGGCTGGCTGAGTGTGAACGATATCCGGCGTCTGGAGAATATGCCGCCTGTGAAGGGGGGGGACATCTACCTCCAGCCTTTGAACATGGTCGACGCCGGAAAGAAGCCCGACCTAACCAACCCGACCGTGCGTGCGCAGCTCGAAATGCAGCAGGCCGAGATCACGAGGATGCTTGCCCAATGACGCGCCAATACATGCGGGCCACCAGCCTGCTATTTAACCAGCCGCTGCTGGTAACTCCCGAAATGCTCGATCAGGGCGTGCGCTGGGCGAACCAGGCAATGAATCTTAACATCGTGAACCTCGGGCCCGGCTCGGCCCAGATGTGGCACGACGACCCAATTGATCGGGTTGCCTTGGCTGACGAGCAGCGCCGCAGTGCCATCGCGCAAAGCGGTATCGAAGTGGTTCAGGTCAGCGGGCTGCTGGTCAGCCGCGGCAGTCACGTCAACATGTGCGAGACGATGACCAGCTACGAATCGCTGCGTACCCAGCTCCAGCGTGCTGTGGCCGACCCCATGGTCGAACGCATCGTTCTGGACATCGACAGCCCAGGCGGCGCGGCGGTGGGCGCGTTTGAGCTGGCAGAAGACATCCGTGCCATGACCGTGCAGAAGCCAATTACCGGTCTGGTCAACTTCATGGCCTACAGCGGTGGCTACCTGCTGGGCTCTGCGTGCAGCGAGCTGGTGGTGAGCCGAACCAGCGGTGTCGGCTCTATCGGGGTCATCGCCAGTCACCTGGATCGTTCTAAGGCGCAGGAAAACGCCGGTGTGAAGGTCACTACGGTGTTCGCAGGTGCGCACAAGAATGACCTTTCCCCGCATGAGCCGATCACCGAACAGTCGCTCGCCTTCCTCAATGACCTGGTGCAGGAGAGTTACCAGATGTTCGTGAATGCAGTCGCAGACTTCCGTGGTTTGCCCGTGGCCAAGGTCATTGCCACCGAGGCCGGATTGTATCGCGGGCAAGGAGCGATCGATGTGGGTTTGGCGGATCGCCTGCAGAGCCCTCAACACGCTGTAGATGAGCTGTCCCGCGCAGTTGCGCAAAACCGAGCCAATCGCCAGTCGGCGCGCGTGAGCGTGCGGGTTTCGGCTTTGGCGATGCAAGCAATGATCTAACCGCGCTAGCGGTTGCAGTTGACCCGCCTAGTGCGGGTTTTTTTATGCCCAGGAGGCAGCATGTCCCAAGTTCTTCAAATGCGTAACGAGCGCGCCGGGCTGATCACCCAGGTGCAGGCCTTGGCCAAGATCGAGGCCGATGGTGGCAGCTTAAGCGCTGAGCAGCTGGAGCAGTTCACCAGCCTCGAAGCGCAGATCACCGATCTGACCGCGAAAATCAGCCGGGCCGAAGCTGCAGAGCGGCTGGCGGCCAGCGGTGCGGTGCCTGTCACGGAGTCGGCGCAAGGCAACAACAGCCCGCCTGGCGGCACGATCTCTGGTCCGTTCACCGAAAAGCCGAAGCCTGGTACCCAGATGGCCCAGATGGCCCGTCTGTTGGGCGCTGCGCAGGGCAACCAACAGTTGGCCGCCCAGATGGCGCAGCAGGGCGGTTACTCGCCTGATGTGGCGATGGCGCTGAACGTTGTGACGCCAGGCGCTGGCGGGGTGCTGGTGCCGCAGAACTTCGCGGCTGACATCATCGAGTCGCTGCGTCCGGTGTCGATCGTCCGCAAGATGGGCGTCACCAGCCTGCCGCTGAACAATGGCAACTTGACCATGCCGCGAATCACCGGCAACACGGTGGTGAGCTACATCGGTAGCGATACCGATATCCCGATCACCGGGATGACCTTCGCGGATACCAAGCTGACCGCGAAGACTGCGGCCGCGATCGTGCCGATCTCCAACGACCTGCTGGCAATGAGTGGTGTCAACCCGCGCGTCGACAGCATCGTTGCGAACGATCTGACCGTGAGCATGGGGCTTTCCGAAGATCTGCACTTCATTCGTGCCGATGGTTCGGGCGTGCTCCCTAAAGGCCTGCGCCACTGGGCTCCAGCCTTCAACGTCCTGACAGCTCCAGTCATGACCGGCATCACTCTGGAAAAGATCGACCTGTTCCTGGGCGGCATGATGCTGCGCCTTGAAACGGCAAACGTGATGATGAAGTCGTGCGGCTGGCTGATGGCTCCGCGTGTCCTGCGCTGGCTGCAATCCCTGCGCGATGGCAATGGCAACAAGGCCTACCCCGAGATCGATCAGGGCATGCTGAAAGGCTACCCAGTCGGTCTGAGCAACCAGATCCCGGTCAACCTGGGCGCTGACGGTGATGAGACCGAAATTTACTTCGTGAACTTCGCCGACTGCATGATCGGTGAGGACATGAACCTGACCCTGGCATTCAGCAACGAGGCTTCCTATAAGGACGCCGAGGGCAACATGGTCAGCTCGTTCCAGCGCAACCAGACGCTGATCCGCGTGATAGCCAAGCACGACTTCGGCCCACGCCACGTTGAAAGCATCGTGGTGGCCATTGCTGTGAAGTGGGGCGCCGGTATGTAAACCCTGGCCCCTGCATGGGCTGGGGCCGATTTTCGAGGATGTGCTGATGGCACGAGTAATTGTGAAGTTCACCGGCTCTTGGCGTGGTTACAGCAAGGGCGAGGTTGCCGGTTTCGAAGAGGATGTAGCGCAGTCGCTGATCGATGGCGAGCGCGCTGAGCTGGTCGACGCGAAAAGGGCCAAAGCTGGCTCCAAGCCGAAGACTCCGGTCGGTAAGGGGGGCGGCGGCGAAGGGCAGCCCGGCCCGGCCGCTACAGATTCAAATGCCGGTGGTGGTGCCGGCGGTGAGCCTGATCCCGACGACGCCAATTCTGGTGGCGGCGACGATGACGACAAGCCCTGATCGTGGCGCGTCGCATCGCCTACACGGGGGCGCCCGTGCTGACGCTGGAGCAGGTCGCGTTTCAATGCCGGGCTGAGCCCGAGGATCTGCAGCCAGAACTGATCAACGACATCATCATTCCTGGCGTGACGAGCCAGGGGGAGTCAAGGACGGGGGCTGGTATCCGTGAAGCACAGTACGAAGAGGACTGGCCGGCGTCGTATCCGTCGGGCCATGCGCTGGATGTTGGCCAGGTGGTCGCAATCGAATCCGTCTTGGTCCTGGGTGAATCGGGCGTAGGGGAACCCTACGCCGGGGTCGTGGAGCTTCGCCAGGGTGGCAAGGAAAGCTATCTGGAGTTCCCGGGCGGTCGTCCAGCGGGGCGCTTGCGGATTCGCTACCGCGCTGGCGTCGATCTGGAGGCGTACCCCGGTGTGCGCAGTTGGCTGCTCATGGCTGCAGAGACCGCCTTTACGCACCGTGGAATGCTGGTGGTGGGGCAGGTGCTCTCTGAGTTGCCCAGCTCTTTCCTTGACCACCTGTTGGCGGATATCACAGTCCCGCCGAGGTTCTAGCCATGGCGATCAGGGAGCCCGCTTCGGGCGAGCTTAATCGCCGGGTATTGATCAGGCTGCGCACTGATCTCCCTGCCGGTGAGGCTGGAGTTGATTCCGCGTTCTCCGGTGAAGTTTGGCGCTGGGCGAAGATCGAGCCGGTAGGTACCGCCGTGTTTGTCGGTGGGGTACAGACCGACATTAAGGTCACCCACCGCATCACCTTTCGCATACTCGACGGTATGACGGAGGATCATGAGGTAGTGCATGGCCGCAAGGTCTACCGCGCCAAGCGTGTGGCTGACCTCAATGGTTCTGGCCGTTTCACGATGCTTGAGGCGGAGCTGCTTGGAGCGATCGTCTCGGGCGGAGGTATCTATGTCTAACAGCGCATCAATCGAAACGTACGTGCACTTCGACGGCTTCGACAGTTTCGGGCGGGATGCCTTCAACATGTCGAAGGTCCGGGCGACGATGCGTAAGGTCGGACGCCTAGTGGCCCAGCGGGCGCAGATGAACCTGGCGCTTGGAAAGGAGCAGGACGGGTATCCGGTCAATCGAACAGGTGCAACGCTTGAGTCGATCGGCTTCAAGGTGTCCCGTGCTGGTTTTTTGGTGCGTATCGCGCCACGTAAAACCAGTGTGATGAAAGAGTTTTACCCGGCTTACCTCCATTACGGGGTCAAGCAGGGGCGCCGGCTAGGGAAGCTGGCGCCGGGTGAGGGCAGGGGGAAGGCGAACCGACGACGCAAAGGCGAGCGTGCGCTTGCGCTGGCGGCTAGGCGGTCCCTCGGTTGGCGTATCACCCCGCGCGGAAACTACATGGTCGATGCCCTGGAAGACTCCAAATCGCAGGTTCAGGCCATTCTCGCAGCTGGTTTTGCCGCTGCACTGAAATAACTCCATCCGGTACCCAAGATGAAACTTTCAGTGATCGTCGCGCATATGCGCGCCTATTGTCCTGTCTTTGGTGGGCGAGTTGTCGCTGGCATTGACTGGGATGCTGTGGCCAGCAGCTCGAAGCTGCAGCATCCATCGGCCTACGTAATTGCCTCGGGTGACGATGCGGAGCCGAACCAGCAGCAGAATGCTATCCGGCAAGTGATCGCGGATGGTTTCGAGGTCGTTGTGGTTCTTGACTCAAGCGATGAGCGAGGCCAAGGCGCTTCGGACGCTCTCCACGATGTGCGTGCTGAGATCTGGCGCGCCCTGGTCGGCTGGAAGCCCGAAAGTGAGTACGACTTTGTCACCTACGACGGTGGCTCGCTGGTGCACATCAGTCGTGCCAGGGTCGTATATCGCTTTGGCTTCGTTGCGGAATTCCAGCTGGGCCGTAACCGGGGCGCAGACCCGGCTGAAACATGGCACGAACGCGAGTTGGACGGTCTGCCGCCACTTGCCGGTGTCGACTTCGACATGGACTCGATCGACCCGAAAGACCCCAACCACGCCGCGCCTGGCCCTGACGGGCGGGTCGAGGTGCGTTTTTCCACCGAACTACCACAAGGGTAACCCCCATGACTCAAATCACCGTGTATCCGGTGGAGGGCCGCGTTGTGCCCGACCCGGAACTGGGCGGCGTTCTGTCGCCCGATGGGCGCGAAGTGTCGCGCGATGCGTACTGGCTGCGCCGCCTGCGTGCGGGCGATGTGACCGAAAAGAAACCCGCTGCTGCCAAGGCTTCGGCCAAGGCTGCGGCTACTACCGGGAGCGCTGAATAATGGCCGTCAGTTTCAACAGCATCCCCAGCGACCTGCGCGTGCCACTATTTTATGCCGAGGTCGACAACAGCCAGGCCAACAGCGCGACCGGCAGCCTGCTGCGCTTGATCGTCGGCCAAGTCAACGACGATGCCGTCGCCCCGGAAATCGGCAAGCTGACACTGGTGTCGGACCTCAGCCTGGCCAAGACCATCGGCGGTGTCGGCTCGATGCTGGCCGACATGTATGAAACCTGGCGCCGCATCGACTTGGTGGGCGAGGTGTGGTGTCTGCCGCTCAAGGTCACCGGCACCAAGGCCGCCGGCAAGGTAGTCATTGCTGGCACCACCACGGCCGGTGGCCAGGTCAATCTTTACATCGGCGGCCAGCGCGTGCGGGCCACGGTGGCCAGTGGTGCTTCGGCTGCGGCGGTGGCCACCGCGCTGGCGGCGGCGGTCAACGCGGCTGGCCTTGGCGTTTCGGCAACCGCCACCACGGGTGAGGTGACCTTGACCTGCCGCTGGTCTGGTCTTAGCGGCAACGACATTCAGCTGGAGCTTAACCGCCAAGGGCGCAGCAATGGCGAGCTGACCCCGGCAGGCCTGACCGTGACGGTCACGGCGATGGCCGGCGGGGTGGGTTCGCCGGATGTGGCCGAGGCGCTGTCTGTGCTCGGTGATGAGCCGTTCGAGTTCATTTGTGCGCCATGGACCGATGCCACCTCGCTGGACGCCTGGAAGGCCTTCATGGACGACAGCAGCGGCCGCTGGAGCTGGGCGCGACAGCTGTATGGCCATGTCTATTCGGCAATGCGCGGCACGCTGGGTGAGTTGGTGGCCCTGGGCGATACCCGCAACGACCCGCACATGACCGTTTACGGCTTCGAAAAGGAATGCCCGGACCCGGTGTGGCGACAGGCTGCCGGCTACGCCGCGCGCACCGCCGTGTTCATCTCGGCGGACCCGGCCCGACCCACGCAGACCGGTGAGCTGAACGGCATCACCCCGGCGCCGTCTGGTGATCGCTTCATGCTAACCGAGCGGCAGTCGCTGCTGACTCACGGTATCGCCACGGCCTACAGCAGCGGCGGTGCGCAGCGCATCGAGCGCGGCATTACCACCTACCGGCAGAACGCCTTGGGGCAGTCTGACAACTCGTTCCTAGACAGCGAGACGCTGCATCAGTCGGCGTACGTTATCAACTTCCTCAAGGGGCGGATCACCAGCAAATACGGGCGGCACAAGCTGGCCGATGACGGCACGCGCTTTGGTGCCGGGCAGGCCATCGTGACCCCTAACGTGATTCGCGCGGAGCTGATCGCGGGTTACCGAGCCCTAGAGCTGCTGGGCATCGTTGAGAATGCCGAGATGTTCGCCAAGTACCTGGTGGTGGAGCGCTCAAGCACCGACCCGACCCGGTTGAACGTGCTGTATCCGCCGGACCTGGTGAACCAGTTGCGGGTGTTCGCCCTGCAATACCAGTTCCGCCTGCAGTACGCCGCGTCGTAACTGAACCATCCACCAAGGCCCGCCATTGTGCGGGTCTTTTTGTAGGAGTTGCCCATGGGCAAGAAAGTCGCAGGCACCGTCTACATCAAGGCAGACGGCGCCCAGTTCACGGTCACCGGCGGGGTTGAATGCCCGATCAGTGACATCAAGCGCGAATCCATCGCGCCGGGCTTCTTCAAGGAAGAGGACCGCATCCCGTATGTGCAGGCCACCGTGGTCGATGACCCCGACCTGCCGTTGGCACAGTTGACCAGCGCAACCGACGCCACCATCACCGCCGAGTTTGGCAACGGCCGCGTCTACGTGCTGTCCGGTGCGTATCTGGTCGACGAGCCGGCAGCCAAGGGTGACGACGGCACCATCGATCTTAAGTGGGAAGGCACCAAGGGGGCATGGCAATGAGTGAAGTAATCAAGCTTTCGAAACCGATTCAGGCGCATGGCGTTGAGGTGACCCAGCTGGAGCTGCGCCGCCCGACGGTGAAAGAGGCCCGCGCGATCAAGGCCCTGCCCTACAAGATGGACAAGGACGAGGCCGTGGCGCTGGATCTGGATGTATCCGCCAAGTACATCGCCGTCTGCGGCGCCATCCCTCAATCCTCGGTCGAGCAGCTGGACTTGGCTGACCTGAACAACGCCGCCTGGACCGTCGCGGGTTTTTTCTTGGCGCCGGAGTCGGCGACGTTGACGGCCTAATCGCCACGGCCTACGACCTTGCCTGGTTCTGGAAATCAGATCCGGAGCAGGTCATGGCCCGAACCCTGGACGTAATTTTGGAAGCCGCCGCGCATAGCCAGCGCATTGCAGAAACGCTGAGGGGGGAGGATGGCTGATAAGTTTCAGCTTAAGGCGTTAATCACTGGCGTCGACAAGCTTTCGCCGACCTTGGCGGGCGTTCGCAAGAACATTGCATCGTTCCGCAAGAACCTGGAGAAGACCGGCCTCGGCAAGATCGGCTGGAGCGACATCATCACCGGTGGGGCCATGGCGGCCCCGTTCATTGCCGGCGCCCGTGCGGCCATCGACTTCGAGTCGCAAATGGCCGACGTGCGCAAGGTGGTGAACTTCGACACGCCCAACCAGTTCAAGGAAATGGGTGATGACATCGGCCGGCTGTCTGAGCGCCTGCCCATGGCAGCCACCGACATCGCCAAGATCGTCGCGGCCGGTGGCCAGTCTGGCATTGCCCGGGATGAGCTGCTGAGCTTTGCCGAATCGGCGGTCAAGATGGGCATTGCCTTTGACCAGACCGCCGACGAAAGCGGCGACATGATGGCCAAGTGGCGTACCGCGTTTCGGATGAATCAGGGTGAGGTGGTGGCATTGGCCGACCGCATCAACTACCTGGGCAACACAGGTCCGGCCACCACCAAGCAGATCTCCGGGATCATCACTGAGGTCGGCGCACTAGGCGAGGTTGCCGGTTTGTCCTCGGCGCAGATCGCGGCCATCGGCGCGACCATGGCCGGGGTGGGCGTCAAGCAGGATGTGGCGGCTACCGGCATCAAGAACTTCATGTTGGCCATGACCAAGGGCACGGCCGCCACCAAGGCACAGGCGCAGGCGTACAAGTCGCTGCGCCTGGACTCCAAGACGGTGGCCGAGAACATGCAGAAGGATGCGCAGGGCACCATGCTCGACCTGCTCAAACGCATTGGCCAGGTGGATGCAGCCAAGCGCCCGGCGCTGTTGGCCGAGATGTTCGGTACCGAATCCATCGGGGCCATCACGCCGCTGCTAACCAACCTTGAGCTGCTGCGCGGCAACCTGCAGAAAGTCAGCGACGCCCAGCAGTTTGCCGGCTCCATGGAACAGGAATATGCCTCGCGGGCCGCGACCACGGCCAACAACCTGCAGCTGCTGCGCAACGGCGTCAACGCTGCTGCACGGGCTATCGGCAACGCCCTGTTGCCGGGAATCAATGCGGTACTCGACAAGCTGCGGCCGTGGCTCAGTCAGGTGGCGCAGATGATCAGCGACAACCCGCAGCTGGTACGCGGCATCGTCATCGCCGGGGCGGCCTTCACGGCGCTGCGCGCGGCGGTGTTCGCGGCCACCGTGGCCACGCGGGTGCTGGGTGTGGCCTTCGCCGCTACCCCGATTGGCCTGATAGCGGTCGGTATCGCAGCGGCGGCCGGTCTGATCGTCGCCAACTGGGAGAAGCTTGGGCCGTTCTTCAGTGCCTTGTGGGAGCTGATCAAGGCCTACACCACGCCGTTCACGGCGCTCCTGCAAGGCCTGTTCGACTGGATGCCCATGGATCAAATTCGCAGGAACTGGGAGCCAATCGTGGGCTGGTTCAAGGGACTGTGGGATCGGGTCAGTCCCTACCTTGAGCCGCTTCTCAAGCTGTTTGGCGGCAGCGATGGCGAGAGCCTGACTGTGCGGGTGCAACGTCTGGCCGATGAGCAGAAGGCGCGTAACTCGGTGGCTGGCGGTAGTGGTGCTTTGGTGCAGGCCAATGCAGTGCAGGTCGCGCAGGGCGCTCAGGCGGCGCGGGAAAAGGCATTTGGGGTTAGCCCTGGGGCGCTGTTGCAAGCCCCGGGAGCGGCCCAGGCGCCGGGCTCATTGTTGCGTGTGGCGGCGCCGTTGCCCGAACCGGGTGGCCTGTTGCGTGCGCCTGGCCAGCTACCCGAGCCGGGCGCGCTGTTGCGCCAGTCGGCGCAGGTGGGTGGCAAGCAGCAACTGGAAGGGGAGCTGCGCGTGGCGTTCGACAACCCGCCGCCGGGCATGCGCGTGCAAGAGACGAAAACCAATCAGCCCGGCCTGTCGGTGACCCCGAAGGTGGGCTACCGGACCATGGGAGGCACCAATGAGTGAATGGCGCGACCTGCGCCGCGAGGCTTCGTTTCGTGGCGTTCCGTTCTGGGTCGACAGCGACAGCGTGCCGGTTGGCCGGCGCACCCAGCTGCACGAGTATCCCAAGCGTGACCAGCCCCTGGTGGAGGACATGGGCCGGCAGACCCGAGAATACAAGTTCGACGGCTTCATCATCGGCCCGGACTTCATCAGTCAGCGTGACCGCTTGCTGGTCGCGCTGGATACCCCGGGTCCGGGGGAACTGATCCACCCATGGTTTGGCCGACTGACCGTGACAGCAGGCGACTGCGAAATCTCCCATTCGCGATACGAGCTGGGCATGGTGCGCTTCAACTTGGCGTTCATCGACGGCGCGTTGGCCTTCCCGGTGCAGCGCATCAACACCCGCCGGCAACTGGCAGCGCACGTGCCGACCCTGCTGGAGTCGATCAAGGCGCGCTTTGTGGCGGTGATGGATAAGGTCAACTGGGCCCGGCAACAGGTCAACAAGGTGCGCCGTGCCATTGCCAGCGCCTATGCCTTCGCCATCAACTTCCTCAAGCCGTTGACCTCGCTGGTAGCGGACATCGGTGCCTTGGTGCAGTCGCTGATCAATGCCCCGGGTGCCTTGGCGGCCAGCTTGTTGAGCGACCTGGCCAGCATTGAACGCTGGTTCAGCGGCTACGGCTCGACCGGTTCGTCGCTGCAGTCGTCCAAGGCGAAAGCCCAGGCGATCACCGCGCTGTCGGCCACGCGCCCGGCGACCGATGATCCCGACATTGCGTTGATTCAGTCGGCGGTGATCGGTCTGGTGCAGGACGCCGCCCTGGTCGACCTGCTGCTGGACATGGCGCAGGTGCCCGTGGCCAGCGTGCGCAGTGTCGAGCAACCGGCTGCCCTCAGCGTCCAGCTGGAGCAGCAGGGCAGCACCGTCACCTCGGGCAGCGCCATGGACACCGGGGTGCCGGTGGCCGATGACATTCTGGCCGTCAGGGACGCGATCAGTGAGGCGATGTGGACCATTGCCGAGGACAGTCCGCCGGATCACTTCGGCGTGCTCAGTGACGCACGGCAGGCCTTGGATCGGCACCTGACCGACGTGGCCCGCAGCGGGGTATGGCTGCGCCCGTATCAGCCGCGGCTGGCGGTGCCGTCCTTGGTGCTGGCCCACCGCCTGTATGGCGATGCCGTGCGCGGCAGCGAAATCGTTACGCGTAACAAACTCCGTCACCCGGGCTTTGTGCCCGCCATTGAACTGCAAGTCGCCAAGAGTTAAGCCATGGAGCCAGACAACACCGTCACCCTCAGCGTTGGCGCGCATGACTATGGGGGTTGGAAAGACGTCAGCATCAGCGCCGGGCTGGAACGGCAGGCGCGGGATTTCAGCGTTGGCGTTACTTGGAAGTGGCCGGGCAGTGGCGAGATGCCGGTGCGTATCCGCCAGGGCGAAGCCGTGGAAGTGCGCATTGGCGACGACCTGGTGTTGAGCGGGTACGTGTTCAGCACGCCGATCCGCTACGACGCCCAGTCGATCACCCTGAGCATTGCCGGGCGCTCGAAGACCGCCGACCTGGTGGACAGCGCGGCGATCAACTCGCCGGGCCAGTGGCGCGGGCAAAGCGTGCAGAAGATCGTCGAAGCCCTGGCCGGCGAGTACGGCATCAAGGTGGTCAACGAAGCGGCCGTCACCCTCGGCCTGGACGACCACACCATCGAGCCCGGCGAAACGGCGTTCGAGAGCATCGACCGGCTGTTGACCCTGTCGCGCTTGTTCAGCACGGACGATGGCCAGGGGCGGCTGGTGATTGCCACGCCCGGCACCGCCGGCCGCGCCGTCGACGCCCTGGAGCTGGGCAAGAACATTCTGACCGGCGACACCAATCTGGATTTCTCCAACGTGTTCTCCGAGTACATCAGCCGGGGGCAACGCAGCGGTACCGACACCTCGTTTGGCACAGCGGCCACCGAGGTCGAGGCCGCGTTGGCCGATGATCGGGTGGCCCGCCGCCGGGTCAAGGTGATTCACCAGTCCGGCCAGATGACCCCGGCCATGGCGACCGCGCGGGTGGAGTGGGAGCGGGCCAACGCGATCAGTCGCGCGCTGACCTTGAACTACACGGTGCAGGGCTGGCGACAGAGCAATGGCGCGCTGTGGCGGCACAACATGATCGTGCGGGTGATTGACCCGCTGATCGGTCTGGACCGCGACATGCTGATCAGTGAAATCAGTTACGAGCTGGGGGAGCCCGGCACCGTGTGCAAGGTCACTGTGGCCCCGCCCGATGGCTTCCTGCCCGAGCCCAACGACGCCTACGAGAGCCGCAAGCTCAAGAAAGGCAAGAAGACTGACAACTTTGAATACCTCATTCCTGCGGACTACAAGCCATGAGAAACCCAATGGCGGGCGTACTGGCCCGTGGCGTGGTGGTGCTGGCCAATGCCACGCGCAAGCTGCAAAGCCTGCAGCTGCGTATCACCGCCGGCGAAGTGAAAGACGACATGGAGCACCTGGAGCCCTACGGCTTCACATCGTGCCCGCACGAAGGCGCTGAGGCCGTGGCTGGCTTTATCGGCGACCGCAGCCATGGCGTGGTGTTGGTGGTGTCGGACCGGCGTTATCGCTTGCCGGGCCTGCAGGCCGGTGAAGTGGCGCTGTACACCGACGAAGGCGACCGCTTAGTGCTCAAGCGCGGCCGGGTGATCGAGCTGGAAACCCTGACGCTCAAGATCACCGCCGGCCAGGCGGTGGAGTTCGACACCCCGCTGATCAGTACCACCGGCCGCATCGAGTCGGCCGGCGATCAGGTGGCCGGCGGCATCAGCCAGATTGAGCACCTGCACGACGGCGTGATGCCGGGGCCAGGCAATACCGGCCAGCCGGTGGGCGGTGGCGGATGAGCCGCGAAGCGCTGTTGCGCCGGGCGGTGACCATCAGCCTGTTCAGCTGGCGGCGCGCGGCGGCCGACGATGCCTTGGACGATGCCGACCGGCAGGGCTGGTGGGGCGACTGCGCGCCGAGCGAGGCCGGCGACCAGATCGGTTCACGGCTGTGGTTGCTGCGTCGGCGCACGCTGACCGAGGACACCTTGCGCGATGCGCGCGACTACGCCGAAGAGGCCCTGCGCTGGATGACCGACGACGAGATTGTTACCACCGTGACGGTCACGGCGGAGCGCTTGGGCAATGACCGGCTCAACCTGGTGGTGCTGCTGACAGAGCTGAACGGGGAAACCCTGCAGCTGGCTTTTGAAGATACCTGGAGTTTGATCAATGCCGTATGAGATGCCGACGCTGCCCGCGCTAATCACGCGCACCCAATCGGATTATGAGCGCAATGCCCCGGACGCCCTGCGCCGCTCGGATGCCAAGGTGGCGTCAAGGGTGCTGAGTGGGGCGGCCTACGGCCTGTATGGCCATCAGGAGTGGATTGCCCGGCAATCGCACCCAGCGACCTGCGACGAAGAGATGCTGCTGCGGTGGGCGGAGTGGCGACTGAAAGACGGGCGCAAGGCGGCGGTGTCGGCGACCGGCCCCATTGCTGTCGTCGGGGCCAACAATGCCCTGGTCGATGCGGACATGGTGTATCAGCATCAGGACGGCCGCCGCTACGTCGTGACCGTAACGACCCGTCTGGTGGGCGGCACCGCACAGGTGCCGGTGCGCGCCGAGACGCCTGGCGCGCTGGGCAACATTGAGTCGGGAACGCTGACCGCCGTCAGCCCGGCCTTAGGCGTCAACCCCGAGGCCACCATCGGCGCCGGTGGCTTGACCGGTGGCGCTGATCAGGAAGAAATCGAGCCGCTGCGCACGCGGGTGCAGGCGGCGTTTCAGAACCCGAGCAAGGTCGGCAGCGGCTCCGACTTTGAAGAGTGGGCGCGGGAGGTGCCTGGCGTGACCCGTGCCTGGGCGCTGCCGCGCTGGATGGGGCCCGGCACGTTCGGTTTGATGTTCGTCTGCGATGGCGATGAGGACATTTTTCCCGGCGCCGAGAAGGTGGCCGAGGTGCAGGCCTATCTGGACACCAAGCGCCCCGTCACGGCCGAGGTGTACGCCTTCGCGCCAATCAATCGGGTCATCAGCTTCACCATCAAGCTAACCCCCGACAGCGCGGCCTTGCGTGAGGAGGTGCGCAAGTCGCTGGCCACCCTGATCGCGGATGAGGCGGGACCGGGGGCGAAGTTGTATCGCACGCATATTCGCTCTGCGATCAGCAATACCCCCGGCGAGACCGATCACGAACTGCCGGTGCCGGCGGCCGATGTGCTGGTGGCCACAAATGAAATGGGCACGCTGGGAGCGATCACATGGCAATGACCGAGGACGATTACCGCGACCAGCTGCAGCAGCTGTTTCCCCCGGGGCCGGCGTTTGATGCCGAGCTGCAGCCCGATGTGGCCCAGTTGATTGACGGCTCGGCGCCCGAGCTGGCTCGCGTCGACGCAGCGGGCGCGCAACTTTCCCTGGAGCAGAACCCGGCCACGGTGACCTGGCTGCTGCCGGATTGGGAGGCGTATCTCGGTTTGCCCGACGCCTGCACGGTGCCAGGGTCGCAGACGCTGGAGGAGCGCCGGCAGGCGGTCATCAACAAGCTGACCGCCACGGGCGCCCCGCAGCGTTCGTACTACCTGGGCCTGGCAGATCAGGCCGGTGTCGAGGCGCAGATTGCCGAGTTTCGCCCGCCGCGCGTGGGCCCGGCGGTGGCCGGCGACTTTCTGTATGGCGATGCCTGGCCCTGGTCCTGGCAGGTCCATGCGCCTGTCGACTACTACGGCACCGTGGAGGCTGCCGCGCTCGACTGCCGCCTGCAGCTGGAGGCCCCGGAATACACCGATGTGCGCATGGGCTTTGGCCTGGAGGTGGTGCAAGGGGTTGCCGAGAAGGTCGACCAGATGTTCAACGCCATTCACTACGTCGCCCCCGCAGCGGTGAGCGGCTTCAAGGACCTTTGACGATGCAGAAAATTTCCGCATGGACGGATCTGGCCACGCCGGCCGGGGCCTACCGTTACGGCTCGCTGGTGGGCGGTGTAGCCCCCACGCCGATCAAGGCCGAATGGCTGAACATGGTCCAGGACGAGTTGTGCAACTTCATCTTGGCCTACCTGCCGGCGCTGGATAAGGCCGACAGCACGCAAGTGTTGAAGGCGGCGCAGAAGATGGTGGCTAACTTTGCGCTCAAGGCCACCACGCTGGCGGGGTACGGCATTACCGATGCCTACACCAAGCCGCAAACCGATTCGATGCTTGCGCAGAAAGCCAACTGGGCGATCACCCTGGGCGGTTACGGCATCACCGATGCCTACACCAAGGCTGAAATCAATGCGGCGCTGAACACCAAGGCAGATAAGGCGACGACGCTGGGCGGCTACGGCATTGCCGACGCCTACACCAAGGCGGAAGTTGACGCGGGGTTGAACACCAAGGCCGACAAGGCCACGTCCTTGGAGGGCTATAACATCGCTGACCCGATTTGGACCGACCACAATGCCACGCCCAAAGCCATCGTGGCTCAGGCCTCGGCGGAGGTGGGTGCTGTCGGCACGTATGCGCTGTTGGTGGTGGGCGGCGGAGTGTCGTCGAGCAGCGATCCATTGCCGGCCGGCACGCTGATCGCGGGCGGCTATTGCACCTATTCCAACGCCGCCGCCTCTTCGCCCAGCGGCATTCCGGCCGGCACTTGGAAGCTGATGGGCGCGGTATACAACCATGACGGGCAGTCGTCCGACTCCACCACACTGTGCCTGAGGGTATCTTGATGCTTACCGTAGTTAGTGCCCGCAATCCGCAGTGGAATGATGCCAAGCACAGGTCGCTGAACCTGCTGGTGACCTTCGAGGAAAACCCGGTGGCCTTGGGTGAAATACCCTTTACCGCATCGCCCGAGGATTGCGAGGCCTATGGCCGCGAGCTGTTTGCCCGGGCCGTTGCGCTGGAGTTTGGCGCGGTGCTGGAGCCTTCGGATGGCGATCTGGTGCGCAGCGTGCTGCAGGCGCGCGCTCAACTCAACACCGCCGCCACGGTCGCCATCAATGCCTTGCAGGTGGTATTGGCGCCCCTGCAAGACGCGGTGCGCCTCGGCATGGCGACCGAGGCCGAGGCGGCGGCGCTGCCGCTCAAGCAGGTCGAGTACGACACCTGGTGCACCTACCGCGTGCTGCTCTCGCGGATCGAAGAGCAGGCGGGCTACCCGGCCAGCGTGACGTGGCCGCCGCTCCCGGGCGCTGACGACGCAAGCGGCGCCGACCCCGCCCCCGAATGAGTCTCGGCGCTGCCGAACCCTGTTGATTAGCTGATTACAGAACCCGCCCCGGCGGGTTTTTTGTTGCCTGGAGAAAAGTAAATGACTGACATTTCGGCGCTGGAAGGTTATGCCGGCATGCTCTCGGAGGCCGCCGCGCAGGCGAAAGCGGCATCCGCCAAGCAAGAGCAGTATGTGGATGGTGGGGCCTGGCAGGATGTGGAGACCGAAGGCGGCCCGGTCCCGGCGTTGGCCAAGCAGGCTCGCTTGGCGGGCGAAAAGATCGATGCGGCGTTGACCGATGTGGCGGCGCAGATGGCCGGTGCAATGGTCTTCGCGACCACGGCGGCCGGTTTGGCGGCAGTGCCGGCCAACGGCTTTTTCAGTGTGCCCTCGCCCAGCAGTGACGAATACCTGGTGCTGTACAAGAAGGTCAACGGCGCAGCGGTTGAGCAGAACCGCTACCCCAACAGCAAGGCCGTCTCCCAAGCTGAGCTGGCGGCGGCCTCATCCTTGATGACCAGCGACCTGACCTTCGTTTCGGGCTGGGCTTCCGAGGCCAACAACGGCGGGGTGATTACGCGCCGCTTCGGCCGCCCGTGCGGGATCTCCGTACCGCAGGGCTCAACCGGTACGTTGACCTACCTGACGGTGATGTTTCCGACCGCCAACGTCGATGTCACCAGTCTGGTCGGGTCTACGGTTCAGGCCGTGATCACCGGCCGCTATAGCGGATCGTTCGGCGGTGCCGTCAAGCTGCGTACGGACCGTGCATTCCGCTCGCTGTTGGCCGGCAATGTGGTCAGCAATGGCGGCCGGGTGGTGAGCGAGACCTATGCCGCTGGCCGGTACCGGCGCGTGGTGCAGTACACGGTCACCGCCGAGGACACGCAGATTGGCATTCTGCTGAGCGTGGAGGCCGGCAGCGCGGCGCCGGCCAACAGCACGTTGACCGTTGACCGAGTGTCCTTCGGTATCGTGGCCGCATCACCTAAGCTCACCCAGTACAGCACGGCGAACCTTGAGCGCACCAAGCTGTTTGAGGAGATGAACGCCAACGCGGGCTTGTCGTGGCAATGGGAGCCAACGGTGATCAGCAACGGCTGGGGTTATTTCCCGAACGGCGCCAGTGCGTTGCCGGCCGGCGCGGCATCACCGGCGATTGCCGGCCTCAAGGTGCCGGCCGCTTCGACGGGCGCTGACGCCTACTTCTTCGACCTGATGACGCTGGATGCCGAGCAGGTCAAGCTGATGGCGGGCAGTACCGTGCGCATCACCGCCAAATTCACAGCCACCCCCGGCGCCCTGGACCTGCTGGACTTCCAGTTTTTGGCCGGGATGCGCGCTGCGCGAGGCACGGGCGCCTCTGCGGTGGTGGCGGCGACCTTGGTGTCGATGGCCCAGGAGGGGGCGGTGATCACCAAGGTGGTCGACTACGTGGTCGATCCGACCGATGTGTCGTGGGCGATCAGCCTGCAGGTGCATGGCTCGGCCGTCGCGCCGGGTCAAGATATCTCGGTGCAGTTCAAGTCGCTGACCTGGGCCGTGCAGGGCGTGCCGGCCGGTAACAAGCGTGCGGCCGACGTGGCGTTCTTGGCCCGCTTCCAAGAGCAGATCAAGCCCACGGAAAAGAGCCTGTTGGTGTCGTCGTCCAACCTGCTGGACAAGGCCACGGTCACCGGCGCAGCGGACGCCAACGGCGCCGTGCTGGTACGGGAAAACGGCATTATCGTCGGTTTCGATATCCCTGCCGGCAAGAGCGGAGCCGGCGTGTACAACCGCGTGCTGCTGCCGTTCGATGCCGCGACGCGGGCGGCTATCGTCGGCAAGACCATCCGCATGACGCTGGAGGCCGAGGTCAGTGCGACCTTTGCTGCCGATAAGTTGCTGCGCAAGGACCGCGCGGTGTACGTCGACGGCGGCATTGGCAACGCCGGCACGCTGATCAGCGAGGCCTTCGCCGGTACCCGTTACACTCGCGTGGTCGAATACCTGGTGGCAGACGGCGCGGCGCTGTTTGGCCCGGTGCTCAGTTACATCGCTGGGGCGGTTTCGACCAATGCCAACAGCTTGCGCCTGAAATCGGTGCGCTGGCAGGTGTCCGAAGTCAATGCCGGGGTGAGCGTGCAAGACTTCATGATCGACCAGCGCCTGGCCGCAGTGCCCAAGGAAAGCAGCCAGGCGGAGAACTACACCGGCGCGGTAACCGTGGTGGGTACCCAGCTGGAAACCCAGGCGGTGACCGGCTTCAACCCGATGATCCAGGCCTTCACGGTCAACAAGTTGGGTGGCCTGCTCAAGACGGTGGAGCAGGTGGTGGCCATTGCCGCCCCGGATACGGAGCCGGTGGTGGATTATCCCTTCACCCTGGTTGCCGCGCCTGCCGGCGGTGCCATTCCGGGCGCGCGGCTGCCGCATCAGTACAGTTCCAATCGGGTCGTTAAGCGGGTCTCGGACGGCGCAGTGCTGACCGAGGGTGTTGATTATGCGGTGAAGCCGAACACCTGCTACCTGTATGGCCTCAAGGCCATTGCCAACGAGCCGTGCACCATCAGTTACACCGGGCATCTGCACCGCTACGACCTGGTGTCGGTCAACCTGACCAGCGGCGCCTTGGTGGTGACCAAGGGTACGGGGCGCGCTATCGACCCGGAAGAGTACAAGCCGGTGTTGCCGGCGGGGCATGTTCGACTCAATGAGGTGTATGTCTACCCGGCTGGCGTCGACGTGCTGCAGAGCTGGCGTTACCGCGACTTGCGGGATCAGCTGGCCGGCCAGGCCTATGACGACTGGCTGGCCTATTGCCGCGCCAAGCTGCCGAAGACGCTGGCCAAGCTGCGCCGTGGTCAGCTAATTCGGCTGATCGGGTACGGGTCGAGCAGCGTGGATATGGGCGGCGGGGCGCTGTATCCGCTTGAGCCCAACACCAACCGCGACCTGGCTTCGTTCTTCGACCGAATCCCCGCCGACACGCGGGCGAAGTACCCGATCTACAGCAACAGCGATTCTGACTTCACCTGGTCCACCCAGTCGTCGCACATCAAGTATGGCTTCGTCTGGCAGCTGATCGCGGCGATGCGTGAGCGCTGGGGTGCTGATGTGGAGTACCGCAACTGGGGCGTGGGTGGCACCACCTCGGCCGATACCTCGGTCAACGGTGTGCCGAACGGGGCGCACCCGGACCGGCTCAACGCCATGCTGGCTGATCAGGGCGATCTGATGGTACTGGCCTTTGCCAATGGCCTGGGGGCCGATTGGTGGTACAGCTCGCACCGCACCATCATTGAGGCCTTCAAGGCGCAGGGGGGTGAGGTCATTGTGCTGACCTCGCCTCGACTCAACCTGTTCGGCGAAGCGAGCGTGGATGACTCCATCTGGCGCAAGTCCTACGACGACAGCACCCGCGTCGCCTTGGACACTGGCTGCGCCTACGTACCGACCAACCTGATCGAGGGTCCGGGGCGTGAGGGCTGTACAGGTCTCAGCCACCGCAACATGACCAACGCCAACCTGTACAACCACGGCGGCCCCATCCAGTTGGGCAACACCGGCAAGCTGATGGCGATGATCATTCCCTAACCGCAACCTCTTTCCTTGTGCCCGCCTTGTGCGGGCTTTTTATTTGGAGTGTATTGATGTCGATTACCGAAAAGCAGTTGCAGCAAATGCTTCCAGGCGCTGGAAACAAAGCCGGCGTTTTTGTTCCTGGCCTCAACGCTGCTATGGGCAAGTACGGCATAGTCACGCGGCTGCGAATGGCTGCATTTCTTGCCCAAATCGGACACGAGTCGGGCCAGCTCCAGTACGTGCGCGAGCTTGGTAGTGATAAGTATCTGTCGAAGTACGACACCGGCCGTTTGGCCCAGCGCTTGGGCAATACGCCTGTAGCAGACGGCGATGGCCAGCTGTACCGAGGTCGTGGCCTCATCCAGGTGACAGGCCGGTTCAATTACGAAGCCTGTAGCGAAGCTCTGTTCGGTGACAGCCGGCTGCTCATAACCCCTGAACTGCTCGAGCATCCGGTCTACGCCTGCATGTCGGCCGGCTGGTTCTGGCAGAAGGAAGGCCTGAACAGCTTGGCCGACAAGGGCGACATCTTGGCCATCACCAAGCGGATCAACGGTGGTGCCAATGGCCTGGAGGATCGCAAGGCAATCTACAAGAGGGCGCTCGAGGTGCTGCAGTGAGGGCCTGGGCCACTCGCCTAGTTACGGGGGCTGCGCTGCTGATCGCGTGCGCTGTTGGTGCCCGGGCGGCCTGGTTATGGCAAGCCAATGTCTACTCGACGCAGCTCGCCGAGCAAGCCATCAGCTATAGCAAGCAGTTGGCGGCGAAGGACCGGGCGTATGGCCTTGAGCGAGAGAAGGCGGCTGCGGCAGCGTTTGATCAGCTGGCGGCGCAGCAAGAGGCGCGACGCGCCATAGAGGCCCGCCTGCAGGCACAGGCCCAAACCCACTGGAGGGAGATGCAAGATGTTCAACAAGCTCAAGCTCGTCTGCGCGACCGGCTTGCTACCTCTGATCTGCGGCTGTCAGTTCTTGTCGACGCCGGAGCCTCTACCGGCTCGAGTGGTGACGGTGGGGTGCGAGAAGCCGCCGACACCGGAGGCGTGGTACATGGCGCCGTACGTGCCCAACTTGACCGAGCGTATGCTCAACGAATTATCGCCATCACCGACGAAGGCGACCGGGGGCTGATTGCGCTTCAGGCCTGTCAATCTTATGTGCGCACTCTTCAGGTCATGGGTGCGAGCGATTAGATAAGTTTTAACCTAATCCCCATTTCGGGGATTAGGCTTTTCAGTAACTGGTTGTGGTGGCTTTTCAAGTCAATCTTCTAGGGCTGTATTTTTCTTTTTGAATTTTACACCATGCATTTTTTGTTACTTTGAATGCGCCAATTATGGCCAGCGTTACGATTCCGGATACTATGCCAAATGCAATGTGAAAGGTTGAGGCTATAGAGGTGGCCAGAATAGCGATTATGTTTTTCAGGGATATGCCTGCTTCAAGTCGCTCGTTTTTATAGGTGGTGGAATTGGTGCATAGAAAGTCATAGATTTCTGATTGAATTCCATACCATAAGCTGGATTCTCTTTTGATCACAGACGTTTGAACAGTTGTTTTGCTTGGGTTTAGTTCACCGGTCAGGACTAAGCCGGCACGATCGAAATCAAAGTTTTCGGCGTTCAAAGCATTTTCTAAATATGCATGCATATGATTAGGTACCAATGAGTGTATGGCATCTAAAATCTCTTGCTGTTCGTCTTTATTCATATGCTCCTTCCGCTTTAAGCAGCTCCACGCCGTAGCTAATGCCTGTGGCATAAGAAATGTTGCTATCCTGCGCCAGTGGTGCGGCTCCGATCCACGCGACAGGTTCTGCGCCGCTGGGGGAGTGGCGACCCGCTATGATCCCGATTACCTTTCCGGTTGTCACCTCGATTAATGGACCGCCGCTATTTCCATTATTGACAGTAGAATCCAGAACCAGCTGGCGTGTTTCGTTTTCGGTAAGAGACTTGGCTGACACTATTGTGCTAGAGACTTTCATTAGTTGTAGTCCCATAGGTGCAAATGGAAAGCCAAGATAGATTGCGCTGGCGCCGACATCTACATCCAACTCACTACAGGTCGCGTAAGAAGGTGGAGGGGAAGAAACGGTTATAGCATCAGTTGCTTTAAGAAGGGCTACATCGTTAATCGGATCGTGCTGTACTACCGTGGCGGGGGCAAAATCAAACCTTCTGTTTTGAGTTTTATGAAATTCATTGACGTTCGGCGATATCCCTACAAAAAGCTCTTTCGTTAGGTCTATGCCGTGTGCGCATGTCAATACATAGCCTTGGCTTCCACAGAAAAAGCCAGTGGCCTGAAATATCAACTTGGCATCAGCTTGGGGTTTGGAGCAGATAACTACGCAGATCGGTGATATATCTTTAACTAGTTGAGCAATCATGTCGTCTCTCCCTCGGCGACGGTATGCTGATTGGCCAGCGGTTTCCAGCTTGCAGCTGCTCTATGCTAGAGCAGCTTGGTTTTTCGGTGAAGAGGCTGCAGCTTAGCTACGTTTGTTTAACCCTCCAGCCCGGCCTGCAGAGTGTACGGTGCCGCTGCAGATTCATCAGCGAACCAATTACAGATATCAATCCCATGATTGCAGCGTAATCGGTTACCTATCTGCACCAGGCGCACGTGCAAGCCATTGGCGCGCAAGGACTCGGCGGCCACCTGAGTGTTGATCATTTGGTTGATTTCTACGAGCTTGGTGATATTTGAGCGAGCCAGTGTCAGCTGAGCCCTCAGATCGTCGTTCTCCGCCATCAGGATGTGTGATTGCTGTTCGAGCATTTCCATCTGTGTAGGCATGCCATATTCGAAGCCCATTGTGTCGATGTCCATCTTCCGGCTCTCGATGCTGTATGTGCATACAGTATTGTTGCGGATGGATGTGCCGCGCAAGCGCTCCGTGATCGGCGGCCGTTTTAGGGCAAAATTAGGGCAAAAGCGGGGCCGCATTGGGCCATCGCTGGCCATCGTGAGCGCGTATTGCCTCAATGAATGCCGGCCTGTCGCGGGCTGCTGCGCGCGACGGGCGGGTTCAAATCCCTATCTCTCCGCCATACAAGATGAGGCCCCTGGAAACGAAAGTTTCCGGGGGCTTTTTCGTTTTGGGCGATTAATTTTTCATGCCCAATTCAGCATCATCCAGCAGTGCCTTGGCCATTGCGCTCAGGTAATGGGCTGCCCAGATCAGCTTTTCATCCCTGTCCATCACACCGATCAAGGTCATGTCTCGGACATAGCCCATAAGCTCGGATGCCTGTTCACGGACGGCTTGGCAGGGGATGCCTGGCTCGATGCGCAATAGCGGTTGGATCTGGACTTCTGCTTGGTAGAAGCGGGTTTTGCCAACTGTGGCGTGATGCTGAGTGTCGTCAGTGGCCATTGATTTTTCTCCCTGAAATTTTTGTTGCCTGTGCCGGCCTCTTCGCGGGCAAGCCCGCTCCCACAGGAATAGCGTGGCCCTCAAGTGCAGCGCTGTATCTGTGGGAGCGGGCTTGCCCGCGAAGAGGCCAGCACAGGCAGCCCAATACTTGAGCTCTAGTGCAACGATCTAGGTCCCGTCGGCAACTGCACTTGGCGCTGCAGCTGCATCAGCGCCGATTCCACCAGTACATGGGCAACTTCCATTTCATGGATAACCGCTTGCATCACGATCGAGCTGGGGGAGGTGGGTTTCAGTTGCACCGATTGGCGGGCGACGGACAAGGCACAGGTGACGTATTCCGAGGTCTGGACCAGGGTGTCCTGCAACATGTACGAGGAATCGAGGGAGTAGGGCGGATCGGGGACTATCTTGCGCATGAAAGCGCCTTGAGTCAGGTGGAGCCACCCATCAACGCTGTCAAACGAATGGAGGCAGCTATACACGGGTTGACAGACCGGTGACCCAAGGAACCCGGCGCACGCGAAGGTGCCCCATGTACAGCTGCCATTACTTTCGCCCCGCGCACTATAGCCAGGCGATAACCTTCGCGAGTCTGACGTGGCGCACCTCTGTGGAGTGATCGCCGCTTGGTGGCTTGTGAGTAAAGCGCCGAGGCTAGGCCGCAATCAAAGCGGTCGCAATCATTAGGTGAGCGCGTGAGCGAGTATCGGAAACGGACTACAGGGTTCGGTATAAATTCGAATTTTACCTAAAGGCGGTCGGTACTTTTGCGGGAGACAGTGCAGCCGTTTGCCCATTTTTTGCCTTGTATTGCCAATGTAACCTTGCGTTACAATGCAGCGGCAAAACGCCACTCTCGTCCAGGCCCTCTGCCGTAATGATTACGCGCACTGGACGATGACCTTCTTCTGACATGGATTGGTTGGATGCTCCCCGTCGTATTCGCTCCACGCCCTCAGCTCGCAGGGTGGAGCCGCCCCTCACAGCCCCGACCGCTGCAGCCTGCAATTGGCTGCGGCATGCGCGTGCCTGTCGATCTTTCACAACTCAACCAGGCCTCTGCCGCGCGCAGAGTGACCCAGCGGAAATGGAGTGTTCCACTTGCGTAAGAAATTCGTCGCGTCCCTCCTGGCGGTCGCTATCGCCACCACCACCGCCTGTGCCCAGCTCGGGATCAGCAAAGAGCAGGCGGGCACCGTGATCGGTGGCCTGGCCGGCGTGGCCATCGGCTCGACCATGGGCAGTGGCAACGGCAAGATCGCCGCAGCGTTGATCGCCGGTGGTATCGGTGCCTATGTCGGCAACCGCATCGGCCACATGCTCGATGAGAAGGACCAGCAGGCGCTGGCCCTGCGTACCCAGGAAGTGCTGAGCCAGCCGACTGCCGGTGCCCAGCCGGTGACCTGGAAGTCCGACCACTCCGGTGCCACGGCGCAGATCACTCCCGGCAAGGAGTACACCCAGACCAAGAAGGTCGAGGTCAAACGCGCGCCGAAGATCCAGGCGGTGCCGTCGATGAAGCTGATCAACGAGCCGTACGTGACCATCAGCGACAACCTCAATGTGCGTGCCGCGCCCAACCCGAGCGGCGAGAAGGTCGGCAGCCTGAAGAGCCACACCGAGTTCACTGCAGTGGGCTCCACCGGTGACTGGATCCTGGTGGGCCGCAAGGGCGTGACGGTCGGCTATGTGCACAAGAATTACGTCGAGCCCAAGGCGCAAGCGATTGCCAAGCGCGCTGCTCCTGCCGTGAACCTGGACGATCTGGACGTCGCCGCGAACAAGGAAACCCAAGGTTTCGACCTCGACTCCCTGCAGTCGCTGCCGACCGAGACCGTCGCCGCCGAGGCCGCGTGCCGCCCGGTCACCGTCAGCCTGAAGTCGCAAAGCGGCCAGACCGAGCAGGAGCAGAACACCTTCTGCAAACAAGCCAACGGCACCTGGGAACTGATCTGAGGACCCCCATGAAAAAACATGCGCTCGCGCTTGCAGTCATCGGCGCTTGCGGTCTGGTACCGCAGGCGTTTGGTCACGAGCTGGCTTATTCGAAAAAAGACAACATCAAGGTCGAGGTTCCGGGCGACGCCACCAACTGGTGCAAGCCGGATGTCGAACTGACCATCACCCGCCCAGCCTGGGATAACCAGCAGTTGCTCTCGGGCCTGCTGACCAAGCTGCCGTTCGTCTTCGCCAAAGACTGCGCCACCGCCAAGGTGACCTGGAAGGCGGTCGATGCGACCGGCAACGTGTACGCCAGTGGCTCGGGCACGGCCTCGAACCTGGGCCTGGTAACGCTGGCGGCAGCACCTGCTGCTCCAGCTCCAGCTCCAGCCCCGGCGGCGCCGGCTCAAGCAGAGGCGCCTGCACCCGTAGCGGCGCCAGCACCGGAACCAGCTCCAACTCCAGCAGCCCCGGTTGCCACCGCAGAGCCGGTCAAGGTCGAGCCTGCTCCAGCTCCGGTGGCAGAAGTCGCAGCCGCCCCCGTGCAGCCACCCGCACCAGCCGCTGAAGCGCCGGCGCCGGCAGCACCACCTCCCGTAACCCTTGCACCCACTGCAGCCATTGCTGCAGCCGCTACAGGCGACTACGGCCGCTCCCTGGTCCTGCAGAACCCGCAGTTGATGCAAGTGACCGACGGCGCAGGCTGCAAGTGGGTGCTCAGCACCTCGATCATCAGCGACGGCGACACCCTGTCGTTCGGCACCACGCCAGCCATGCCGTGCCCCGCGTCCGGTTTTGGCCAGGGCAGCTTCGAGAAAATCAGCTGGAAAGCTGTCGGCACTTACCGTGGCGATAACTGGAACCGTGTCTACGTCCACCCGAGCGCGCTGGTGTTCACCAAAAACCTGGAGGAAGCGGTGAAGGACAAGGCGGTTGCCTATCTCACCCCGCAAGCCGACCAGGCGGTATTTCTGGTAGGCGAAATCCCGAACCGGAAGATGAAGGTGTACCTGGTGTTCAGCCGCTCCAGCTATGGCGTGCTGAGGCCGTTCGGCAGCGACCCGTCCTATGTGGCGGTCACGCCTGACGAGTCGTTCGCGCTGGACGCGGCCACCTACAAGGAAGCCGCCCTGGAGATCTTCGACCTGATCAAGACCACCTCGCCAAGCACCACCGATGTGAACACCCTGTTCATCGTCAAAGACCTGTCGGCGATTTCCAACAACATCTGGGGCAATGACGCGCAGAAGATTGTCCGCAACCGCATCGGCATCAACCGTCAAGGCCTGTTCTTCGATGTGCGCGATGGTGCGAACTGGGCGGTCCAGCGTGAGCAGCAGCGTGTGCGTGAAGTGCGTCAGCGCCAGCAGGAACTGGCCCGCACCCATTCCCGTGTGTTGGAGCGTTACCAGGAACTGCAAGCGGGCATGAGCGAGTTCAAGGGCCGCGAAACCGAAGCCCTGGCCCAGATGGCCGGCATCAAGGTGCGCTTCGCCTCGCCACTGGCGCTGCAGGACCCGTCGTCCTCGGCCGCTGTGTCGCCGATGATGGTGCATGTCACCGGTAAGCAAGGCGACTTCTACACCCTCGACTTCCCGAGCAAGGGCCGCCTGGTCGCGGATGAGGACTACAGCGAAGGCTGGTACGTCGCCCAGGTAGCGAACGCCACGCCGTACTACCCGCTGGAAGACGGCCAAGCCATCACCACCTACCGCGCCTACAGCGCTGGTGAGCCCGAGGCTTGCAAGCAGGACCGCTGCGCCGACCGCGTATCGTTCGGCGCCGTGTTGGCCAAGGAATTCCCCAACGCCGACATCGACTTCAGCTGGACCCCCGAGGTCTCCCAACAGTACGTGAACGACTGGAAGAACGCTTCCGCCCAGGTCCAGTGAGGCATACCCGATGATCAAACAGATGAACAAGAAGCAGCTGCTGATAGGCGGTGCCGCCGCAGCGGTGCTGGTGCTGGGCGGCGGCTACGCGATGCTGGCAAGCTCGGGCAAGAAGGCTGCGCTGAGTTACTACGAGCAGTTCAAGGAGCGGTACTTCCTTGAGGACGTGCTGTCCGAAGGCGAGGTCTCGTATTCGGCGTTTTCCGGCAACCTGACCGTAGCCGACCCCGAGATTCGCATGGCTACCGCGCAGACCAACGGGGCCATGAACTTCCTGCGCGGCATGATGGGGTCGTTCAACCTGGAACCTGGCGGCTCCAATGAATCAGGCCTGGCCAACTGGGCCAAGTACCAGCTCAGCGCCGTCTCTGGCCGAAACGTGGCGGGTGTCTACCTGAAAGCCGACGCGCTGAAGGTTGCCCAAAGCGGCGACAGCAAGGCTGGGGAGATCCACATTCAGCTGCTCGGCCTGCAGATGGGTAACCCGTACATTGCCAACAAGGGCGCTGAAGTGGTGCTGGTCTCTGACGTGAACGACGAGATTCAGCCACATAGCGAGTTGTTGGCCAATGGCCGGGCCACCTCGTCGGACTTCGCCTGGGGTAGCAACCTGGCCGTGCGCCAGCCGGTCACGGGTGCGTTTCTGGTGAACAGCACCGCAGCCTACGGCACCCAGGTAGATCTGGATTTCACCCTCACGCGCTCCAGTGATGGTGAAGGCTCGATGAAGTTCGTGGTAATCCACCGCAACGACGGCTCCAAGGTGGGTGAAATCGTCCGCACGGCTGAATTTGCCTCATTGCCTGAACTCGACGACGTCGAAGACGCGCTGAAAAACGCGTTGAGCGGCTTCATTCTCGGGTCCTATCAGTCTTACGCCGGCCAGGCGGTGCTGACGGGCGCTGTCAGCCACTTTGCGCGGGTGGCCAAGGTCGAGCGCTACTCGCTCGCTTACAACGGTTTCAAACCGTTGAAAGAGGCCTACGGCAGCTACCAGCAGACCGCCCCCAAAGCCAAGTTCGAGGCCTTCTGTGACGAGGTGGGACTGTTGACGTGGTCCAGCGACTTTGGCGCGAAAGGTAAGAACCACAGCGACTCGGAATGCGCGATCAGCCGCAAGCTGGTGGAAGAGGGCAGTTTCGAGGAGGACTACAAGTTCAAGGAGGGCAAGAGCCTGTTCGCCGCGATATTCGTGAGCAAGGCTTACGAGCTGGAAAGCAATTGATTCGCTAACCGCGCCTACTCAGTGGGAGCGGCTTTAGCCGCGAAGCAAGCGACGCGGAGGATGGCACCGGCGTCGCCGGTGTTCGCGGCTCAAGCCGCTCCTACGGGGGCCGGGTGATTGCTCCATTTAGCTGAAGCGCTTGCCCTGCTGGTAGAACGGGATCGACTTAAGCCCCTCTACAGCCTTTAGTGTTTCTGGCGAACGCTCGCGCAAGGTGGAAAACGCCAGATAGGTCCGCACGCTGAGTGCCGGCGCTCCGGCCACGGTATGCAGACGCCCGTCGGCCAGCAAGTCCTTGACCATGAACTGCGAAAAATACGCCGAGCCACCGTGCTTGAGGATGTACTCAAGCGCAATGGTTTCCTGGGTGATGGACAGTCGATGGCGACGGGTGCCGGGAAAGGCGTCATTGTGCTGCTCGCTGAACGAGCGCCCCCAGCTGATGTACACATACCCTTCGCCATGCCCGTCGAACAGCGTGCCGACTTGGGTGGACACCAGTTGCAGTGGCTCCTCGAGAAACGGTTCAAGGATCACATCGGGCCAGTGGTGCGGTTCATAGAGGATCGCCAGGTCCAGCAACCCTTCGCGCAGCTCGTTCATCAGCAGCATCGAATAATCCGATTGCACCTGCGTGGCAACCCGTGGCTGGTACTGCTTCATCCAGGCGACCCAGTCGGCGGTGATACTGCCCCAGTGATTCATCGGCAGGCCGAGGCTGACGGTACTGCGCATCTCGTTGGGCAGGGCGACGTCCTGCTGGGCGCGCTCCCAAGCGCTGATCACCGACACTGCATGGCGGTAGAACAGGTTGCCGCCGGAGGTCAACGTGACGCCGTGGCGGCTACGGCTGAACAGCGGGCGGTTGAGGCGCTCTTCGAGGGCCTTGATTCGTGCGCTGACCGAGGATTGGGTGATATGCAGGCGTTCGGCGGCCTTGTGGAAGCTGCCGCTGGCGGCCACTTCGATGAAGGCCCGCAGGTGCTCGATGTTCATGGCGTGCGACCTTCGTCAACAGGCGAGCCGGCTGGCCCGACTCGCCGATATTAACGCATTGCACTCAGGCCCAGATGTCGCCGATGGTGAAGCCTTCGGGGAACGGGTCTTCATGGTCGAGGACAAGGGTGTTCAGGCCGTAGATCCAGCTGCGCCCGGTGATGGTCGGCACCACCGCCTTGTTACCGGCGACCGTGGTTTCGTCGATCAGGCGGCCGGTGTAGACGTTACCCAGCAGGCCCTGGTGGCGGAAGTCGCGGTGCAGGGGAAGCTCACCCTTTGCGTACAGAGTGGCCATTTTCGCCGAGGTTCCGGTGCCACACGGGCAACGATCCAAAGCGCCGGTCCAGGTGGCCGGGTCGTCCCAGGAGAATTCACCGGAGGCCATGGTCACGGCGTTCTTCCAGTCGGCATTGGGGTCTTCGCTGGGGCCGGACAGCTGGGAAATGGTGATGCCAATGCCGGGGTAGTCGGGGTGGGCGACCGGCAACTGTTCGATGGCGGCCTGGCGGATCATCGACGACACCCGGGCGATCTCCCCGCCATGCTCGGGGATCAGCGCCAGCCCTTTGAACTGACGCACGTCGGCAATCACATAGAACATCCCGCCCCAGCCAACGTCCACGCGCACCTTGCCCAGGTGCGGCACATCGATCTCGGCGTCGATATGTGCGGCAAACGCCGGCACGTTCTGGAAGGTGACGGCCTTGACCTTGCCGCCTTCGCATTGCGCCTTGATGCGGATCAGCCCGGCCGGGGCCTCCAGCACCAGTTCGGTGATTGGCTCGCACATCGGCAGCATGCCCATCTCCAGCAGCACGGTGACCACCGAGATGGTGTTGCCACCGGACATCACCGGGTACTCGATCTGCTCCATGATGATGTAGCCGGCATCGGCCTCGGGGTGACTGGGAGGGACGATGATATTGCAGCAGTGCGCCGGGTAGCCGCGCGGTTCGCGCAGCAGCAGCTTGCGCAGCTGGTCATCGTTGGCTTCCAGCCACTTCATCTTGGCGTGCACGCTGTCGCCGGGGATGTGCGGGATGCCGCCGGTGATGACGCGCATGGGGGTGCCGGCGTGGGTGTCGATGGCGTGAATAGTGCGTTTGAATGACATCGTATCGGCCCTGTCTTTTTGGAATTGAGGCGGGTGTGGGCCGGAGCATAGAGACAGGCATAGAAGCTGTAAGGCGAAAAATTGCGATCAGGTGATCGGGTTTGTCGATGTCTAGTGTGGGGCCATGTGTTCGCGCGACTTGGATCCAATGCCTTGGTTGGGTATCATCCCGCCGCCATCAGAATGATGGCTGTTGATTCATTTAAAGGACTGAGTAATGAAAAAGCTGTTCAAGGCCACCGTCGCCGTTGCTGTCGTTTCGGGCGTTGCCCTGCTGTCCGGTTGCACTGGCCAAGTCTACAACCAGCAGAAAAACTGCTCGTACGACTACCTGTTCCACCCTTCGGTTTCCATCTCCAAGGTCATCGGCGGCTGCGGCCCGATCGATAAGCTGCCTCAGCCGCAGTAAGCTTGGCGATCCCCTGATCATGTCGCTTGCGACCTGATCCAAGGCCCCCGGTCATGCGAATGCCCGGGGGCTTTTGTTTGCGGCCTTACCAGCGCAGCGAAACGGTGCCCAGCACGGTCCGTTCTTCACCCCAGTAGCAACGCCCGGCGTTGTTGCAGCCTGCCACGTACTCCTTGGCGAACAGGTTGCGGGCGTTGACCTCGACCGACCAGTTGTCGTCGATCTCATACCCCACCTTGGCATCCACCAAGGTCACGTCGCCGGTATCGAGCTTTCCGTAGAGGCTCGCCGGTGTATAGGCGAACGTGCTGTCGAAATGGCGCACGCCGCCGCCGATGCTCAGCCCTTTGAGCAACCCGTCGCGCAAGCGATAGGTGCTCCACACCGATGCCTGGTTGCGCGGCACGCCAGTCATCTGGTGGTCTTCATACAGCGATCCGGCCACGTCCTTGGTAATGCGCGAGTCGGTATAGGTATAGGCCGCCGTGACGTTGAGGTTCTCGCTAAGGTCGCTGTTGAGTTCAAGTTCCACCCCCTTGGCGCGGCTGGCGCCGATCTGGCGATAGTCACCCACTGCAGCGTCGTACAGCACATCGTCTTTCTTGCGCAGGTCGTATACCGAGGCGGTAAAGGCGGTGTTCCAGCCCTTGGGCTCGTATTTGATGCCCACTTCATACTGTTCGCTGGTGGTAGGGTCCAGCGCACCGCTTTTGCTCTCGGTCTGCTGGGTTGGGGCGAAGGCGGTGGAGTAGCTGAAATACGGCGACAGGCCGTTGTCGAACTGGTACATCACGCCGGTCTGCCAGGTGAAGTCGCTGTCCCAACTGTCCATGTCGGCTTGCGCGTTGAGCGTGCCGGCCTTGTTGCGGAACTGGCTGTTGACCCGGTCCAGACGCCCGCCCAGCAACAGCACCCAGTGGTCGACCTTGGTTTGCAACTGGCTGTAGAGGCCGTACATGGTCTGTTCGAGCAAGGCGTTTTGCACGTGCAGGGGGGTGGTGGGCTTGCCGTTCCACACGGGATTGAACACGTTGATGGTGCCACCGTTGCCAGCGTCCCAGTCCTGGTTGAACGAGGTGCGGTCCAGGCTGGCGCCGAACAGTAGGGTGTGATCGAACGCACCTGCGTTGAAGTGGCCTTCGAACTGATTGTCCAGCGAATAGGCGATGGACTTGTTGTAACGGTCGTAAGCCGTGTTGCTCAAAGTGGTGCCGAAACCGCCGTTGTTGAGGTTGCCCGGCCACATCTCCTGGCGGTCAATGCGCGACTGCAGGTAGCGCGAGTTCTGGCGGAACTGCCAGGTATCGTTGAAACGGTGGCTGAACGCATAGCCCAGGCTCCAGGTTTCGCGCTCGAAGTTATCCCAGTCCGGGTTGCCGGACAGCTGGTCCTTGTCGATCTTGCCATTGGGGTTGTGCAGCAGGGTGCCGGCGGCGGGGTAGCCCAGCTCCATGAGGGTGCGGTCGCGCTGGTAGGTGGCCAGTACGGTCAGGCTGTTGAAGTCGTCGAAGTTCAGGGTCAGCGACGGGGCGAGGTAGAGGCGGTCGTCCGGCTGATGGTCGATCTGGGTATCGGACTTGCGCCCCATCATCACCAGGCGACCCAGGATGTTGCCCTCATCGCTCAGAGGTCCGGATACGTCGATACCCAGCTGGCGACGGTTGTGCGAACCGTAGCTCAATTGCACCTCGCCACGCGCCTCGGCAGTGGGCCGCTTGCTGACCAGGTTGACCACGCCACCGGGTGCGTTCTCGCCGTACAGGATCGAGGTCGGGCCGCGGAACACTTCAACGCGTTCCAGGCCGTAGGGTTCGCTGCTGGTGTCGTAGCGGTTGCCCTGCACGCGCAGCCCGTCGCGCAGCAGGCCATAGCCATAATCGGTGGCGTTGAAGCCACGGATGAAAAACAGGTCGCCGGCCTGGCCGTCACCGCCGGCGAAGGGTGGGGAGAAAATCCCCGGCACGTAGCCGAGCACTTCGGTGAGGGTCTGCGACTGCTGGTCGTCCATGCGCTGGCGGGTCACCACCGAGACCGAGCGTGGTGTATCGGCCAGGGCGCTGCTGGTCTTGCTGGCGGTACTGCTGGCCACGGCACGGTAGCCTGCGTCGCCTTGGCCGTTGCTGGCCAGCTCGGCAGCGGCGTTGATGGCCGTGGCGTCCAGTTGCAGCGCATTGCCATCGGTGGCGGGTTGCAGCACGTAGCCGGTATTACCTTGTGGTACGGCCTGCAGGCCACTGCCTTGCAACAGTCGCGCCAGGCCCTGAGCGACGCTGTAGCGTCCCTGCAGGCCCTGGCTGGACTTGCCGGCAGCCAGTTCGTTGCTACCCGCCAGATAAATGCCGGCCTGGCTGCTGAACTGGTTGAGGGCGCCGGCGAGTGAGCCAGGGGCGATATCGAACGTTGTCTCGGCGCTAACGACCTGCTCGGCATGGGCCAGCGCTGCCGGCAACATCAATGGGGTTGCGGCGCAGACAAAAAGCGGCGCGGCAAGCGCCAGGCGATACGCGGGGTGGAGAGGCGTCGGCATGCGGGTCCCTGGAATCGATACGGTGATGTGAAATGTCGTGTGAGGGGTAAACCGAACGAGATCGAAAAAAGGGAACCGGATGGGTGATTTTTTGCTTCCGTGCACTAAACCTGTGGGAGCGGGCTTGCCCGCGAACACCGGCAAAGCCGGTGCCACACACTGCGCTGCCTTATTCGCGGGCAAGCCCGCTCCCACAGAGACTGCAGAAACTCTGGATTTCGATGTAGTGACTTCAAGATCAAGCCGGCTCGACGCTGACCCACCAGGGCGTCATCCGCTGCACGCGTACCGGCAGTGCAGCCTGCAATAAATCGAGGGCGCGTTCGGTGTCGTCGAGCGGGAAAGCACCCATGACCGATAACTGGGCGACCTCGGGGTGCCAACCCAGGTGGCCATGACGGTAGCGGCCCAGTGTCCGCAGCAGTTGCGCCAGTGGCATGTCCTCGGCATTCAGGCGGCGGTGGATCCACGACTCGCCGGAACTCTGTGCTGGCCCCATGGTGCCGAGGGCCTGCGCAGTAAAGTCCAACTGCTGGCCTGCCTGGACGATCCTGCGCTCACCGCTGAGCGCCGTGCACACCGCGACTGCGCCGCCATACACGGTCAGCCGCGTGTTCTGGCCTTGCTGGCAGACGGCGAAGCGCGTACCCAACGCCTGCATGCGCCCTTGCGCGGTGTCGACGAAGAACGGGCGTTGCGCGTCAGACGCCGTTTCCAGCAACAACTCGCCGAAACGCAGGTGCAGTTCACGGGCAAGTACCGAGAAATCCAGGTCCACGGCGCTCTGTGCGCCGAGCCATAGGTGGCTGCCGTCGGCAAGACGGGTTTCCCGGGTTTCGCCGATGCCGGTGGCCAGGTCAGCAGTCCAGCCCGACAGGGCTGTCCCGCGCCAGGCGTTCCAGCCGATCAGTGAGCTGGCACCAAGCACTAGCAAAGCCTTGAGCCCGCTGCGGCGGCTGAATCGGCGCGGATCCTGCTCTCGCAATACTCGGCCAGTACCCATTGCTTCGACCTGCAAGGGTGCGAAACGCTGGCCGACCCGTTGCACGTAATGCCAGGCAGCCTGGTGGTCACCATGCTGGTCGAGCCAGTGTTGCCACTGCTGGCGCACCTGTGAGGTGACGTGTTCATCCTGCAGTTGCACGTACCAGTGCGCGGCTGCCTGCAGGCTGGCATGGCTGAGTTTCTGTGCGGCAAGGGTCATGGCGTCATTCTACCAACAGGCCGTCGAGTTCGGCTTCGAGGATGGCGCAATGCAGAAACGCCTGGGCCAGGTACTTCTTGACCATGCGCTCGCTGACACCCACGTGCGCGGCGATATCGCGATAGGCCAGGCCGTCGACCTGCGCCAGCAAAAATGCCTGGCGCACCTTGCCCGGCAGGCGCAGGAGCATGGCGTCGACCTCGTGCAGGGTTTCGACGATCAGCGCACGCTGCTCGGGGGAGGGCTGCAGGGCGACTGGCTGCAGGGCCAGATGCTCCAGCCAGGCCTGTTCCAGCTTGTGTCGGCGCCAATGGTCGATGCACAGGCCGCGGGCGATGGTCGCCAGGTAGGAGCGCTCGCCCGTCTGGCCATCGAACTGGCGCGGGCGCAGGAGCAGGCGCATGAAGGTGTCCTGTACCAGGTCGGCGGCATCTGGCCGGTTGCCCAGGCGTCGGTACAAGAACCCCAGCAGCCAGCGCGAATGGCTTTGGTACAGGGTATGAACCGAAACGTTCGGCTCAGGAGTCGAAACCATGGCGGCATCCGGCGCAAGCGCGTAGTGGTGCGAATGAGAAATGATCGCAATACTAGGGGTGCTTGATCGATACTGCAATCGCTTCGATGAGCGGTTGGCCAGCATGAGACAACCTGACGCCTTGCCTCGGACCCCGCAATTTGTTTGTGCTGGCATTTCATATACAATCCCCGAAACGATTCAGCCCTGTCGGTCAATTCGACAAAAGCCTGGGTCGTTTTCTGGTTCTTTAAGCCGCTGAACAATGATCACAACAAGCCTGCGCGGAAGAACACGAAGCACCTGGGCCAGCCACAGGCCCTATCTCCGTTCTACTGACTGGAATTGATCAATGTTCAAGAAAGCTGGCAAGACCTTGCTGGGTCTGGCTGTCGCCGCGAGCTTCATGCAAGCGCACGCCGCAGAAACCAAGAAAGTCGATGTGCTGCTGGTCGGCGGCGGCATCATGAGCTCCACCCTGGCCGTGTGGTTGCACGAGCTGGAGCCAAGCTGGTCGATGGAAATGGTCGAGCGCCTGGACGGCGTCGCCGAGGAAAGCTCCAACGGCTGGAACAACGCCGGTACCGGCCACTCCGCGCTGGCTGAGCTGAACTATACCCCCGAAGACAAAGACGGCAACGTCAACATCACCAAGGCCATCGAGATCAACGAAGCCTTCCAGATCTCCCGCCAGTTCTGGTCGTGGCAGGTCCGTCAGGGCGTGCTGAAGAACCCGCACTCGTTCATCAACACCACCCCGCACATGAGCTTCGTCTGGGGCGATGACAACATCAAGTTCCTCAAGAAGCGTTACGACGCGCTGCAAGCCAGCCCGCTGTTCCGCCCGATGCAGTACTCCGAGGACCACGCGCAGATCGCCAAGTGGGTCCCGCTGATGATGGAAGGCCGCGACCCGAACCAGAAGCTGGCGGTGACCTGGGCCCCGATCGGCACCGACGTCAACTTCGGCGAGATCACCCGCCAGTTCGTTGGCCACCTGAAGACCCAGGACAAGTTCACCCTGCAACTGTCCAGCGAAGTCCAGGACATCACCCGCAACAAGGACGGCTCCTGGCACGTCGAGTACAAGAACCTGAAGGACGGTACCGAGTCGGCCACCGACGCCAAGTTCCTGTTCATCGGTGCCGGTGGCGGCGCGCTGAAGCTGCTGCAGAAGTCGGGCATTCCTGAAGCCAAGGAATATGCAGGCTTCCCGGTAGGTGGCTCGTTCTTGGTGACCGAGAACCCGACCATCGCCATGCAGCACATGGCCAAGGCCTACGGCATCGCCTCGACCGGTGCGCCACCCATGTCGGTACCGCACCTGGACACCCGCGTGCTGGACGGCAAGCGCGTGATCCTGTTCGGGCCATTCGCCACCTTCTCGACCAAGTTCCTGAAGAACGGTTCGTACCTGGACCTGCTGGGCAGCACCACCCTGCACAACGTGTGGCCGATGACCAAGGTCGGTATCGAGCAGTACCCGCTGGTCGAGTACCTCGCTGGCCAGTTGATGCTGTCGGATGATGACCGCTTCGAAGCGCTGCGCACCTACTTCCCGGACGCCAAGAAAGAAGACTGGAAATTGTGGCAGGCTGGCCAGCGCGTGCAGATCATCAAGCGTGACGCAGAGAAGGGCGGCGTGCTCAAGCTGGGCACCGAAGTCGTGGCCTCGCAGGACCGCACAATCGCTGGCCTGCTGGGCGCCTCGCCAGGTGCCTCGACCGCCGCGCCGATCATGCTGAACGTGCTGGAAACCGTGTTCAAAGAGAAGGTCGCCACGCCTGAATGGCAAGCCAAGATCAAAGAGATCGTGCCGAGCTACGGCACCAAGCTCAATGATTCGGCGGCAGCCACCCAGCAAGAGTGGAACTACACCGCTGAAATCCTGCAGCTGGAGAAGCCGCCGGTGATCGACCAGAGCGTGGGTACCACCACTGCTGTGAGCAAGCCGGTTGAAAGCAAGCCTGAGAACGACATGGCGCTGTAATAGGCCATTGTTGTGATCGAAAGCCACGGGGATGACTCCGTGGCTTTTTTTATGCCTGTACCGGCCTCTTCGCGGGGCAAGCCCGCTCCCACAGGATGCACACCAGTCTCAAGCAATGTGCTGTCTCTGTGGGAGCGGGCTTTCCCCGCGAAAGGGCCGGCACTGTTTCACCGCTGCCGCAGGATGCACTCCAGCAGCCCAGGAAACCGCTCGTCGAGCATTTCGCTGCGCAGTGAATTCATATGGGTAGTGCCGACATTGCGCGTATGCACCAGCCCCGCATCGCGCAGCACGCGGAAGTGATGGGACATGCTCGACTTCGGCCGGCCACCGTCCAGCTCGCCGCAGCTGGCTTCGGCCACGCTCGCCAGGTGGCGTACGATCTCCAGGCGCACGGGGTCGCTCAAGGCGTACAACAGGCGCTCGAGAATCAGGTCTTCAGCGTTGGGGTGTTTATAGGCTCGCATGGCCGCCATGATAACGGGGGTTTCATTAATTGCCATAGTTCGATTATGATCGAACTATCGTATTCAGATGACCCCGGAGTCTTCCCATGTCCGCATTGTTCGAACCCTACGCGCTCAAAGACGTCAGCCTGCGCAACCGCATCGCCATCCCGCCGATGTGCCAGTACATGGCTGAGGACGGCATGATCAACGACTGGCATCAGGTGCATTACGCCAGCCTTGCCCGAGGCGGTGCCGGCCTGCTGGTGGTCGAGGCCACCGCAGTGTCACCGGAAGGGCGCATCACCCCCGGCTGCGCCGGTATCTGGAGCGACGCTCACGCCCAGGCATTCGTGCCTGTGGTGCAGGCGATCAAGGCTGCAGGTTCGGTACCTGGCATTCAGATCGCCCACGCCGGGCGCAAGGCCAGCGCCAATCGCCCGTGGGAAGGTGACGACCATATCGCTGCTGACGATGCGCGCGGCTGGAACACGATCGCCCCGTCGGCCATCGCCTTCGGCGCCCACCTGCCGAAAGTGCCCGGCGAAATGACTTTGGACGACATCGCCCGGGTCAAGCAGGACTTCGTCGATGCCGCCCGCCGTGCGCGGGATGCCGGTTTTGAGTGGATCGAACTGCACTTTGCACATGGCTACCTGGGCCAGAGCTTCTTCTCCGAGCACGCCAACCAGCGCACCGACGCCTACGGTGGCAGCTTCGAAAACCGCAGCCGCTTCCTGCTGGAAACCCTGGCGGCGGTACGTGAAGTCTGGCCGGAGCACCTGCCGCTGACGGCCCGTTTCGGCGTGCTGGAATACGACGGTCGTGACGAACAGACCCTGGATGAGTCCATCGAGCTGGCGCGCATGTTCAAGTCGGGTGGCCTGGACCTGTTGAGTGTCAGCGTCGGCTTCACCATCCCTGAAACCAACATCCCGTGGGGGCCGGCGTTCATGGGGCCGATTGCCGAGCGCGTGCGCCGCGAGGCGGGCCTGCCGGTGACGTCGGCGTGGGGCTTTGGTACGCCGCAGTTGGCCGAGGGGGCGCTAAAGGCTAACCAGCTCGACCTGGTATCGGTGGGGCGTGCCCACCTGGCCGATCCGCACTGGCCGTACTTCGCGGCCAAGGAACTGGGCGTGGAAAAAGCCGCCTGGACCTTGCCGGCGCCGTATGCACACTGGCTTGAACGTTATCGCTGAGTTGCAGATTCAGCGGTAGCCTGCACCGGCCTCTTCGCGGGCAAGCCCGCTCCCACAAGTGAGCACTGTCTTCCAGATCAGTGCAGCACCTGTGGGAGCGGGCTTGCCCGCGAAAGGGCCACTGCGGTTCAGAGCATGGGCGCCTTATCCGCGCCACCCCACTTCCTGCAACGCCGTCAGCAACCGCTCCCCACCCAACCCCGGCACCAGTACACCATCCGCGGTGTGCATATCCTCCCCAGCCAGCATCGCATTGACGATCGCTTCTTCCACCGCCTCTGCCGCCGCTATGAACAGCGGGGTGATGTGGTCGTTATTGAGCATCTGCACCGCCTGGCTGAACGGCACGTTTTTACGCCCATACGCCGCCGGTGGCAGCTGTTGATCGGCAGTCGAGAAGGCGACGAACAGATCACCGCTGGCATCCTCGGTGCCGCCACCGGTCCGTGCAATGCCGATCGACGCCCGCTGGGCCAGACGCTGGCACTGGTGTGGCAGCAGCGGGGCATCGGTGGCGATGATCACCACGATCGAACCCATGCCCGGTTCACCGCGCTCGGCAAAGGGGGAGGGGAGGCCGTCCAGCACCCGGCCAACTGGGTAGCCATCGACCCTCAGTTCACGGCGCTGGCCATGGTTTGCCTGTACCAGCACGCCGACCGTCCAGCCTCCTTGTTCGGGCGACAAGCGCCTTGAAGCGGTACCGATACCGCCCTTGAACTCATGGCAGATCATGCCGGTACCGCCGCCCACCGCGCCCTCGGCAACCGGTCCGGGCTCGGCGCGGGCCAGCGCGTCGTGTACCTGCTCAGGCCCCACATGCTGCCCCCAGATGTCGTTGAGCAGGCCATCGAAAGTCTCCAGCACCACCGGCATGCACCAATACACCGACGGGTCGGCCACGCTGTCGCGCTCGGCGGCGATCAGCGCATCGCGCACCACGCCGACGCTGTGGGTGTTGGTGATGGCGATCGGGGTGGTCAGCAAGCCTGCTTCGCGGATCCACTCAAGGCCAGTGGCATCGCCGTTGCCGTTGAGTACGTGAACGCCGGCAAAGCACGGCGCCAGGCGGGCCGCCTCCGGGCGTGGCTGGACCACCGTGACCCCGGTACGGACCTGCTTGCCAATGCCCTCGGCCAGCAAGGTGCTGTGGCCGACACGGACACCGGGGACGTCGGTGATGGCGTTGAAGGTGCCGGGTTGGCCAAGGCCCAGGGTGATGCCAAGTTGACGAGCGCGCATGGTAGCTCCTGTTAGTCAGAGTTTCTGGAAGGCGGGGCTGAACTTGCCGTACGTGCTGTAGAGGATCACCGAGACGGCCAGCAGCACGAGGATGATGAGGATGTCGCGAAGCGGCGCGCCAAGCAGACCGCTGAGTAGCAGGTAGCCCGCGCCGACCACCGCCAGCAGCGCTGGCAGCGGCCACAAAGGCATGCGGTAGGGGTGCTCGCGGTCGCTGCGCAGTACGCGGCTGAACAGTGCGCAGAGGGCAACGGCCAGGTAGACCATCAGCAGCAACAGCACGGTGAAGGAGGTCATCTCCTCCAGATCCGAGCTGAAGCTCAGCGCGGCCGAGGGGACGGCCAGCAGCAGGGTGGCCAGCCAGGGCGAGTCCCAGCGGGGGTGGATGCGGGTGAACAGGCGGTTCAGGGTCGGCGTCCACAGCTGGTCGCGGCCACTGCTGAAAATCACCCGTCCGGACTGGATGACGATGGCGATGATGGCGTTGAACACCGACAGGAAGATGCCGGCGCTGACCAGCCGCGACAGGGTCGGGTTGCCGTGGGCGTTGAGCAGGTAGCCGATCGGGTCGCCACTGGCGAGCATGTCCCCCAGTGACGGCGCGCCCAGCAGCAGTGCGCAGATCGGCACCAGTTCAATCGCCACCACCAGTGCCAGCGACCACACGACCGCGCGATGGATGCTGCGCCCGCCATCTTTCATGTCCTCGGCCAGCACCACGGCAGCGCCGAAGCCGTTGTAGGCGAACAGCGCAGTGCCGATCGAGGCGAACACCAGCGCCCAGGGCGCAGCGGCCAGCAGGCCGTGGTCGATGTGCAGGGGCGTGATCAGCACGCTCAGCGGCTGGCTGACGTTGCCCAGCCCCAAAGCCACGATCACCAGCACGGCCGCGACTTCGCACAGCAGGAACACACCGGTGACCCAGGCATTCAGGCGAATGTTGAGAATGCCCAGGGCATAGCTGCCGGCGACGATGGCCAGAGCGACGGCCTGGGTATCGAATGCGGTGCCGAACGCATTGTTCAGGTAGGTTGCGGCGCCGGTGGCCAGCACCGGCGGGATGAACAGCAGCGATACCAGCACGGTCAGGAAAGTGGCGTAGCCGGCCATGCCGCCGAACACCCGCTTGGCATACACGTACTCGCCGCCTGCCGAGCTGTGCGCACGGCCCAGCTCGGCATAGCACCAGGCGAACATCAGTGCCAGCACGGCGGCCAATACGAACGCCAGAAAAGCACCACTGCCGGCCTGGGCAATGGCGAACGGTGCAATGACGAATACGGAACTGGCCGGGGTGACCGCCGAGACGGTGATGGCGACCACATCGAGCATACCCAGGCTGGGTTTGAGCGCACTGTCGTGCATGTCGTTTTCCTCGAATTGTTATTGGGGGTTGAGGCAGTGACGAAAGAAGGGGCGCCCTCTCGATTGGGGGCTGCATGGGCTGCAATCTAGGCCTGGCGCTGGCACCGGCCAATTACCCTTTGGGGTTACGCCCCTTGACGCGCGCGTTGCAAAGGCGGGAAATCACATCAGCGTTCACGGGAGCCGACACGATGCACAACGTTTTTCATGAAGTCGGCATGCATGCCAACCTGGGCCGGACCATCGAGCAGATTGGCCAGCCGCGTTTCTGGAAACAGCTGATCCTGCTGCTGCATCGCTGGCTGCCGTTCGATAACGCCCTGGCGGCGTTCTACCCCCTTAGCGGCCCGCCCGTGGTGCAGGAAGAGCATGACGCCACGCCGCAGGCAGGCACGGCGGCAATGGCGTTGTACCTGAGCGGGCTGTACCAGCTCGACCCGTTCTACCTGGCCTGCCAGGACGCGGTGGGCAGTGGCCTATATCGCCTGGATGAGGTGGCGCCGGACCAGTTTCACCAGAGCGAGTACTACGTCAGCTGGTTCCAGGCCAACGTCCTGAATGACGAAGTGCAGTTCATCCTGCAGCTCCCTGACCAGGGCGCCCTGACCCTGTCGCTGGGCCGGGCGCAGGCGTTCGATGCCGAGCAATATGGCGTGCTGGCAATGCTTTGCCCGTGGGTGCTGGCGTTGATGCAGCAGCATTGGCAGGCCGGCCGCAAACCCGCGCAGGGGCAGGGCGAGCCGGTCGCGGTGCAGGTGCGCGATGCACTCAGCCAGTTCGGTGCCGGGGTGTTGTCCGATCGTGAGCTGGAGATCGCTCGGCTGATTTTGCGGGGTTTTTCGTCAAAGGCCATGGCCGAGCGGTTGGCGATTTCACCGGAGACGGTGAAAGTGCACCGGCGGCATCTGTACACCAAGCTTGATATCTCGTCGCAGCCGGAGCTGTTTTCGCTGTTTCTGCAGTCGTTAGGGCATGACCCGCAGAATCCTTGATGTCAGTGCGAGCCTTTTCGCGGGCAAGCCCGCTCCCACAGGTACACCGCTGCCCTTGAGGTTGGCGGTGATCCTGTGGGAGCGGGCTTGCCCGCGAAGAGGCCCGCACAGGCTAAAACCGATCCAGTCGATAAGCCTCCATTCCAGTACTCCCCTCAGCCAACCCCCCCACCCATTCCGCCGTCACCGCCGCCTGGGTCAGCCCCAAGTGTTGATGCCCGAACGCAAGCAGCACCCGCCCATCACACACCCGGTCTATCACCGGCAACGAATCCGGCAACGAAGGCCTGAACCCCATCCACGGTGTCGCCCCCTGGGCATCCAGGTCACGCTGGAACAACCCCTTGCTCAACCGGTGCAGCTGCCACGCCCGCTGCATGCTCGGCGGCGCATCCAACCCAGCGAACTCCACTGTACCGGCCAGGCGCAGCCCTTCGGCCATTGGCGTCATGATGAACTTGCGCTCCAGCGAAGTAACGGCGAACGGCAAGCGCTGCTGCTCGCCAGGCAGCATCAGGTGATAGCCGCGCTCCGTGTCCAGGGGTACCCGCTTGCCGGTCAGGGCGGCGGTCAGGTGCGCGGAGTGCGCGCCGCAACTGATCAGCACCTGGCGCGCATTCAACGTGCCCTGGTCGCTGTTCAGCTGCACCCCATCAGCGTTCAACTGACCGCCCGCGACCTGCGCCTGGACGAAGCGCACGCCACTGGCCCTGGCCGCCTCGAACAGTTCACAGACCACTTGGTAGGGGTCGATGAAATGCCCGGTCCGGGGGAAGAACAGGCCGCCCAGGATCGCTGGGTTCAACTGGGGCGCCGCCGCGCGCACTGTGTCGGCCGACCAGAACTCCACCGGCACCGCTTGCTGTTGCATTCGCGCGCGCAACGCCTCCAGCGCCTGGCGCGACTCGGCGCGTTCGAACATCAGCAACGAGCCGTCTTCCTTGAACAGGTCGCTACGCCCGATAGAGCCGAGCAGGCGCTGCCAGGCGCCTAGGCTGCCCTCGTTCAACGTACGAATGCCGGCCACGCTGCGTTGGAACGGCGCCGGGCGCAGGTTGAGCAGCAGCCGGGCGAACCAGGGCATCGCCGTGGGCAGGTATTTCCAATCCAGGCGCAGTGGCCCCATCGGGTCCAGCAGCATGCGCGGCAGGCGCTTGAGGATCGACAGGTCGGCGATCGGGAACACCTGTTCGGTGGCCAGGTGCCCGGCGTTGCCGTAAGAGGCGCCGTGACCCGGGGGTTGGCGGTCAATCAGCAGCACCTGGCGGCCCTGGCGGGCCAGTTGCAGGGCGCAGGCGACACCGACGATGCCGGCGCCGACCACGGCGATATCGGTTTCAGCGGAGGCATCACGCATGGTTCAGCGTTCCCGTTGACCGTCGAGCAGACGCCGCAGCTGCAGCGGGTTGCCCTGTTTCAACGCTTGCGGCAGCAAGGCGTCGGGGAAGTCCTGATAGCACACCGGGCGCAGGAAACGCAGGATCGCCGCCGTGCCAACCGAGGTGCTGCGGGCATCGGACGTCGCCGGAAATGGCCCGCCGTGGACCATCGCATCGCACACTTCCACCCCGGTAGGCCAGCCGTTGACCAGGATACGCCCGGCCTTGCGTTCAAGCGTGGGCAGCAGGCTGCGGGCGCTGTCGAGGTCGGCGTCGTCCAGGTGCAGGGTGGCCGTCAGCTGGCCTTCCAGGTGTTCGGCGACCTGCTTGACCTGCTCATCGCTGTCGCAGCCAACTATCAGAGAAGCGGCACCGAATACTTCGCCCTGCAACGCCGGGTCAGCCAGGAATGCGCTGGCCTGAGTGACGAACAGCTGCGCCTGACACTGGTTCGGGCCTTGTGAGGGTTGGCCGCTGGCCGCGACCTGGGCATTGGCGTTTTCGGTCAGCGCGCCGACACCGGCTTCATAGGCGCTGAAGATGCCTGGCGTAAGCATGGTCTGCGCCGCCGCCTGGCGTATCTGTTCGCTGGCGGCGTCAATGAAGCGTTGCAGCGCCGGGCCTTGGCGGGCGATCACCAGGCCGGGGTTGGTGCAGAACTGGCCGGCGCCCTGGGTCAGCGAGGCGACGAAGCCTTGCGCCAACGCTTCGCCACGGGCCTGCAATGCCGCATCGAACAGGAACACTGGGTTGATCGAGCTCATCTCGGCATACACCGGGATCGGCTCCGGCCGTGCTTGGGCAGCGTGGCACAGGGCAATTCCGCCGCTGCGCGAGCCGGTAAAGCCGACCGCCTTGATGCGCGGGTCGCTGACCAGGGCGATGCCGACTTCGCGGCCCGCGCCGTAGAGCAGCGAGAACACACCTTCCGGCAGGCCGCACTGTTGCACCGCGCGGGCCACGGCCTGGCCGACCAGCTCACTGGTGCCTGGGTGGGCACCATGCGCCTTGACCACCACCGGGCAACCGGCTGCCAGGGCCGAGGCGGTGTCGCCACCGGCCACGGAAAAGGCCAGGGGGAAATTGCTGGCGCCGAACACCGCCACCGGGCCCAGGGCCACCTGGCGTTGGCGCAGGTCGGCGCGCGGCAGTGGCTGGCGCTGGGGCAGGGCATTGTCGACCCGCACATCCAGCCATTCACCGCTGCGTACGACGCGGGCGAAGGTGCGCAGCTGGCCGCAGGTGCGGCCACGCTCGCCCTGGATGCGCGCCTTGGGCAGGCCGCTTTCGGCCACAGCGCGGTCGATCAGAGTATCGCCCAACGCTTCGATGTGCTCGGCGATGGTTTCGAGAAAGGTGGCGCGTTGCTCCAGCGAGGTTTCGCGGTAGTCGTCGAACGCTGCCCAGGCCAGTGCGCAAGCCTGGGCCACGTGTTCGCCGGTGCCGCCGGCATAGGCGGGTTCGAGGGCCTGGTTGGTGGCTGGGTTGATGGCGCGGATCGCTTCGCGGCTGCCGGTCACGGCGCGCTGGCCGATCAGCAGGTTGCCTGTCAGGGGCATGGAGCCTCCTTCAAAATTTGGTCTAGTAACCTGTGGGAGCGGGCTTGCCCGCGAAGGCGTAGGTAAATTCACTGACGTCTTCGCGGGCAAGCCCGCTCCCACAGGGAATTTGCAGTCCTTGCCCTGGATCAGGCCAGGTTCTGCTCCGCCGACCAGCTTGCATACCAGGTGCGGAACAGCGCGTACTGCTGTTCGGCATAGTTGCGCTGGGCGTCGCTGAGCGCGTCGGTTTCGTTGAAGTGCAGGCTGTACTCCGTGTCACCGTTGAGCACCATCAGGTGCTTGTAGTACAGCACCAGGTCGCAGCCCTCATCGAACGACGACAGCACCGCCAGCGCCGATTCCAGTTCACGCGCCAGGCGGCGGGCCTTGGCGTCGCCCTTGGCGGCCTGCTTGCTCAGGCGCACCAGCTGCAGCACTTCACGCGGCAGGGCGTTGCCGATGCCGGTGATGGCGCCGGTGGCGTTGCAGTTGACGAAGCCATGCACCACCTGGGTATCGACGCCAACCATCAGGGTCACGTCGTCGTCCTTGGAGGTGATGTGCTCGGCGGCATAGCGCAGGTCGGCGCCGCCACCGAACTCCTTGAAGCCGATCAGGTTCGGGTACTCGCGGCGCAGTTCGAAGAACAGGTCGGCGCGGGTGGCGAAGCCGTAGTACGGGCTGTTGTAGATCACCGCCGGCAGCTTCGGCGCGGCCTGCAGGATCGCCGCGAAATGGTGCTTCTGGGCGCTCAGCGAAGCGCCACGCGACAGCACGCGGGGGATGACCATCAAGCCGGCGGCACCGACCTTGGCCGCGTGGGCGGCGTGCGCCACGGCTTCACGGGTGTTCACCGCGCCGGTGCCGACGATGGTCGGGATGCCGGCGGCCACCAGGCGCGCCACGCCTTCCTGGCGCTCGGCCTCGGTCAGCAGCGGCCAGTCGCCCATCGAACCGCAGTACACCACTGCGCTCATGCCCGCTTCGATCAGCTCGCGGCCCTTGCGCACCAGGGCGTCGAAGTCCGGCTTGCGCTCGGCGGTGCACGGGGTCATCAGGGCGGGCATGGTGCCGGTGAAGATGTTATGGGTCATTGTTGTCACTCCTGGCGGTATTCAGTTGGGAAAACGCGGGGTCAGATGCCCCAGGCGAAAGGGTCTTGTTCGTCGATCAACAGGGTGCTGTCGGCGGTCATGTAGGCGCGGCCGGTGATGAATGGGCGAATACGTTCGCCCTCACGCTCGTAGCGGCCGTGGAACTGGCTGCCAGTGATGCTCGCCTGGACCCAGGTCTGGCCCTCGGCGAGCTTGCCGTCGGCGGCCAGGCACGCCAGCTTGGCGCTGGTGCCGGTGCCGCAGGGCGAGCGGTCGTAGGACTTGCCGGGGCACATGACGAAGTTGCGGCTGTCGGCGTGAGGGTCGTCGGCGAACAGTTCGACATGGTCGATAGGGGCGCCGTTTTCGCCGGTGATGCCTTGCGCTTCGAGGGCCTTGAGCATTGCCCAGGTGTATTCGGTCAGGGCTTCGCGGTTGTCCAGCTCGATGCGCTGGCCATGCTCGGCAACCAGGAAGAACCAGTTGCCGCCCCAGGCGATGTCGCCGAGCACCACGCCGTGGCCTGGCACCTCGACCGGCACTTGCTGGCGGTAGCGGTAGGACGGCACGTTGCCGACGGTGACCGCGCCATCTTCATGCAGGGTGGCGCTGACTTGGCCAACCGGCGTGTCGATCAGGTGCTCGCCTGGCCCGATCAGGCCCAGGTGCTGCAGCGAGGCGACCAGGCCGATGGTGCCGTGGCCACACATGTTCAGGTAGCCAGCGTTGTTGAAGAAGATCACCCCGCAGGTGGCGCCTGGCGATACCGGTGGGCAGTGCAGTGCACCAACCAGCACGTCGTTGCCGCGTGGCTCCAGCAGGCAAGCACGGCGCCAGGCGTCATGTAGCTCGCGCAGTTCGTCGCGCTGCTCGGCCATGCTGCGGCCGTGCAGTTGCGGGAAGCCTTCGAGCACCAGGCGGGTCGGTTCGCCGCCGGTATGCGAGTCGATGACGTGAACGTGTTTCATGGTCATGTCCATTCAGTAAGTTTCAGGAGGCGACGGCGGCAGGGCGCTGGTCGCTGAAGGTGGCGTCGGCGGCTTCGCTTTCGTCCTCGCCTTCCAGGCGCACCAGGTGGGCCGGTACGCCAGTGGCGGCGCCCCAGTAGTAGATGCCCAGGGCGCAGGCGGCGACGACCACGGTGTCGAGCGGATGGCCGATGACCCCCAGGCCGCCGAAGCTGCCGAGCCAGGAAAGCAGGATGGTCACCGCGTAGAAGCCGATCAGCCAGGCGGACGAGCGCACCTGCTGGCCCAGCGACAGGTGTTCGGTCGGAACGAAGCGGCGGCACAGCAGGTACAGCACGAACATCACGATTTGCAGGGCCAGCAGCCACGACACGGTTTTCCAGCCCGACCAGTAGACGATCAGCGCGGCGATGATGAATGACAGCGGGCCGAGCACAGCCATGCCCTTGACCCGGAACGGGCGTGGCATGTTCGGGGCATTGCGGCGCAGGGCGGCGACGGTGACCGGGGCCACGGCGTAGCTCAGCACCAAGGCTGCCGACACCACATTGATCAGCGCTTCCCAGGACGGAAACGGCAAGGTCCAGAACACCGACAGGCCGAAGGTCAGCCACAGCGCCGGGCGCGGGATGCCGGATTGCTCATCGATGCGGGTGAAGTACTTGAAGAACGTGCCGGTTTGCGCCCAGCCATAGATCACGCGTGGGGTGGCGTTCATGTAGATGTTGCCGCAGCCGCTGGGCGAGATCACCGCATCGGCCACCACCAGGTAGGCCAGCCAGCCCACGCCCAAGGCCAGGGCGATGTCACGGTAGGGCAGGGCCAGTTCCTTGGTCACCGCAGCCCAGCCGTTGCTGAGCATTTCGGTCGGCACGCTACCGAGGAAGGCCAGCTGCAGCAGGGCGTAGATGGCGGTGGACAGCAGCACGGAAAGGATCAGCGCGATGGGGATGGTGCGTTGCGGGTTCTTCACTTCGCTGGCCACCGAGATGATCGGCGTGAGGCCCAGGTAGGCGAAGATGATGCCACCGGCCGACACCGCCATTTCCACACCGGACAGGCCGAATGGGGCGAAGCCTTGAACCTCGAAGTTCTCCGGCTTGAAGAAGGTGAACAGCACACCGATCACCAGCAACGGCACGATGAACTTGAACACGCTCACCAGGTTGTTGGCCTTGGCGAAGGTCTTCACGCTGCGGTAGTTGAGCAGGAAGAACAGCCCCAGCAAGGCGAACTGCACCAGCCAGCCGAGTACGGTTGGGTCACTGGAGCCGGCCTTGGTCAGCCCAGGGAACCACGCGGCGGCATACTGGCGCGAGGCGACCACTTCAATGGCGATCAGGCTGGAGAAGGCGATCAGGGTGATGAAGCCCATCAGGTAGCCGAGCAGCGGGCCGTGCGAGTACACCGGATAGCGCACCACACCACCGGCGCGGGGCAACGCGGCGCCGAGTTCGCAGTAGACGATGCCCAGCAGCAGCACGGCGAAACCGCCGAGGAACCAGGAGAGGATGCCGGCCGGCCCGGCGATGGCCGAGACGTGGCTGGCGGCGAACAGCCAGCCGGAGCCGAAGATGGCGCCGAGGCCGATGAAGGTGAGGTCGAGCAATGACAGCTGTTTCTTGAATTTGCCTGACATGGGTGCGCCTTTTTGTAGGTTTTGGATAGGCAGGTCTGATGTCACATGATGCGGCTTTTAGGGCCGCGCTCTTGTAGGAATTGGGCGGCTTGCGTGGGGCATAGAGTGGACTGAACGGGGCGAGGGTTCTTGATGGTTTTCTGCAGAGGGGATGACGAAATCGGCACAATTACAAAAAAATCTGGCGACTTGCTGGGTTCGCTGGATAGGCTGGAGGTCACATCAGATAAGGGCTTTAGAGGTGCAGTGGGTTTACTGGCCTCTTCGCGGGCAAGCCCGCTCCCACAGGTACCCCGTTAGCCTCAGGTACAGCCAGGAACTTGTGGGAGCGGGCTTGCCCGCGAAGAGGCCGGTCGCCTCGCCATGGAGAATCGAGATGCCACAAGAACCCCTGACAACCCTGTACCAGTCCCTCGACCAGCACCGCCCCGCGACCCTGGAGGCCCTGCTGGCTGGGGTATCCCTGCTGCTGCCGATCCTCGACGCCATCCCCAACGCCGCCATCTTCATCAAGGACCCCGACGCCCGCTACGTGCTGGCCAATACCACCCTGGTCCAGCGCTGCGGCCTGAAGCGTCTGCAGCCGTTGCTGGGCAAGACCAGTGCAGAGGTTTTTCCTGCGCAACTGGGCCCCGGCTACACCGAGCAGGACCGCCGCGAGCTCAAGGAGGGTCTGGTACTCGAAGACCAGCTGGAACTCCACCTTTACGGCAGCCGCGAACCGGGCTGGTGCCTGACGCACAAGCGCCCACTGCACAATCCGGCGGGGGAGATCATCGGCCTGGTGGGCATTTCGGTCGACCTGCAGTCAGCCGCCGACACTCACCCTGCCTACCGGCGCCTGGCCGCCGTGGACGAGTACATTCGCCGGCATTTTCACCAGCCGATCAGCCTGGGCGAACTGACCCGTATCGCCGGGATTTCCGTGGCGCAACTGGAGCGTTACTGCAAGCGCGTGTTCCACCTCACGCCTCGACAGATGATCCACAAGGCACGGCTGGAGCACGCCCATCGCTTGTTGCACAGTGACTTGCCGATCACTGACGTGGCAATGCAGTGCGGCTACACCGACCACAGCGCCTTCAGTCGCCAGTTCAAACAGCTGACCGGATTTACTCCAAGGCAGTACCGTCGGGCGACGGCGATTCAGCTGGGCTGAAACAGCAATCTCGCCTCGTCAAAGCACTGTTCGGCAATCGCCGAACGCGGCTCGCTGCGGCGCAGCAGCAGGCCGACCGGGCTGTGGATACTGGCGTCGGCGATGGGGATGATGCGCATGTGATCGCTCAAGTCCTCCAGGCCGCAATCGAGCGGCATGATCGCGCAGCACACGCCAGTGTTGATCGCCTGGATCAGCTGGAAGCTGGAGTCGCTTTCCAGTACGGCATTGGGTTCCAGGCTGCGGCTGCGGAAGCTCAGATCCAGCGACTGCCGGTAGTGCATGCCTTTGCTCAGCAGACCCAGCGGGATTTCTACCAGGTCTTCCCAGCGCAGGGTCTGGGCTTCGAATTGGAAATGGCGGGTATCGTGCAGCAGGCCCATGGTGGTGGTGCCCAGCTCGATCACTTCGAAGAAGTTGGCATTGACCTGGTCGAGGTAGCAAATCCCAAGGTCAAGTTGGTTACGGCTTAGGCCATCCATGATCTGCTCGGTGCTGTGCGAGCTGAGCTGAAACTGCAGCTCTGGATACTTTTCGCGCAGTGGCAGCAGCAGTTGCATCGGGTTGAAGCTGGCCAGTGGCACAGTGCCCAGGCGCAGGCTGCCGACCACCTGGCCCCGGCAGCTGGCGGCCTCGGCCTGCAAGCCATCGTGAGCGGCGAGCAAGGTGCGAGCCCAGGCCAGGATGCGCTCACCGGCTTCGGTAAAGCCCTCGAAACGCTGGCCGCGCTTGACCAACACCAGGTCCAGTTCGTCCTCCAGGTTGCGCAGGCGCATGGACAGCGTCGGCTGGGTGATATGGCACAGCGCCGCGGCCTGGCCGAAATGGCGGGTCTGGTCGAGGGCGATGAGAAACTTGAGCTGCTTGATGTCCATGGGAGTGCCTGGCGTCTGGTTAAGCTGACCTTAACCAAGTCGGCGATAGATGTCATCGATCAGCTGGTACAGCCTGTGGGAGCGGCTTTAGCCGCGAAGCAGGCGATGCGGTGGATGGCACCGGCTTCACCGGTGTTCGCGGCTGAAGCCGTTCCCACTCAGCTCAACACATGCTCCACCGGCTGCAGTGCCGGAGGCAGCGGCTGAACCCCCAGCGCCGCCAGCACATCCCGCTCTACCGTGCGCACCATCGCATCGGTCGGCAAGTCGTTCTCGTCCCGGCCGAACGGGTCTTCCAGCTCATTGCCGATCGCATCCAGGCCAAAGAAGGTGTACCCGACGATGGTAGTAAACAGCGGCGCCAGCCACCCCAGCGGCTCGGCCAACGCAAACGGCAGCAGCAGGCAGAAGATGTAGATGGTCCGGTGCAGCAGCAAGGTGTAGGGGAATGGTAGCGGCGTGCCCTTGATCCGCTCGCAGGTGGCCTGCACCTCCGTCAGCCCGATCAGACGCTGCTCCAAAAGGCTGTAGCGCCAGTCACTGATCTGCTGCTGTTCGGCCAGGCGCGAACACTGTGCGCCCAGCTCACGCAAGATCCCGTCGCAGACATTGTGCGGGCTGAACGCAGCCGGGGTGGCCAGCCAAGGGCGGGCCGCCTCCAGATCATCCTCGTTGCGCAGCCGTGCATTCAGCGCATGGGCAAAACCGCACAGGTTGCGCAGCAGCTCGGCGCGCAATGTCTCGTTGGCAATCACCACGCTTTCGCGCACGAATGAGCGGGTCTCGATGATCAACTTGCCCCAGGCCTTGCGCCCCTCCCACCACCGGTCGTAGCAGGCGTTGTTGCGAAAACTCATGAATATCGACAGCGACAGGCCAAGCAGGGTGAACGGCGTGGCGCTGACCGGGTAGAAAAACGCCGGGTAGTGGCGCTCGACCAGCACGATCAGCGCGGCCAGCAAGGTGACCATCAGGCAGCGCAAGGCGATGCGCTTGACGATCGAACCCTTGAGGGTGAAGAGCACACGCAGCACATCGGGGCGGGAGTGGACGATCATGGAAGTCCAGAGGCGGCCGATCAGCCGCCGGTCATGTTCATGAAGCGCAGGATCTGCACATCGCCACCCACTTCGAAGTGGTGGCGGTAAGGCTTGAGGTGCAGCGAGGCGCGGATGGCTTTTTCCAGCCGCTCGGCATCGCCTGGGTGGCTACGCAGCACCTGCTTGAGGTCCATCGAGTGCTCATTGCCCAGGCACAGCAGCAGGCGGCCTTCGACGGTCAGGCGCACGCGGTTGCAGGTGGCGCAGAAATTGTGGCTGTGGGGTGAGATGAAGCCAACGCGGGTATCGGGTGCTTCGGCCAGACGCCAGTAGCGGGCTGGGCCCTGCGACGACTCGGTCGATTCGACCAGGGTGAACCGCTCGGCCAGGCGCGCGCGCACGTCGTCACTGGAGCAGAACGACTCACCGCGTTCATGTTCGCTGATCACGCCCAGCGGCATTTCTTCGATGAAGGTGATGTCCAGCTCACGGTCGATGGCAAAGCGTACCAGGTCGACCAGCTCGTGGTCGTTGCGGCCCTTGAGCACCACGCAGTTGAGCTTGATACGCTGGAAGCCGGCGCGGCGGGCAGCGTCGATGCCTGCGATCACCTGGGCGAGGTCGCCGGTGCGGGTCAGTTGCTTGAAACGCTCAGAATCGAGGCTGTCGAGGCTGATGTTCAGGCGCGAAAGCCCAGCGTCGAACAGCGGCTGGGCCAGGCGGCCGAGTTGCGAGCCGTTGCTGGTCATGCACAGTTCGCGCAGGCCGGGCAGGGCGGCAATACGCCCGCACAGCTCGACGATGCCCTGGCGCACCAGCGGCTCGCCACCGGTGAGGCGGATCTTGCGGGTACCCAGGGCGACGAAGCGCTCGGCTACCTGGAACAGTTCTTCGAGGCTGAGAATCTGCTGGCGCGGCAGGAACTGCATGTCTTCGGCCATGCAGTAGACGCAACGGAAGTCGCAGCGGTCCGTGACCGACATCCGCAGGTAGTCGATTTTGCGATTGAAGCCGTCGATCAGGGCCCGGCTGTTCTGTTCCACGTTCGCGCTCGGCAGAGGGAGGAGTACAAGGTTCAAGCTATAACCTGCGCTGCCGCCCGTCAAATTGCTTTCCCCGACTATTCGATCAATATCCTCTATCACGGCTGCAGGCCCCGTATCCAAAGGCGCTGGGATACGTCGGCAGCCTGTGATCGAAATGGCTTATCACCCCGTAGGGCATATCGATTGGACGGCTCTATGCCGGCGTCCATAGGCTGGAAATAAGCACCGGACGACGCGATCCGCTGCACTTTCGATGCCGCGTGAGGATTGACCGCATGAGCCAGGACCAACACATCAGGGACTACAAAGGGCCTGCCGCCGGCTGGGGCGCGCTGAAAAGCGTGACCAAGAGCTGGCTGGGCAGCGAGAATGCCTTCAAGAACCTGCGGGCCATGCTCAAGACCAACCAGAACGGCGGCTTCGATTGCCCGGGCTGCGCCTGGGGAGAGTCGCCGGAAAGCGACATGGTCAAGTTCTGCGAAAACGGCGCCAAAGCGGTCAACTGGGAAGCTACCGGCCGCTCGGTGGACCCCGCATTCTTCGCCAGGTACAGCGTCAGCGCGCTCAAGGACCAAACCGATTACTGGCTCGAATACCAGGGGCGCCTCACGCACCCGATGCGCTATGACGCTACCACCGACCACTATGTCGAAACCACTTGGCAAGAGGCCTTCGAGCTGGTCGCCAAGCATCTGCGGGCGCTCGAGTCGCCCGATCAGGCCGAGTTCTACACCTCGGGCCGGGCCAGCAACGAAGCGGCGTTCCTCTACCAGCTGTTCGTCCGCGCCTACGGCACCAACAATTTCCCCGACTGCTCGAACATGTGCCACGAAGCCAGTGGCGTTGGCATGTCGCAGACCCTCGGAGTGGGTAAGGGCACCGTAGTGTTCCACGACCTGGAGCTGGCCGACGCGATTTTCGTCATCGGCCAGAACCCCGGCACCAACCACCCGCGCATGCTCGAACCACTGCGCGAGGCGGTCAAACGCGGTGCCCAGGTGGTGTGCTTCAACCCGCTCAAGGAGCGCGGCCTGGAGCGCTTTCAGCATCCGCAGCATCCGCTGGAGATGCTCAGCAACGGCTCCGAACCCACCACCAACGCCTACTTCCGTCCAGCCCTGGGTGGCGACATGGCGGCCCTGCGCGGCATGGCCAAGTTTCTGTTGCAATGGGAGCGCGAGGCTCAGGCCAAGGGTGAGCCCGCGGTGTTCGACCACGCCTTCATCGCCGAGCACACCAGCGGCGTTGATGACTACCTGGCGGCGGTGGACGCCACTTGCTGGGAGCACATCGTCGAGCAGTCCGGCCTGACCCTGGCCGAGATCGAACTGGCCGCGCGCATGTACCGCAAGGCCGAGCGGGTGATCATGTGCTGGGCGATGGGCGTCACCCAGCACCGCCACTCGGTGCCCACCGTGCAAGAAATCGTCAACCTGCAACTGCTGCGCGGTAACGTCGGCAAGCCAGGCGCCGGCCTGTCGCCGGTGCGCGGCCATAGCAACGTGCAGGGCGACCGCACCATGGGCATCGACGAGAAGCCCAAGGCAGCGCTGCTCGATGCCTTGGAAAAACGCTTCCACTTCCGCGTCCCTCGCGCCCACGGGCACAACGCGGTACTGGCGATCCAGGCCATGGAAGAGCAACGCGCCAAGGTGTTCATCGCGCTCGGCGGCAACTTCGCCCAGGCCACCCCGGACACGCCACGCACCCATGCGGCGCTGCGCAACTGCGCGCTGACCGTGCAGATTTCCACCAAGCTCAACCGCTCGCACCTGGTCACCGGCCGTGATGCGCTGATCCTGCCTTGTCTGGGCCGTACCGAGATCGACCTGCAGACCAGCGGGCCGCAAGGCGTGACCGTGGAAGACACCTTCAGCATGGTGCATATCTCGCACGGCCAGCTGCGCCCGCGTTCACCGCACATGCGTTCGGAGCCGTGGATCATCGCCGGCATGGCCAAGGCCACCCTGGGCAACCAGCCGATCGACTGGGAGTACGCCGTGGCCGACTACGGACGCATTCGCAGCATGATTGCCGACGTCATCCCGGGCTTTGCCGACTTCAACCAGCGCCTGGAGCAGCCGGGTGGTTTCCATTTGGGCAATAGCGCGGCCGAGCGCAACTGGCGCACGGCAACCGGCAGGGCGCGTTTCAGTGCCAGCCAGCTGCCCGAACAACTGGTCAACGCCCAGGTGCTGGCGCGGGGCGACAAGCCGGACCTGATCCTGCAGACGATGCGTTCGCATGACCAGTACAACACCACGTTGTATGGGCTCGACGACCGCTACCGCGGGGTGTTCGGTCTGCGTGAAGTGGTGTTCATCAGCGAGGCGGACATCCGCCGCCTGGGCTTCGAGCCGGGCGAACTGGTGGACCTGGTGTCGCTTTGGGAGGACGGTGTGGAGCGGCGGGTGTCGGGGTTCAGGCTGGTGGCGTATGACATTCCGCAGGGGCAGGCAGCGGCTTATTATCCGGAGACCAATCCGTTGGTGCCGCTGGAGAGTTATGGCGAGGGGACGTATACGCCGACGTCGAAGTTTGTGGCGATTCGGTTGGAGAAGGCCAAGGCGGGGAACCGGATTGCGGCGGTGCTGGCGGCGGATTGATGGGTTGCCTGAGCAGGCCTCTTCGCGGGGCAAGCCCGCTCCCACAGGTTCAGTGCAGCACTCAAGACCTGTGCAGAACCTGTGGGAGCGGCTTTAGCCGCGAAGAATCCAGTGCCGATTCAGGTTCTGTGCACAGGAAACGCCGTGGTGTATTTCATCTGCTCCATGGCAAAACTGGAGGTGATGTTCGACAGCCCATCGGTGCTGTTGATCAGCTTCTTGTAGAACCGGTCATAGGCCGCAATATCACCCACCACCACCCGCAGCATGTAGTCCCAGTCCCCGGACATGCGGTAAAACTCCATCACTTCCTCGAAGCCCTTCACCGTCGCGGCGAACTGCTCCAGCCAGGCGCTGTCGTGGCGCTGGGTCTTGAGCTGAACGAACACCGTCAGGCCCAGGCCCAGGCGCTCGGGATCGAGCAGGGCGACGCGGCCGAGGATATAGCCGTCTTCTTCCAGGCGCTTGACCCGCTTCCAGCACGGCGTGGTGGACAGGTTGACGGCTTCGGCCAGGTCCTTGAGCGATATTGACGCGTCGCGCTGGAGCAGAGTGAGAATGTGCTGGTCGAAGCTGTCCATATCGGTCACGGCTGACTGAGAAAAATATTCGCCAGATTACCCCAGCGGTAGAAAAAAATCCCGCAGCGCCAGCCCTTGTCGTTTGTGCGATAGTTGCGCAATTAACATCTGCCAATGGGCCCGACCATGTCCGATAAGCCGCGCAATTTCGCCACCCGCACCATCCACGCCGGCGAGCAGTTCAGCGTCGCTGACAACGCGATTTTCCCGCCAATCTACACCGCAAGTTCCTACATCAAACGCAGCCTCGACGACCACCCCGATTACGCCTACAGCCGCGTCGGCAATCCGACCCGGCATGCCTACGAAAGCTGCGTAGCGGCGCTGGAAGAGGGGGTCGGCGCGGTGGCCTGTGCCTCTGGTGTCAACGCCACCGCCACGGTGTTGGAGTTGCTGCCCAAGGATGCCCATGTGGTGGTGATGAACGGTGTCTACGGCGGTACCTTCCGCATCCTGGAAGACTATCGTGGGCACACCTCGGGCCTGACCACCACCTACGTGGACCTCAACGACATCGAAGCGGTGGCGGCGGCGATCAAGCCCGAGACCCAGCTGATCTGGATCGAGTCGCCGACCAACCCGTTGCTGCACCTGGTCGACATCAAGGCAGTCTGTGACCTGGCGCGGGCGCGCGGCATCCTTACCTGCATCGACAACACCTTCTGTTCGCCCTGGAACCAGCGCCCAATCACCCTCGGTGTGGACCTGGTGATGCACTCCGCCAGCAAATACATCGGCGGCCATTCGGACCTGACGGGAGGTGTGGTAGTGGCGGCCAGCGAGGCGTTGTACAAGCGCCTGCGCAAGATCAGCATGGCCGTGGGCGCGATACAGGGGCCGTTCGATTGCTACCTGGCCCTGCGTGGCCTGAAGACCCTCGACGTGCGCATGGAACGCCAATGCGCCAATGCCCTGCAGGTGGCGCGCTTTCTCGAAAGCCACCCGCAGATCGAGCAGGTGTTCTATCCGGGGTTGCAGAGCCACCCGCAACACGAACTGTGCAAGCGCCAGATGCGTGCGGGCGGGGCTGTGGTGGCGATGAAGGTCAAGGGCGGCGACCGCGCGGCGCTCAACCGCCTGGTCGAGGCTTTGCGCATCTTTGTCCTGGCCGATTCGCTGGGCGGTGTGGAGAGCATGATCAACCACTCCTGGAGCATGTCGCACAACTCCCTGAGCCCGGAGCAGAAGGGCGTGATGGGAATCAGTGAGAACCTGCTGCGGCTGTCGATCGGGATCGAGGATTGCCAGGACCTGATCGAGGACCTGGAGGGGGCGTTGAAGGCTGCGGCTGCTGTGTGAAGGCTGCTGGTCTCTTCGCGGCTTTAGCCGCGAAGAGGCCGGTGGGCTCAGCACAAAATCATGATGATTTCGGCGGATGAATAATTCGCTCGATCTTGTCCTTGATCAGCAGGCGCTCCTTGCGCAGGCGGTTGACGGTGTCGTCGTTGGTGCCATTGCCTTCGGCGGCCACCACTTCCTTGTCCTTGGCATTGTATTCCTTGTGCAATGCATGCAGCGTCTGGTCCTTGTCTATCCGTGCCTGGAAGTCATCAGCGGTAACGTGCAAGTCAGCGAGCAGATCATGCGGAACTGGCATTTCTTCACCTCTGTCAGGGTTGTCGTTAAGGTCCTGACCTTTGAGGATAGCCGCCTTTGCGCGGGTGGGGGACTGGGGTAGGCTGTCGGTCTCTCCAACGCCTGGAACCTGTGCCATGCCTCACTTGAACCTGGAATACAGCGACAACCTGTGCGAGCTCGATGTCGACGTGCTGCTGCTTCGCCTGAATCACGCCCTGTTCGGCAGTGGCCAGTTCGCCGACGAGGCGGACATCAAGAGCCGCGCCCAGGCGTTCAGCCATTACCGGGTGGGTACCGCGCCGGGTAAACGGGCGTTTGCCCATGTGCGTCTGGCCATCCTCAGCGGGCGCGCCCACGAGGTGAAGCAGCAGTTGTCAGAAAGCCTGCTTGCGGTATTGCGTGAAGGCGTACCGCAGCAAGCAGGCATGGACCTGCAGTTGTGTGTGGAAGTGCAGGACATCGATCGCGAGCCCTACGCCAAGCTCCATCTGCCAGCCTGAACGGCGGCTGAATGAACGTTATTTAATGAATGAAAGACGCCACTTCACGGATTCGTTGGCGTCTTTTTCACGAAAAATTGATGGTGCGCTTTCTAGAGTTTCGACAACTTTCCCAGGGTGCCTGACGCCCGGGAGCTGATACTCACTCTGGATTACCAATCCCCATGCTCACCTTCAAATCCCTGCGGACTGAATGGGTCACGCTGTTGGCCAGTGTTTACCTGTTGGTCGGGTTCAACGTGTTCCTCTGGGAGCACCTGCAACAGTTAGTACCCTCCGGTTTGCCTGGGCTGTGGCTGAGCCTGGCATTTGCCGCGCTGATGTTGTTCGCGTTCAATCTGGTGTTGACGATTTTTGCTTTCCGTTATGTATTGAAGCCGCTGTTAATTGTGTTGTTCATGAGTGGGGCGGGCGTTGCGTACTTCATGAATCAGTACGGGGTGCTTATTGATGGCGGCATGTTTCGTAATATGGCCGAAACCAATGTTGCAGAAGTTCGCGATCTGCTCTCTCTCACGTTTGCCGCCTATCTGTTGTTGCTCGGTGTATTGCCGTCACTGTTAGTGTGGAAAGCCCCCATTGCCTACCGTGCCTGGCACCGCGAAATCCTCGGCAAACTGGTGGTGAGCGGCGCTTGTGTCGTGGCATTGGGCTCGGTCGCGCTGGTCAACTATCAGGGGCTGTCTTCACTGTTTCGCAACCACCACGAACTGCGCCTGATGCTCACCCCGAGCAATATCGTCGGTGCTTCCATTGGGTATGTCAGCGAGCGTGTCGGTACAGCCGCCAGACCCTTCCAGCCTTACGGCACCGATGCCCGGCGCGATCCTGCCTGGCAGCAGCATGCGCGTAAATCGCTCACCGTACTGGTAGTCGGTGAAAGTGCCCGGGCGGACCACTTCGGCGTGCTCGGCTATGACCGTGATACCACCCCCAACCTGGCCAGGCAGCAGGGCCTGCTGGCGTTCTCCGATGTGCGCTCTTGTGGCACCGAGACGGCAGTGTCGGTGCCGTGCATGTTCTCGGGCATGCCGCGCAAGGACTACGACGCCCGCGTGGCCAAGAACCGCGAAGGGCTGCTGGATATCCTCCAGCGCGCCGGCCTGGCCGTGCAGTGGCGCGACAACCAGTCGGGCTGCAAGGGCACCTGCGACCGGGTGCAGTTCATCGATGTCAGCAACCTCAAGGACCCGGCGTTGTGCGCCAACGGCGAATGCCACGATGAGATCCTGTTGCAGGGCCTGGGCGAATTGCTCGATAACCTCGACAAGGACACCGTGCTGGTGCTGCACCAGATGGGCAGCCACGGCCCCGAATACTTCAAGCGCTACCCCAATGGCAGCGAGCGCTTCACCCCGGTATGCCAGAGTAACGCCTTGAACCAGTGCAGCGAACAGCAGATCATCAATGGCTATGACAACACCCTGGCCTATACCGACAAGGTGCTGGCAAGTTTGATCGATACCCTGCGCAGCAGGCAGGACAAGGTCGACACGGCGATGATCTACCTGTCCGACCATGGCGAGTCGCTGGGTGAATACAACCTGTTCCTGCACGGCACCCCTTACGCCATCGCTCCTGACCAGCAGAAACACGTGCCGCTGCTGACCTGGTTCTCCGATAGCTATAAGGAGGATTTCGGCCTCGACACCGACTGTCTGGCCAAGCTCAGCGATGCGCCGCTGTCGCAGGACAACCTGTTCCACTCCATGCTCGGCCTGCTGCAGGTGCACACCCAGGTCTACCAGCAATCGCTGGACATGTTCGCCAGTTGCCGCCCGTGGCTAACGGCCAAGCGCTGAGCGATTACGCTTTCCACTATCCTTAGAGGCGCGGCGGTCGCCAGGTTTCACCCGCAGCGCCCGCGCCGTATATACTGCGCGCCAATGTTTGTGGGAGAGCCTTGTGGCCATCGAAATACACTGGATCCGTGACGACCAGAATCTGGCCGAACTCTGCCAGAAGTGGCGCAAGCTGCCCTTCGTGGCGCTCGACACCGAATTCATGCGGGTCGACACCTTTTACCCGAAAGCTGGCCTGATTCAGATTGGCGACGGCGAGCGGGCTTTCCTCATCGACCCGTTGCTGATCGGCAACTGGCAGCCGCTTGGCGAACTGCTGGAAGACGCCGGAGTGGTCAAGGTCCTGCACGCGTGCAGCGAAGACCTGGAAGTGCTGCTGCGCCTGACCGGCAAGCTGCCGCAACCGCTGTTCGATACCCAGCTGGCCGCCGGTTACCTGAACCTGGGCTTCTCGATGGGCTATTCACGCCTGGTTCAAGAAGTGCTGGGTCTGGAGCTGCCGAAGGGCGAAACCCGCTCCGACTGGCTGCAGCGCCCGCTGTCGGACACTCAGGTCAGCTACGCAGCCGAGGATGCCGTGCACCTGGCCGAGCTGTTTATCGAGCTGCGTCCACGCCTGTCTGACGACAAGTACGCCTGGGTGCTGGAAGACGGTGCCGAGTTGGTGGCGGCCCTGCGCCGTGAAGTCGATCCGCAGGCCCTGTACCGCGACGTCAAACTGGCCTGGAAACTGGGCCGCCAGCAGTTGGCCGTGCTGCGCGAACTGTGCGCCTGGCGCGAGCGCGAGGCCCGCAGCCGCGATGTGCCGCGCAACCGTATCCTCAAGGAACACTCGCTGTGGCCCATGGCCAGGAGCCAGCCGGACAACCTGTCGGCGCTGGCCAAAATTGAAGAAATGCACCCGCGCACCATCCGTCAGGACGGCGCCACGCTGCTCGCACTGATCAAGCAAGCCGCCAGCCAGCCGCCGGAGCTATGGCCGGCGACCCTGCCCGAGCCGCTGCCGATCGAAGCCGCCGGCATCCTCAAGCGCCTGCGCGCCATCGGCCAGGCCGAAGGTGAGCGCCTTGGCATCGCCCCGGAGCTGATGCTGCGCAAGAAAGCCCTGGAAGCCCTGCTCAAGAGCGGCTACCCCAACGGCCCCTATCAATTGCCCGATTCGCTGCGCGGCTGGCGCCGTGAGCGGATGGGCCAGGCCCTGCTGGATGACCTGGCAGGTGCCGGAGAGAACCGATGAAACGTATCTGCTCAATCTACAAGAGCCCACGCAAGAACGAAATGTACCTCTACGTGCTCAAGGCCGATGGCCTGGAGCGTGTACCCGAGGCGCTGCTGCCGTTCTTCGGCAAGCCCGTGCACGCCTTCGACCTGGTGCTGACCCCCGAGCGCCAGCTGGCCCGCGAGGACATCAGCAAGGTGCTGGAGAACCTGGAAAACCAGGGCTACCACCTGCAGATGCCACCGGCCGAAGACGAGTACATCGAGCACCTGCCCGAAGAGCTGCTGCGCCGTAACGATCCGGTCTGACCATGCGTGTATTGATCGCTGAGCACGACCATGCTCGCTACACCGAACTGTTGCGCGAAGCAGCGCCACAATTGCAGATCTTCACCAGCGGCGATTCCGCCGAGCTTGCTTTGCAAGCCCCGCAGTGCCCGGTCTGGCTGGGCCAGCCAGACCTGCTGGCGAGCCTGCTGCGCCAAGGTCACAAGCCGGCGTGGATGCAGTCGACCTGGGCCGGCGTTACGCCGTTGCTGGCCGACGGCTTGCCGCGCGATTACCGGCTGACCCGTGCGGTCGGCATTTTTGGCCAGGTGATGGCCGAGTACATGCTCACCTACATGCTGGGGCATGAGCGTGAAGTGCTGTCGCGCCTGGTCAGCCAGGTCGAGCGCCGTTGGGACGATCGCCCGGGGCGTACGCTCGAAGGGCGCAAGGTGCTGATCGTCGGTACCGGCGATATCGGCCAGCGCGTGGCCGAGTTCCTCGCACCGTTTGGGGTGACGCTGTATGGCATCGCCAGCACGGCGCGTGAACAGGCGCCATTCGTCGAAGTGGCCGGTTTGGGGGATTTGCCAAGGATGGTCGAGCAAGCCGACTACGTGCTCAATTTGCTGCCGGATACGCCGGCGACCCATGACTTGTACGACGCCGCGCTGTTCAAGTGTTTCCAACCCAGCGCGCTGTTCATCAATGCCGGGCGCGGGGCGGCGGTGGTCGATGCCGACCTGGTCGAGGCTTTGAAGGAAGGACACCTTGCGGGCGCGGTGATCGATGTGTGTCGGCAGGAGCCGCTGCCGCAGCGTCACCCGTTCTGGACGGCCTGGGGGTTGTTGCTGACCGGGCACAGTTCGGCACCCACCTCGCCAGCGGCGATGGTGCGGTTGTTCGTCGAAAATATGCAGGCGTACCAGGCGGGGCACGGGTTGCGTGGAGAAGTGGATTTCGCCAAGGGTTATTGATTTGTAGCGTTGGTGCTGGCCTCTTCGCGGGCAAGCCCGCTCCCACAGGTCCTATGGACACCTCCGAACTTGTGGAAGCGGGCTTGCCCGCGAAGAAGCCAAGGCTGATTTTACAGACTGAAATCCCCTTCAGCCGCCAGCTCACTCAGCGGCCGGCGCGGGCTCGGCACTTCACGCGCCTGCAGGCCCTCGTCCAGGCTCGCCTTGTCGCCCAATTTGCCGATCGCCACCATGGCATGCAGCTCATAGCCTTCCGGCACCTTCAGTTCGCTGCGCGCCAGTTCTTTATCGAACCCGGCCATCCCATGGGTATGCCAGCCACTGATGCTCGCCTGCAAGGCCAGATGACCCCAAGCAGAACCGGTGTCGAAGGTGTGCCACAACGCCGGTTTTTCTTCACTGGCGCCCGGGGCGGCAAAGGTGGTCTTGGAGATCACCAGCACCAGCGCCGAGGCTTGCTGTGCCCAGCTGCGGTTGAACGGTACCAGCAAGTTCAGGTAGCGCTCCCAGCTCGGCGTGTCGCGGCGGGCATAGAGGAAGCGCCACGGCTGCGAGTTGTAGGCCGACGGCGCCCAGCGGGCGGCTTCGAGGAAGCTCAGCAGGGTCTCTTGGCTGATCGGCTCAGCGGTGAAAGCACGTGGCGACCAGCGGTTGATGAACTGTTCATTGATGGCGTAATCGGCAATGCGGGGGGTGGCGCTCATGGCTGCTCCTGCAACGGGCGGGGAAAGACCGCACGCTACTGCGTCCGCTCGGTACTGACAAGCGGTCTGGCGTTGCGCAAGGCCAGGCTCTAGACTGGCGCCGCCGCGCGCCGCGGCCTACGAGACGACTGCAGGAAACCCGTGTGATGATCGCTGAAAGCGCGCCGTTCTGGCGGCGCAAGACCCTCGAACAACTCGACCCGCAAGAGTGGGAGTCGCTGTGTGACGGCTGTGGCTTGTGCTGCCTGCAAAAGCTCGAGGACGAGGACGACAACAGCGTCTATTACACGCGCATCGCCTGCAAACTGCTGGACATGAACACTTGCCAATGCAGCGACTACCCCAACCGCTTCGCTGAAGTACCCGACTGCATCCAGCTCACCCCAGGCAAGGCCGACCAGTTCAAGTGGCTGCCGAGCACCTGCGGTTATCGCTTGGTCAGCGAGGGCAAGGACCTGCCGGCCTGGCATCACCTGGTCTGCGGTGATCGCCAGCAGGTCCATGAACAGCGCATTTCCCAATCGGGGCGTATGCTCAAGGAGCAGGATGTGGATGAAGACGACTGGGAAGAGCACCTGATTTTTCGCGCCAGCTAAACGGCACAGTCCGTCGTCTCTGGGAAACAAGGAGTTTCGCTATGCGTTGCCAGCTGTTGCTGCTTTTGGGCTTCATCGCCTGTTCCCCGGCCTGGGCGAAAAAGGTCGACCTCGACTACCAAGTGCGCCTGTTGCCTGCCAACGGCCAGGCCGAGGTGCGCCTGACCCTGGCGGAGGGTAGCTCCGTGCGCAGTCTCGACTTCGACCTGGGCAAGGCGGGGGCCTACAGTGGTTTTCAGGCTGACGGCCAGTGGCAGCTTAAAGGCGAGCGCGGCGTTTGGCACCCGGCGGCGGGCAAGACCAGCCTCAGCTACCGGGTCAACCTGGACCAGAAACTGCGTAGCGGCGCCTATTCTTCGCGCATCACGCCCCACTGGGCGCTGTTTCTCGGCGATCAGCTGATACCACCGGCACGCCTCGATCAACAGGACGGCACCGAACTGGTGGCGCGCCTCTCGGTCGACTTGCCCGAGGGCTGGAAGAGCATCGAAACCTCCTGGCCGCGGGTCGGCAAGGACAAGTTCCGCATCGACAACGTTTCGCGCCTGTTCGATCGGCCCACCGGCTGGATGCTTGCCGGTGACCTCGGCAGCCGCCGCGCCCGCCTGGGCGAAACCGACGTGACCGTGGCAGCCCCGGTGGGGCAGGGCATGCGCCGGATGGACACCTTGACCCTGCTGACCTTCGTCTGGCCGCACCTGCAAGCCGTGTTCCCGCGCAACCCGCCCAAGCTGCTGCTGGTGGGTGCTCGCGACGGCATGTGGCGCGGGGCGATGTCGGCGCGCGGTTCGCTGTATCTGCACAGCGGCCGGCCGATGGTCAGCGAGAGTGGCAGCAGCCCGTTGCTGCGCGAGCTGGTTCAGTTGTTTGCTCAGATTCGCGTCAGTGCCGACAGCGACTGGCTTGGTCAAAGCCTCACCGACTATTACGCCAACGAACTGCTGCGCCGGGCCGGGGGCGTGAGCGATGACCGCTACGAGGTGTGGCAGGCGCGGTTGCAGAAGCAGGGCGCCAAGGTCACCCAGCTGCGCGGCGAGCACGCAAGCCCCGCCCAGGTGGCGCGCGGGGTGCTGCTGTTGCAGGCGCTGGACAAGGAAATCCGCATTCATACCCAGGCCAAGCGGTCGCTGGATGATGTGACCCAGGCATTGATGCGACTGCCGAAGGTAAGTACCGACGAGTTCGTGCAGATCAGCGAGAACGTGCTGGGGCGGCGGTCCGAGGTGTTGCAGAGCAAGGCCCTGCGCTGATTTCTTTGTTGCCAGTGCCGGCCTCTTCGCGGGCAAGCCCGCTCCCACAGGTACACCACTGATCTCAAGGGCAGTGGTGTACCTGTGGGAGCGGGCTTGCCCGCGAAAAGGCCAGTACAGTCAACCCATCAACTACCGGTCAACGGATCTTTCCCTGTCACCGTAACCCCTCGCATTGCCGAATCCGCACTGCGCTTGAGCGCCTCCAGCTCCCCGGCACTGCGCTCAATATCCGCACGCAACCGGTGATACTCCTGACGATGCTGCAGGAACCAGGTCTTGGCCGAACAATGCCCGCTGACCCCGCGTGCCACCGCAACACCGCCCACCACCATCTGCAGCAACCCGATCAAGCCACCGTGGCGCAGCCCCTTGGTGAACATCAGCGCACCGCCGGCCAGCGAACCAACCCGCTCCAGGCCTTGGACATTGTGCTCCGCCGAGGCCGAATTGGAATGAATATCGAGCATGACAACCCCTCCGTGTGAAATGTAAGCAGGTGACCCATCGCCCGGCGCAGCCGTTCAGTTCACATGCCGAGCGGTTGCCCAGGCGCGGTGATGGCTCTGCAATGCGGCTTTTAACGCGGCCAATGTCAGGTCTGGTCAAGTGCATGGCGGATTGGGGCAACTGGCCCGGCCTGCCGCGCATTACCTTGACCTGGCGCGAAGCTCATCCACGCTGGGTTTCGATCCAGGAGCTTCACGTCCCCCTCCACAAAAAAACAAAAGCAGGGATCAGGATGACAACGACAAGCGCGAGTGGCGCCGGCAATCAGCTGGCGCAAGGCTTCAAGCAACGCCATGTGACCATGCTTTCCATTGCCGGGGTGATCGGTGCCGGGCTGTTCATCGGTTCCGGCCACGCCATCGCCGCTGCTGGCCCCTCGGCCATCGTCGCCTATGCATTGGCCGGTGCACTGGTGGTGCTGGTGATGCGCATGCTTGGCGAAATGGCAGTCGCCAGCCCCGACACCGGCTCCTTCTCCACCTATGCCGATCGCGCCATTGGGCGTTGGGCCGGTTTCACGGTCGGCTGGCTGTACTGGTGGTTCTGGGTGCTGGTGATCCCCATCGAAGCCATCGCCGCTGGCGTGGTTCTCAACAACTGGTTCCCGCACATCGATGCCTGGTTCTTCGCCCTGAGCATGACCGTGCTGCTGACCGCCACCAACCTGTTCAGCGTGGCCAAGTACGGCGAGTTCGAATTCTGGTTCGCCATGCTCAAGGTGATCGCCATCGTCGCCTTCATCGCCCTCGGTGCTGCAGCCCTGGCCGGGGTGTTGCCTGGGCGTGAGGTCAGTGGCCTGCCGCGCCTGTTGGAACAGCAGGGTGGGTTCATGCCCAATGGCTGGACGGCGATCATCGGCGCATTGCTGACCACCATGTTCAGCTACCTGGGCACCGAAGCGGTGACCATTGCCGCTTCGGAGTCCAAAGACCCGGCGCGCAACATCGCCAAGGCTACCCGTTCGGTGATCTGGCGCATCAGCGTGTTCTACCTGCTGTCGATTTTCGTGATCATCTCGGTGGTGCCGTGGAACGACCCGCTGTTGCCGGTGCAGGGCTCGTACCAGCGCGCGCTGGAAATCATGCACATTCCCTATGCCAAGTTCCTGGTGGACATGGTCGTGTTGGTGGCAGTGGCTAGCTGCCTGAACTCGTCGATCTATATCTCGTCGCGGATGCTCTACTCGCTGAGCAAGCGTGGCGATGCCCCAGGCTTCATCCAGCGCACCTCCAAGGTTGGCGTGCCACGTGTTGCGGTGATAGGCAGCACTCTGATCGGCGCCCTGGCCACCATCGTCAATTACTTCGCACCGGCTGAGGTGTTCGCCTTCCTGCTGGCCAGCTCCGGTTCGATTGCCTTGCTGGTGTACCTGGCGATTGCTTTCTCACAACTGCGCATGCGCGCCATCCTGCAGCGGCAGAACGTCGAGATCGCCTTCCGGATGTGGCTGTACCCGTGGCTGACCTACGCGGTGATCGGCTTCATCGTGTTCGCCCTGGGGACCATGTTCGTGATGCCGCAGCACCGGATGGAGGTGTCGCTGACGCTGGCCCTGGCCGTGGTGATTCTAGTGCTGGGCGTGATCAGCGGCCGGCGCCATGAGCGGCGGGAGGCCTTGGCGGCTGCCTGACTTCGCGCGGTGACGGGATGAAAGCCACCTTCCGCAGGTGGCTTTTTTCGTTGTGGCTCAACAGGTTCTGCATTTCTGTCTTGTCTGGATAATTACCTGTCCGGTTTGGCAATGCAGCCTCAAGGGTGTTTAATCTCACCTCATTAACCCGCTCAAGCCCTTTAAATCAGGGGCTTTTAGAGATTCCACCGTTCATCGAAAATGCTGTAGACACATTGTCTAACAGTGCCATATAGTCGTTATACAAATAGTAGACACAGTCTATGACAACAAAGAAGGCCGCCATGAAAGCCACCGTTGAACCCATCACCGCAGAGGTGCCACAGGACCGCAAGGCCGTCCTCGCCGAAGCGTTGCGCCGCCGGATCCTCAGCATGGAACTGGCCCCAGGCGCGGTGGTGGACGAACTGGCCCTGTGCGACGAGTTTGGCCTGTCGCGCCCCCCGGTTCGTGAGCTGTTGCGCCAGATTGCCGCCGAAGGCTACATTGAACTGGAAGCCAACCGCGCCCCGCGCGTGGCCGCGATGAACCACGAATCGCTGCACAGCTTTTATGTCGCCGCACCGCTCATCTACGTCGCCACCACTCAGCTGGCGGCCACCTACGCCACCGAAGCCGAAATCGAAGTGCTCAAGGCCATCCAGGCGCAGTTCCGCCAGGCCATCGAAGAGCGCGACGTGGAAAACCGCGTGCTCTACAACGACGCCTTCCACCTGGAAATCGGCAAGATGGCGCACAACGAATACCTCATGCCTACGCTGCGTCGGATCCTCATCGACCACACCCGCCTGGGCAAGATCTTCTATCGCCATCCCACCACCGATGACATGCAACGCGATCTCGAGCTTGCCTGCGAGCAGCACGAGCAGATCATCGTCGCCATCGAGCAGCGGGACCCGCAAACAGCGGGCAGGGTAGTGCGCGAGCACATGGAGCTGTCGCGCCGGCGCATGGCCGAATACGCCGCACCGCAAGCGCTGGATGTACCGATTCAGATATGAGTTCCAACGGTTGCGCCGTTGGCGCTGACCGCTCGTCAACAACAAGATCCAGGTTAGTGACATGACAAGAATAAGTTCGTTACCTGCTGATGATGCCACTTGTGGCTGGTACCACCTGAGCAAACCGCGCACACCTCGGCCGGCCCACAGCGGCCACAGCCAGGCGCGCTGGGTGGTGGTCGGCGCCGGCTTCACCGGGTTGGCCGCAGCGCGCCAGTTGGCGACGAACTTCCCGGACGACGAGATCGTGCTGATCGAGGCCCAGGAGGTCGGTTTCGGCACCTCTGGGCGCAATGCCGGTTTTGCCATCGACCTGCCCCATGACATCGGCGCCGAGGACTACATTGGCGACATCGATATCGCCAAGACCGTGCTCAAGCTCAACCTTGGCGGGCAGTCGTACCTCAAAGAGCTGATCGAACGCTACGACATCGAGTGCCAGTTCCGCCATTGCGGCAAGTACCAGGCGGCCATCGAAGATCGCGGCATCGCCGTGCTGGATGCCTACCGCCGCGGCCTGGACAAGCTCGGCCAACCCTATGAAGTAATCGAAGGGCGCGATCTGCCGGACCATATCGGCACGGACTTCTACCGCAAGGGCCTGTTCACCCCCGGCACGGCGCTGTTGCAGCCCTCGGCGTTGGTGAAAGGCCTGGCCGACAGCCTGCCGAGCAACGTCTCGCTCTACGAAAACACCCCCATCACCGATGTCGACTATGGCGACAAGGTGGTGCTGCGCCACGCCAACGGTTCGATCACGGCCGACAAGCTGGTGCTCACCACCAACGCCTTCGGCATGAGCTTCGGTTTCCTCAAGGGCCGCATGCTGCCGGTATTCACCTATGGCAGCATCACCCGCCCGCTGACAGAGGAAGAACAGGCCCGCCTGGGCGGCAAGCCGTACTGGGGCGTGATCCCGGCAGACCCGTTCGGCACCACCATGCGCCGCACCGTCGACAACCGCCTGCTGATCCGCAACAGCTTCAGCTACAACCCCGACGGGCGCAGCAATCGCAAATACCTCGACCGCTTCGTCCAGCGCCACCGCGACTCATTTGCCCGGCGTTTCCCAATGTTGCCGGGTGTTGAATTCGAATATACCTGGGGCGGTGCGTTGGCACTCTCGCGCAACCACATGGGCTTCTTCGGCAAGTTGGCGCCGAATGTAGTCGGCGCATTGTGTTGCAACGGTTTGGGCGTTACCCGTGGCACGGTCACTGGCAAGTTGCTGGCCGACTGGTTGGCCGGTGACAAGAACGAACTTATCGAGTTTCTGCTCAATGCCCCCGGGCCTTGTGCGAATCCACCGCAGCCCTTGGTATCCCTGGGCTTGAACGCCAACCTGATGTGGGGGCAAATGCGCGCGGGTAAGGAAAGCTGACGCTTCACTAAGTTAGGCCATTGAATTTTTAACGCCGGTCCTGTTTGGCCGGTACGGGCTCGCTTTGCCCGAAATTGATGATCGAGATGCGCCATCCGGTCACACGGGGCTGAAGAAGTTTTCAGTTTCGCGGACGCGCTCGCCTTGAAAACGTGCATGTAAATGAAGTGGTAGGAACAACAATGACAAGTCCGAATATTTCGATTGAAGATGTACCGATCAACCGCTTTCACCAATTGCTGACCTTGCGTTCCGGTGGCGGCTCGTTCGTCGACGGCTATGTGCTGAGTATCATCGGCGTGGCCATGGTGCAGATGTCCGCAGGCCTAGGCCTGACCAGTTTCTGGCAGGGCATGATCGCCGCTTCGGCGCTGATCGGCATTTTCTTTGGTGGCTTCTTCGGCGGTTGGCTGACCGACCGCTTCGGCCGCAAGCGTGTGTTCTTCGTCGGCCCGACCTTGTTCATCGTCGCCTCGGTCGCGCAGTTCTGGGTGGAGTCGGCGCTGGCCCTGTTCCTGCTGCGCTTTGCCATCGGTATCGCGGTGGGCATCGAGTACCCGGTGGCGACTTCGCTGCTGGTGGAGTTCCTGCCCAAGAAAAACCGCGGCCCACGCCTGGCCACACTGACCGTACTGTGGTTCGCCGGTGCGGCCACCGCCTACATGATCGGTGAAGCCATCCTGCGCCACGGCGGGGACGATGCCTGGCGCCTGGTACTGGCCAGTGCTGCAGTGATCGGTGCCTTGCTGTTCGCTATTCGCCTGGGCACCCCTGAGTCGCCGCGCTGGCTGATCAGCAAGGGCCGCTCGGCCGAAGCCGAGCAAGTGATCAAAGACGTGTACGGCAACGACTTCTCCCTGCGCAACCTGCCCGAGGAGCCGAAGGCCCGCAAGCTGTCGTTCCTCAGCCTGCTGCACTCCGGCTACGGCAAACGCATGCTGTTCGTCACCATGTTCTGGACCTGCTCGGTGATCCCGGTGTTCGCCGTCTACGCTTTCGCCCCGAAGGTGCTGGGCGCACTCAACCTCAAGGGTGACTGGGCCTCGATCGGTTCGGTGGCGATCACCTGCCTGTTCGTGGTCGGCTGCGTCATCGGCACCCGCCTGCTGAACACCATCGGTCGGCGCACCACGCTGCTGCACAGCTTCTTCTGGTCGGGGCTGGCGCTGCTGGGCCTGGGCGCCTTCAGCAGTGGCAACGAGATGCTCATCCTGGTGCTGTTCGGTGCCTATGCTTTGTTCATCGGCGGAGCCCAGGTGCTGCAGCTGGTTTACCCGAACGAGCTGTTCCCCACTGAAATCCGTGCCTGCGCCGTGGGCGTCGGCACCTCCATGTCGCGGGTCGGTGCTGCGGTTGGTACCTGGCTGGTACCCATTGCCCTCGACAGCTATGGCATCGGCGCAACCATGTATGCCGCCGCCGCCGTCACCTTCGTCGGCCTGGCGTTCTCCGTGGCCCTTGCCCCGGAAACCCGTTCGCTGAACCTGCAACAGGCCGCTTCGCTGGGCTGAACCCCTACAACGTGCCGCTGCTTCGATCCGCAGCGGCCTTTTACAACACTGATCAACGCACTGGAGAAACTACCGTGAAATTCGAAGGCATCTACACCCCGGCAATCACTCCGCTGGCTGCGGACGGCTCGATCGACAAGGCAGCGTTTGCCGAGGTCCTCGAATACCTGGTCGAATCGAAAATCCACGGCGTGATCATCGGTGGTTCCACCGGTGAGTATTACGCGCACACTACCCAGGAGCGCATCGAACTGGCCGCCCAGGCCAAGGACGTGCTCAACGGCCGCCTGCCACTGATCGTCGGCACCGGTGGCATCCGCACCGAAGACGCCGTGGCGTTCGCCCAGCACGCCAAGGAAATCAAGGCCGACGCGCTGCTGGTGGGCACCCCGCCGTACGCGCTGCCGACCCAGCAGGAAATCGCCGACCACGTCAAAGCCGTCGACGCCGCCGCTGGCCTGCCGATCATGCTCTACAACTACCCAGGCCGCATGAGCGTGAGCATGGGCGAGGAATTCTTCGATGCCGTGGCTGATGTGAAGAACATCGTCGCCATCAAGGAAAGCTCCGGCGACATGGCCCAGCTGCACCGCCTGGCCATCCACCGCCCGAACATCCAGCTGTCCTGCGGCTGGGACGACCAGGCCCTGGAATTCTTCGCCTGGGGCGCACAGAGCTGGGTCTGCGCCGGTTCCAACTTCATCCCGCGCGAACACGTGGCCCTGTATGAGGCCTGCGTGATCGAGAAGGACTTCGCCAAAGGCCGCAAGATCATGAGCGCCATGATGCCGCTGATGGACTTCCTCGAAGGTGGCAAGTTCGTCCAGTCGATCAAGTACGGCGTGGCCCTCAACGGCCTGAGCACCGGTAGCGTGCGTAAGCCGCTGTCCGAGCTGGATGCCGCCGAGAAAGAAGAACTGCAGCGCGTGGTCAGCACCCTGAAGGCCACCATCGCCCAGATCAAATAAGGAGCACGCAAATGGCTGATTTGCTGAGCAAGGAACAATACGCGGCCATCGCCGCCGACCTGCAACTGCGCACCAAGGCGTTCATCGACGGTGAATTCCGCGATGCCATCTCGGGCCGCACCTTCGTCACCACCAACCCGGCTACCGGCAAGCAGCTGGCTGAGGTCGCCGCCTGTGACGTGAACGACGTGAACGTCGCCGTGGCCGCAGCCAAGCGCGTGTTCGAAGAAGGTACCTGGTCGAAGATGCAGCCGAGCGACCGCAAGCACGTGCTGCAGAAGTTCGCCCAGCTGCTCGAAGACAACGCCCACGAGTTGGCGGTACTGGAAGCGCTGGACAGCGGCAAGCCGGTCAGCGAGTGCCAGAACGTCGACGTGCCGGAAACCATCCACACCATCCGCTGGCACGCCGAGCTGATCGACAAGATCTACGACGCCACTGCCCCGACCGGCAACGCCGCCGTGACCATGGTCGTGCGCGAAGCCATCGGCGTGGTCGGCCTGGTGCTGCCGTGGAACTTCCCGCTGTTGATGCTGGCCTGGAAGATCGCCCCGTCGCTGGCCGCCGGTTGCTCGATCGTGGTCAAGCCGGCCAAGGAAACCACCCTCAGCGCGCTGCGCGTGGCGGAACTGGCCCACGAAGCCGGTATCCCGGCCGGCGTGTTCAACCTGGTGCCTGGTGGTGGCCGTGAAGTGGGCGAAGCCATCGGCCGCCACATGGACATCCCGATGGTCAGCTTCACCGGCTCCACCGACACCGGCCGCCTGTTCCTGAAGTACGCCGCCGAGTCCAACCTCAAGCGCATCGTGCTGGAACTGGGTGGCAAGAACCCAGCTGTGGTCATGAACGACTGCGAAGACTTGAACGAAGTGGCCGAGTTCGTCACGGCCGGTGCGTTCTGGAACATGGGCGAAAACTGCTCGGCTTCCTCGCGCCTGATCGTCCATAAAGACGTCAAGGACGAGCTGCTCAGCCTGATCGGCAAGCACCTCAAGGACTGGAAGTTGGGCGACCCGCTCGACCCGGAAAACCGCCTCGGCGCCATGGTCAGCAAATCGCACTTCGAGAAGGTCAAGTCGTACCTGGAATACGCCGCCGAGCACAAACTGGACGTCGTTCAAGGTGGCGAGGCCGAACAGGGCGTGTTCATTCAGCCGACCATCGTCGACAACGTCGGCCGCGATAACAAGCTGTTCATCGAGGAAATCTTCGGCCCGGTGCTGAGCGTGACCAGCTTCGAGACCATCGACGAGGCGATCGAACTGGCCAACGACACCGTCTACGGCTTGGCGGCTTCCGCCTACACCGGCAGCCTGCGCAACGCGCTGCGCCTGTCGCGTGAAATTCGCGCAGGCGTGGTCACGGTCAACTGCTTCGGCGAAGGTGATGTGAGCACGCCGTTCGGTGGCTACAAAGAGTCCGGGTTTGGTGGGCGTGACAAGTCCATCTGGGCCCATGATCAGTACACGGAGCTGAAGACCATCTGGATCAACGCGTCGTGAGCTGATTGCAGGACGGTGCTGTTCTGACGGAGCTCAGCACCCGGCCGCCCTGTGGTGACAGGGCCGGCCTCTTCGCGGGGCAAGCCCGCTCCCACAAGTACTCTACTGGCCTGAGGTCAGTGGGGCATCCTGTGGGAGCGGGCTCGCCCCGCGAAGAGGGCGGTACTGAGACCACAAGGCGGCTTTTTTGTTACTTGAACTTCGGCCCCGAGCGGGTATTCAAGCCTTTGGCCAGGCGGTCATACAGCACCACATTCACCGTCGCCGCAAGGTTCATGCAACCTTCGGTCGGGATGTAGATGGTCTCTTCACACCAGCCCCGCACCTCTTCACTCAACGAACCATCCTCAGGCCCGAAGATGTAGATGGCCCGATCCGGGTGAGTGTATTCCGGTAGCGGCCGCGCCCCATCGACCAGCTCCACGGCAACCGGCGTGCAGCCCAGGGGAATGATGCGCTGCAGGTCGTCGATGCCGATCAGCGGGATGTCGTAGTGCACACGCTTGGTGTCGGTGACGAAATCGCGCGCGCGTTCATAGCGCTTGCCGGTGTAGAACACTGAGTTGACGCCGTAGCAACCCGCTGCGCGCATGACTGAACCGACGTTCTCCGCAGACTTGGGGTTGAACAGGCCGATGCAGCTGTACCGTTTGTTTGCCACGTGCCGGGGCCCTTCGCAAAAAAAGCGCGATTATACGGGCTCGCCGGCGGCAGCGGGGGTGGTATCGACAGTCAGTCTTTTTTCAGCATGCCAGCCAAGGCGGCAAAGGGGTTGTGCGTGGCCTTGGCGATGCTCGGGGTGCTGGTGGAACCTTCGCTGAAATACTGCTGGTCGGTGTAGCGCGAGTGTTCGTTGTCGTGGCAGTACAGGCACAGCAGCTCCCAGTTGGAGCCATCCTGCGGGTTGTTGTCGTGGTTGTGGTCACGGTGGTGCACGGTCAGCTCGCTCAGGCGCTTGCCGGCGAACTCACGGGCGCAGCGGCCGCAGACGTGCGGGTACATTCTCAGGGCCTTGTCGCGGTAGCCCATTTCCTTGTCGCGCTTGGCGTCGGCGAGGATGCGGTCGAGGCGGGCGGTGGCGGCGGAAGTGGAAGCCGAACTCATGGTGTTTCCTTTGTTCTGATCAGGCAGGTGACGGTTATGCCATTGAGTCTAGCGCGCTTGCAGGGCAGGCGGACAGGCGAAAAGGTTCATAAGGGCGTAGCCTGTAGGAATGTTCAGACAGGAGGTGGCTGATGTTGCAAGCGATCCTCACCGCGCTACTGCTGGCCAGCGTGCCGTTGGCGCAGGCCGCCGGTACGCCGCCACGTATCACCACGCCGGTGCCCGGCGCGCCCGGCACTGCGACGCCCACGCCGTATCCGCAGATTACCCCGAGCACGCCCCCCAAGGCTTACGACAACCAGCCCGGCGCGCCATTATTGCCGCCGATGCCGGTGCCAGGGCCGCCCAAGGATCAGCCGTTGCCGGGGTTGCGTACGGAGCCGGCCAAGCCGGCAGGGGATGACGATTAGAGCGACAGGCGCTGGCCGTCCTGCATGCGCAGGCGTTTCGACAGCGCCACAGCCAGTGCGCGAATGATCCGCGCGGCAATGCGTGGCGCTTCGTTGAGCATCTTTTCCAGCGAGTCCTTGCCCAGGGTCAGCAGCTGGCAGTCGCTGGCGGCGACGCAGGTTGCCGAGCGACGTTCGCCGTCGAGCACGGCCATTTCGCCGAAGGCGCGGCCACTGCGCAGGGTGGCGATTTCGACTTGATTGCCATCGCCGTCGAGCTTACGGACGGAAACGACGCCTCGGTGGAGGATGCACATGAACGTGCCCGCGTCGCCTTCGTTGAAGATGGTTTCGCCCTCATCCATGGTCGTGAGGCTGAAGTACCCAGCGGCGGTGAGGCAGTCGCTGGGCTGGAACGTGTCGAACAGGCCGCAGTCCATGAGCATGTCGCGGATTTCGGCGCTGAGGTGGGTTGGGTCGGGCATGTGTTGTTCTTCGTGTTGTCCGGTATCTGTTGAGCACCTCACCCCCTTGTGGGAGCAGAGGTGGTCTTTGCTAATGATGCGAGACCACTAAGACAACAGGAAACGCGTTTTACACCACGCCCAGCTCACCCAATACGAACGCATATTCCAACGCCACATCCCGCAGCCCCTGGTAACGCCCGCTCATCCCGCCATGCCCAGCCCCCATTTCGGTCTTGAGCAGCAGCAGGTTGCCGTCGGTCTTGCGCGTACGCAGGCGCGCCACCCATTTGGCCGCTTCCCAATACTGCACGCGGCTGTCGTTGTAACCGGCCACCACCAGCATGGCCGGGTAAGGCTGGGCGCTGACGTTTTCATACGGCGCGTAGGCCTTGATCCGCTCATACACCTCGGGCGCTTGCGGGTTGCCCCATTCGTCGTACTCGGTGACGGTCAGCGGCAGATCGGGGTCGAGCATGGTGTTGAGCACATCGACGAACGGCACCTCGGCGACCGCGCAGTGGAACAGCTCAGGGCGCAGGTTGAGCACCGCGCCGATCAGCAGGCCGCCAGCGCTGCCACCACTGATGGCCAGGCGGTCGGAAGCCGTCACGCCCTTGGCGATCAGGTGCTCGGCGCAGGCGATGAAATCGCTGAAGGTGTTGTGTTTGTGTTCCTGCTTGCCAGCCCGATACCAGGCCTCACCCAGCTCACCGCCGCCGCGCACATGGGCAATGGCAAAGCCCACGCCGCGTTGCAGCAGGCTCAGGCGGGCGTGCGAGAACCACGGGTCGAGGCTTTCGCCATAGGCGCCGTAGCCGTACAGGTAGAGGGGGACGGTCTTGCCGAGGTCCTGCTTGCGGCGTACCAGGCTGATCGGCACCTGGGTACCGTCCGCAGCGGTGGCCCACAGGCGCTCGCTGACATAGTCGTCGGCATCGAAGTCGCCCAGCACCGGGGTTTGCTTTAGCACCACCTGCGCGCCGCTGGCCAGGTCCAGCTGACGCACCTGGGCGGGGCGGTTGAGCGCCTCGTAGCGTAGGCGCACGCGGCGGCTGGCGAATTCCAGGCTGTCCTGCACGTACAGGCTGTAGGCGGCGTCCGGCAGTTCGACACGGTAGGCCGGCAGGCCTTGCGGGCGTACCTCGATGATTGGCAGGCCGCCTTCGCGCAGGCTCAAGCTGAGGGCGCCGGCATTCAGGCTGAGGCCTTCGAGCATGATGTCGTCGCGGTGCTGCACCAGCACTTGCCACTGCTCGCGTGTTGGCACTCGATCTGCCGGGGTTTGGTACAGCGCGAAGTTGATGCCGTCCTGGTTGCTGCGGATGAACCAGCGCCACTGGCCATCGAGCTGGCCGTGGTCGGGGAAGTATTCGTGGCCTTCGACACGCGGGGCCAGGCAGGTGAAATCTGCCAGCGGCGTCTCGGCGTCCAGCACCCAGGCTTCGCTGGTGGTCTTGCTGTTGAGCAGCAGCACCAGCTGTTTTTCCGAGCTTGAGCGGTAGCAGTGCAGGAAGAAGCGGCCATCGGCCTCTTCGAACACCGTGAACGCGTCGGCCTCGCCCAGGGTATGGCGGCGCAGGCGCCAGGGCCGGTGAGTGTCGTCCAGCTCGGCGAAGAACAGCGTGCGGCTGTCGTTGGCCCAGGTCAGGCTGCCGTCGCAGTCATCGAAAGGCAGGGTGGTGACGATGCCGCTGCTCAGGTCCTTGATGTACAGGGTGTAGATTTCGTCGCCGCTGGTGTCGAGGCTGTAGGCCAGCAGGCGATGGTCGGGGCTGATATTGAATGCACCTAGCGCCAGAAAGCCGCCGTTGGCCAGGGCGTTGGGGTCGAGCAGCAGCTGTTCCTGGCTTTCGTCCACGGTGTTGGAATCGTCCGCCGGACGGGGGCAGCGGTAATGGCGCGGGTATTCGTCGCCCGCCGTGGTGCGGGTGTAATACAGGTACGGGCCCCAGGGCGATGGCAGCGACAGGTCGGTTTCGAGGATACGGCCCTTGATCTCTTCGAACAGTTGCTCGCGCAGCGGCGCCTGATTGGCCAGGCAAGCTTCCTGATAGGCGTTCTCCGCCTGCAGGTAGTCGAGCACTTCAGGGGTGTCGCGCTGTTGCAGCCAGGCGTAGGGGTCGGCGGCCTGGTCCTGGCGGGCGATGGGAGGCTGGAGCGCGTTGGGCATCGGGGATCTCTTGGCTAGGGGGCGCCTGCGCCCGGAAAAGTGTTTATCATAGGCAACTCTTTGCCTGGCTTGCACGAACACCATGACCGAGAACGACTATACCCTCGCCTGGGGCCTCTACGCCGTTGCTGCCCTGGGTTGCATCTGGGTGGGTTTTAAACTCACCGGCTGGATGTGGCGCTGGCTGCGTGAGCCGCTGCGGGTGATCCTCGCGGTCCTGCTGTTGACCCCGACCGTGGTCGACCCGGGCAAGGACGCCATGGCCCCGGCCGTGGCCATCACCGCCCTGGACGTCGCCTTCAAGGTCGGCAACAACGCCTGGCGCGCCGTGTCCGACTTCGCCATGTATGGCCTGATCGCCTTTGGCCTGTACCTCGCCTTCGTGCTGCTGCGTTGGCCGCTGGAAAAGCGTGCCCGCGAGCGCCGTGAACAGGCCGAGGCCGCCGCCAAGCGCCAGGCTGCCGAGGATGAGGCCGTTGCCGTCGATTCCCCGCTGGCCGGCGAACGCCGCGATCGTTACCGCAACGACCCGCCGCCTGCCGCGCCCGTCGGCGGCCGGGTCGAGCCACGTCTGTAAGCCGGGAGGCCACCATGTGCGAACTGCTGGGCATGAGCGCCAACGTCCCCACCGACATCGTCTTCAGCTTCACCGGCCTGATGCAGCGCGGCGGACGAACCGGCCCGCACCGTGACGGCTGGGGCATCGGCTTCTACGAGGGCCGCGGCCTGCGCCTGTTCCAGGACCCGGCGGCGAGCAGCGAATCGGAAGTGGCCAACCTGGTGCAGCGTTACCCGATCAAGAGTGAAGTGGTGATCGGCCACATCCGCCAGGCCAACGTCGGCCGGGTGTGCCTGTCCAACACACATCCGTTCGTCCGCGAAATGTGGGGCCGCAACTGGTGCTTCGCGCACAACGGCCAGCTCGGCGAGTTCAAGGGCCAAGCGACGTTCTACCGGCCTATCGGCGACACCGACAGCGAAGCCGCATTCTGCGACCTGCTCAACCGCATCCGTGCCGCTTTCCCGGAACCGGTGGAAGTGGAAGAGCTGCTGCCGGTGCTGGTCGAAGCCTGTGACGAATATCGCGGCAAAGGCGTTTTCAATTGCCTGCTCAGCGATGGCGACTGGCTGTTCTGCTTCTGCTCGACCAAGCTGGTACACATTACCCGTCGCGCGCCGTTTGGCGCCGCGCGGTTGAAGGATGTCGACCTGATCGTCGATTTTCACACCGAAACCACCCCCAATGACGTGGTCACGGTGATTGCCACCGAGGCCTTGACCGAGAACGAGACCTGGCGGCGCTACGAGCCCGGCCAATGGGCGTTGTGGCGGCACGGCGAGTGCGTTGTGCAAGGCCAGAGCTAAGGACGCTGCATGTTCAGAAGTTACCTGCGGTTGCTGCTGTTCACCTTCGGCCTGCTGGCCGGTATCCAGGTGCCTGGGCTGGTCAAGGACTACAGCCAGCGGGTCGAGGCACACCTGTTCGAATCGCGCCAGGCGCTCGATGGCTTCAAGCAGACCGCCGAGCGCTTCTTCAAGGGTGACCTGCAGGCCCTGCTGCGGCACTATCGCAGCAGTGACGATCCGGTGTTCAACAGCGATGCCAACAGCATCGAGAGCCTGATGATCCGCAACCAGTTGCTGGAAAACGAGTGGCAGGCGCTGCAGGGGTCGTGGGTGACTACGACCTGGCATGTGCTGGTGCAGCCGGATCCGCAACTGCGGGAAGAGACGCTCAAGGGCTACAGCTACCAGATTTTGCTGGTGCCGGAGGCGATCGGCTGGGGCGTTGGCGCGGGGTTTGTGCTGGCGTTCGTGGTCGAGAGCCTGTTGCTGGGGATTGGCTGGGTGATTCTGGGTGGGCGGCGCAAGGCGGTGAAAGAGAGCTGGCGCTGAGGCCCTTTCGCGGGCAAGCCCCTCCCACAGGTACAGCGCAGTTCTTGAGATCAGTGCCAAACCTGTGGGAGCGGGCTTGCCCGCGAATGGGCCGGCACAGGCTCTGTAGATTCCTTAGACCAACACAATCCGCTGCCCACCCACATCCCGCGCATACCGCTCCAGCACCTGCCGGCAAACGCCAACCACCTCGTCCACCAGCGCCACGCCAGTCTGCCAGGCCACCACCAACTCCAGGCTCGGCGGCGGTTGCAGGCCCTCCAGTAGCACTAGCTCACCACGGCTCAATTCGGCATCCACCAATGCCGGTGGCAGCGCGCCAATGCCAAAGCCATCACGCAGCAGGCGGGTAATCGCCGCCACCGAGTTCACGCAGTTCAGTCTTGGATTTTCGACTCCCGCGCTTTGCAGCAGGCTGAGCACTTCCTGATGCGGCCGGGAGTTCTTCGAGAAGGTGACGATCCGCTCACGCGCAAGCTCGGCCAGCGAAGCGTAGTCACGGTGCTGGGCGCCGCCTGCAGCCACCACCCAGCCCATGGGGTAGCGCGCCAGGTCGTGGCTACGGATCGATTGCTCGCGCAGCAGGTCGGTCTGCAGGATCACGTCCAGAAAGCCTTTTTGCAGCTGTTCGCGCAAATTCAGCGCCGTATCGGCCACCAGCTCGATTTCCACCTGCGGGTAACGCTCGCTCAGCTCGGCCACCAGTGCGCTCATCCAGGTATGGATCACTGTGTCCATCACGCCCAGGCGGATGCGCCCGACCTTGGCCCGGTCGCTGTCCAGTGACTGCTTCATGGCCTTGGCGGTATCGAGCATGCGCTCGGCATACTCCAGCACCTTGCTGCCCTCCGGGGTCAGGCTGACGCCGCGCGAATCGCGCAGCAGCAGCTTGACCCCAAGGTCGGCCTCCAGCGCGGCGATGCGGCTGGAGACCGAGGCCTGGGTGGTGAACAATTTCTCGGCGGTGAGGCGGAAGCTCTTGAGCCGGGCGACCCACACGAAGGTTTCGAGGAAGCGAAGGTTCATGATCAGTTTTTCTTGTTCCAGACCGGCGGTTTTTCTCGTTGGACGCAGCTGGCGTGGGCTCTGAACATGACGCTCAGGCCGCGACGCCAGACGTCGCCCATAAAACAATACCAACAAGCCGAGGCAAGCATGAACCCAAGCGGCGTGCAGCAACAGGTGCAATCACCACCTTCGACCGGGCCATTCGCCTGGTACCGCGACATCGACTCCCAGCAACGACGTACGTTCTGGAGCTGCAAGATTGGCTATGGCCTGGATGGCATGGACACACAGATGCTCAGTTTCGTCATCCCCACGTTGATCATGCTGTGGGGCATCAGCACCACCGAGGCCGGGCTGATCCACACCAGCACGCTGATCGCCTCGGCCATCGGTGGCTGGGTCGCCGGCATCCTGTCCGACCGCATCGGTCGCGTGCGCACGCTGCAGCTGACGGTGCTGTGGTTCGCCTTCTTCACCTTCCTTTGCGGCTTCGCGCAAAACTACGAGCAGCTGTTGATCGCCCGCACCCTGATGGGCTTCGGCTTTGGCGGCGAATGGACCGCTGGTGCGGTGCTGATTGGCGAAGTGATCCGCGCCCAGGACCGTGGCAAGGCGGTGGGGATGGTGCAGTCGGGCTGGGCTATCGGCTGGGGTCTGACAGCGATCCTGTACGCGCTGTTGTTCTCCTGGCTGCCGCCGGAGCAGGCCTGGCGGGCGTTGTTCCTGCTGGGGCTGGTGCCGGCGATCTTCGTGATCTTCGTCCGCCGCCTGGTCAAGGATCCCGAGGTCTATCGAGAAGCCAAGGCCGTGGAAAACGCCGAGGCGCCTGCGCAGTTCTATGAGATTTTCGCCCCCGGCCTGCTGTGGACCACGGTGCGTGCTTCGTTGCTGACCACCGGTGCGCTGGGCGGCTACTACGCCATCACCTCGTGGCTCCCGACCTTCCTCAAGAACGAGCGCGGCTTGAGCGTGTTGGGCACGGGCGGCTACCTGGCGATGGTGATCGTCGGTTCCTACTTTGGCTACGTGGTAAGCGCTTATCTTTCCGACCTTCTGGGCCGCAAGAAGAACTTTATCCTGTTCGCCGTCGGCTCGTTCATCATTGTGCTGCTGTACACGCAAATGCCGGTCAGCGACGGCGTCATGCTGTGGCTGGGCTTCCCGCTGGGCTTCTTCGCCTCGGGTATTTTCAGCGGCATGGGCGCTTTTCTCACCGAACTGTTCCCCACCCGCATCCGCGGTTCGGGGCAAGGCTTTTGCTACAACATCGGCAAGATCTTCGCGGCGATGTTCCCATTGTTGATCGGCGTACTGGGCCAGAAGATTCCGCTGGGCCTGAGCATTGGCGGCTTTGCCGCCGTCTCGTATGGCGTGGTGATTCTGGCGGCCCTGAGCCTGCCGGAAACCCGTGGCAAACACCTCCAGGCGCGCTAGGGTAGGCACATGAACATCGACACAGGAGCACGCCAGGTGAACCGCCTGCTACTCAATTGCGACATGGGCGAAAGTTTCGGCAGCTGGCGCATGGGCCTGGATGCCGAGGTGATGCCTTACATCGATTGCGCCAACATCGCTTGCGGCTACCATGCCGGTGACCCCGGCACCATGCGCCGCACCGTGGCCCTGGCACTGCAGCACGGCGTGACCATTGGCGCCCATCCGGCCTACCCGGATCTGGTCGGCTTCGGCCGCCGTTCCATGGCCTGCAGCAACGAGGAAATACGCGATTTGCTGCACTACCAGATCGGCGCGCTGGACGGCATCTGCAAGGTGCTCGGCGGCCGTGTGGCCTACGTCAAACCCCATGGTGCGCTGTACAACGACATGATGGCCGACCCGCTGAAGTTGCGTACCGTGCTTGAAGCCGTGGCGGCCTATGGCAGCGATTTACCACTGATGCTGATGGCCACTGCGGACAACAGCCCAGCCCAGGCGCTGGGCGATGAAGTCGGCGTACCGCTGTGGTTCGAGGCGTTTGCCGACCGCGCCTACACCGCCAGCGGCCACCTGGTGTCGAGGCGCCAACCCGGCGCGGTGCACCATGAGCCCGCCCTGGTGATCGAACAGGCACTGCGCCTGGCCAAGGGTGAAACCCTGGTGGCGGACGACGGCAGCGCGCTGCACCTGCACGCCAGCACCTTGTGCGTGCACGGCGACAACGACAGCTCAGTGGCGGCGGTACGGCAGATTCGGCAGGCCCTCGATGCACTGGAGTCCGCATGAGGACCCGCATCGAGGTGGTCGCCATCGACAGCCTGATGGTGCGCCTGTTCGACGCCATCGACGAGGCCAACATGCCGTGGATGCTCGCCGCCAGCCAGCGCCTGAGCGCCGCGTTCGGCGAGCATCTGGTAGACCTGGTGCCGTCCTACACCACGCTGATGGTGCAGTTCGACATGCCGCCAGGGCAGGCGCGGGCGCTGATCGTCCAGGCATTGGAAGGGCTGCAGCCCGACACCGGCAGCGGCGGTCGCCTGCATGAGGTTGCCGTGTGGTACGACGCCAGTGTCGGCCCTGAACTGCCCGTGCTGGCGGCGCGCAGCGGCTTGAGTGAGCAAGAAGTCATCCGCCTGCACAGCGAGCGTGAATACCCGGTGTTCGCGCTGGGTTTCGCCCCTGGCTTCGGTTTCATGGGGTTGGTGGACGAGCGGCTGGCATCGCCGCGCCTGAGCACACCACGCAAGCGCGTGGCGGCCGGTAGCGTCGGCATTGCCGAGCGCCAGACAGCGGCCTACCCGGCGGTTTCGCCGGGCGGCTGGAACCTGATCGGGCGTACCCCGGTACGCCTGTTCGACCGCGAACGTGAGGGTTACAGCTTGTTGCAACCGGGCGACCGGGTGCGCTTCGTGGCGGTTTCTCGGGCCGAATTCGTGGCCCTGGGCGGCGATGTGGAGGCGCAGGTATGAAGCAATTGCAGATCGAGGCGAGTACCGCCTTGTGCCAGCTGCAGGACGCCGGACGTTTTGGCGTGCGCCACCTGGGTGTGACCCAGGGCGGGGCGCTGGATTGGGTGGCGATGCATTGGGCCAACTGGCTGCTGGGCAACCCGCTGGGTGCGCCGGTAGTCGAGGTGGCGCTGGGTGGCTTCACGGCTGTGGCCGAGCAGGATTGCGTACTGGCCCTGGCTGGCGCCGACCTGGATGCGCGGGTCGATGACCAGCCCTTGGCGCCTTGGCGCAGCTTTGCCTTGGCCAAGGGCCAGCGGCTGACCTTGAAGCTGCCGAAGCAGGGCGTGCGAGCCTATCTTGCGGCGCCGGGCGGGTTTCAGGGGGAGGCAGTGCTGGGCAGCTGTGCCACTGTCGTGCGTGAAGCGCTCGGTGGCATCGATGGCCGGGGTGTGGCCTTGGGCAAAGGGCAGTTGGTGGGTTTTGCCGGCGAGCAGCAGGTTTTGCGCGAAGTGCCCGAGGCAATGCGACCGGTTTACCTGCAAAAGCCAACGCTCGACCTGGTGATGGGCGCTCAGATCGGTGATTTCAGCGGCATCAGCCTGTTCGAGGCGTTCAACAGTGACTGGACGTTGGACAGTCGTGCCGACCGCATGGGTACCCGTTTGCTCGGGCCGCAGTTGGTCTATCAGGGCGCGCCGATGATTTCCGAAGGGATTGCGCTGGGGGCGGTGCAGGTGCCGCCGGATGGTCAGCCGATCGTGTTGCTCAATGACCGCCAGACCATTGGTGGGTATCCGCGGCTGGGGGCATTGACGCCATTGGCGCTGGCGCAATTGGCCCAGTGCATGCCGGGGGCGGCGGTGCGGTTCAGGGCGGTGGAGCAGGACGAGGCTTGGCGGGAGCAGCAGGTGTATCTGCACCGTTGGCGGTGAGGCTACTGGCCTCTTCGCGGGGCAAGCCCGCTCCCACAGGGTCACCAACGACCGCCCCTGTGGAGCGGGCTTGCCCCGCGAAGAGGCCGGCTCAGGCGACATCACTTGGACAGATAGCGCATCCCATCCTCCAACCCCTGCAAGGTCAGCGGATACATCTTGTCCTCGATCAAATCCCGCACCAGGTGGGTCGACGCCGTGTACTCCCAGGCCTGCTTCGGATAAGGGTTGATCCAGATGATCTTCTTGAATTTCTCCATGAAGCGCTGAATCCACACATACCCGGCTTCTTCGTTCCAGTGCTCGACGCTACCACCCGGCTGGGTGATCTCGTAGGGCGCCATGGCCGCGTCACCGACGAACACCACTTTGTAGTCGTCGCCGTACTTGTGCAGCAGGTCAAAGGTGGAGAAGCGTTCCGACGTCCGTCGCAGGTTGTTCTTCCACACCGACTCGTAGACGCAGTTGTGGAAGTAGTAATACTCCAGGTGCTTGAACTCGGTCTTGCAGGCCGAGAACAGCTCTTCGCAGACTTTGACGTGGGCATCCATCGAACCGCCGATGTCGAACAGCAACAGCAGCTTCACCGTGTTGCGCCGCTCGGGGCGCATCTGGATGTTCAAGAGCCCTGCGTCACGCGCGGTATGGTCGATGGTGCCGTCGATGTCCAGCTCTTCGGCGGCACCTTCGCGGGCGAACTTGCGCAACCGGCGCAGGGCCAGCTTGATGTTGCGCGTGCCCAGCTCGACCTGGTCGTCGAGGTTCTTGTACTCGCGCTGGTCCCAGACTTTGACCGCCTTGCCCTGGCGTTTGCCGGCCTCGCCGACGCGGATGCCCTCGGGGTTGAAGCCGCCCGAGCCGAACGGGCTGGTGCCGCCGGTGCCGATCCACTTGTTGCCGCCGGCGTGGCGTTCTTTCTGCTCTTCGAGGCGTTTCTTGAATGCCTCGATGAGCTTGTCCAGGCCGCCCAGCGACTGGATCTGCGCCCGCTCTTCATCGCTGAGCGAACGCTCGAATTCCTTGCGCAGCCAGTCTTCGGGGATCAGCGCTTCCAGGTGCCGATCGAGGTTTTCCAGGCCCTTGAAGTAAGCAGAAAACGCCCGGTCGAACTTGTCGAAATGGCGCTCGTCCTTCACCAGGATCGCCCGGGCCAGGTAGTAGAATTCGTCCATGTCGGCGAACACCACGCGCTGCTGCAGGGCATTGAGCAGGTCGAGCAGCTCGCGTACCGACACCGGCACCTTGGCCGCGCGCATTTCGTTGAACAGGTTGAGCAGCATGGCCGGCTCCTGTCAGCGGTTGCCGCGCCGGCTCATGAAGGCCAGGCGCTCAAGCAACTGCACGTCCTGTTCGTTCTTCACCAGGGCGCCGGCCAGGGGCGGGATGGCCTTGGTCGGGTCGCGCTCGCGCAGCACCGCTTCGCCGATGTTGTCGGCCATCAGCAGCTTGAGCCAGTCAACCAGCTCGGAGGTGGAGGGCTTTTTCTTCAGGCCGGGCACCTTGCGCACGTCGAAGAACACGTCCAGCGCCTCGCTGACCAGCGATTGCTTGATGTTCGGGTAGTGCACGTCGACGATCTGCTGCAGGGTGTCGCGGTCGGGGAAGGCGATGTAGTGGAAGAAGCAGCGGCGCAGGAAGGCGTCGGGCAGCTCTTTTTCGTTGTTCGAGGTAATGATGATGATCGGGCGCTGCTTGGCCTTGATGGTCTCGTCGATTTCGTAGACGTAGAACTCCATCTTGTCGAGTTCCTGCAACAGGTCGTTGGGGAACTCGATGTCGGCCTTGTCGATCTCGTCGATCAGCAGGATGACGCGCTCTTCGGCCTCGAAGGCTTCCCAGAGCTTGCCCTTTTTCAGGTAGTTGCGCACGTCGTGGACTTTTTCGGTGCCCAGCTGCGAATCGCGCAGGCGGCTGACCGCGTCGTACTCGTACAGGCCCTGGTGGGCCTTGGTGGTGGACTTGATGTGCCAGGTGATCAGCCGCGCGCCGAACGAGGCCGCGAGCTGTTCGGCGAGCATGGTCTTGCCGGTGCCGGGCTCGCCCTTGACCAGCAGCGGGCGTTCGAGGGTGATGGCCGCGTTGACCGCCAGTTTCAGGTCGTCTGTGGCGACGTAGTCGCGGGTGCCTTCGAACTTCATCGGGATTGTCCTCTGTGGGGTGTCAGTGTCGGCCCCTTCGCGGGCAAGCCTGCTCCCACAGTTAATGCACAGCCCTCAAGAACTGTGGGGTACCTGTGGGAGCGGGCTTGTCCGCGAAGAGGCCGGCCCAGGCAATACATGATTGTCGGTTGTCAGCGACTATACCCCGGCCCCAGGCAGCTGCAAACGCAGACCGGGTATTCAGTCCCTGAATGGCCCGTCACGCACATTCAGTCCGAATCCGGCTTAGGCTGTTCATACCGTGCATTGAACGCCTGAACAAACCCATTGCGCAAAATCTGTAGAAACGCCTCGAAGGCGCTGATGTCCTGCTGGTGCACGCTGCCGCTGAGCTCCACGCGGGTGGCGAACTGGTTTTTCGGCTGGTTCTTCAACACCGTCTCACTGGCCCCGACCAACGCCTCCCACACCGAACGGAAGAATCCCTTGTTCTTGTTTTCGACGTCCTGCTGCCAGTTGAACACGTCGACATCGCGCAGCAGTGGCTTGATATAGCCATTGAGCCGGCCCTTTTCCGCCTGCGCCTCGATCACTACATCGCCGTGGCCGGCGTTGAAGTCGAACTTGCCATAGGCACTGGCGAAGTCGTTGAGCCGGCGCAGTTCGATACCGGTGGCGCGCAGGCGGAACTGGAAGTCGTCGAAGTCGCTGAACGGGTCGAAGGTGGCGCGGCTCTCGACCTTGGCGTCGCCCAGCAGCAGGGCGTTGGCCTCGAAACTGGCGTCGCGCCGGCCTTTTTCGTCGCGCACGTTGGTCAGGTTGCGGATGTTGGCGTCCAGGCGGGTCGCCTTGAGGTCCACGGGGGGCTTGGAGTTGAAGTTGCGGAAGGTCAGCGTGCCGTTGTCTATCCGGACTTCGTTGAGGGTGATCGGCAGCAACTTTTCCAGCTGCTGGCGCCAATCGGTGCCGCGACCGGTCTGTGAGGCCTGCTTGCTACCGCCGTCGACGAAGTTCAGCTCGGGCCGAACGAAGGTCACTTCGGCCACCACGGCCTGGTCGTACCACAGTGAATGCCAGCTCACCGACAGGTCGATCAGCGGAGCGTCGAGCAACGGCACCGGCACCTTGCCGGTTGTCTTGACGATCTTCAGGCCGTTGATCTGGTAGGCGCCGCGCCACCAGGCCAGGTCCACATCAGTGACCTGGCCACGGTATTCACCCATGTCCGCCAGCTTGTCATTGAGGTAGTCGCGCACCAGGTAAGGCAGCGCCAGGTGCAGGGCCACCAGCAGCACGACCAGGCTGGCCAGGCCGACCAGCGGCCAGCGGTAGCGGGCTTTCATCGCGGTGTTCTCCTAAGCGGGTTGTGCGGTTGACCGCAGGCCGCCTGGGCGAGTTCGAACGGGCTTTACGGGCCAACGGGGCAGGCTTACCCTTTAAGTCTTTCCCTGCTATTTCATGCCAAGGACCCTGCCATGAGCCGTATCTACGCAGACAACGCCCATTCCATCGGCAACACGCCGCTGGTGCAGATCAACCGCATCGCCCCGCGCGGGGTGACCATCCTGGCCAAGATCGAGGGGCGCAACCCGGGCTATTCGGTCAAGTGCCGGATCGGCGCGAACATGGTCTGGGAGGCCGAAAGCAGCGGCAAGCTCAAGCCTGGCATGACCATTGTAGAGCCGACCTCGGGTAACACCGGCATCGGCCTGGCATTCGTCGCCGCCGCCCGTGGCTACAAATTGATGCTGACCATGCCAGCGTCGATGAGCCTGGAGCGACGCAAGGTGCTCAAGGCCCTCGGTGCCGAGCTGGTGCTGACCGACCCGGCCAAGGGCATGAAAGGTGCAATCGAGAAGGCCAACGAGATCGTCGCCTCCGATCCTGCGCAGTACTTCCTGCCGGGCCAGTTCGAAAACCCGGCCAACCCGGCCATCCATGAGAAGACCACCGGCCCGGAAATCTGGAACGATACCGACGGCGCGGTCGACGTGCTGGTCGCTGGCGTCGGCACCGGCGGCACCATCACCGGTGTGTCGCGCTACATCAAGCACACCCAGGGCAAGTCGATCCTGTCGGTGGCGGTGGAGCCGGTGTCTTCGCCGCTGATCAGCCAGACCCTGGCCGGCGAAGAACTCAAGCCCAGCCCGCACAAGATCCAGGGCATCGGCGCCGGCTTCGTGCCGAAGAACCTCGATTTGTCGATCGTCGACCAGGTCGAGACCGTGACCGACGAAGAATCCAAGGCCATGGCCATTCGCCTGATGCAGGAAGAGGGCATTCTTTGCGGCATTTCCTGTGGCGCGGCGATGGCTGCAGCGGTGCGCCTGGCGGAAAAACCGGAAATGCAGGGTAAGACCATCGTCGTAATCCTGCCCGACTCCGGCGAGCGCTACCTGTCGAGCATGCTCTTCAGCGACCTGTTCAGCGAGCAGGAAAACCAGCAGTAATCAGCCTTGGCGCTGATCCGGCGCAACATTCGCCGGCCTGGTTTATTGCAAAATCTTCATGAGTGAGATCCCGCCCCGGTGGTTTGTACCGGGGCGGGATGGGTTTATGATGGCCGGATGATTTTTCTGGGGGCAGGCAGCGCTGGCCTGCTTCCCTTCAAAGGAGTGTTGCATGACCTTTTCCTTCGTCGCCAAGGCGGGTGTCCTGCTGGTGTTTTTCGGCAGCGTGCTCTATGTGCACCTGCGCGGCAAGGCACGCCTGCCGGTGCTGCGCCAGTTCGTCAACCATTCGGCCCTGTTCGCACCGTACAACAGCCTGATGTACCTGTTCTCCGGCGTGCCGTCCAAGCCCTACCTGGACCGCCAGCGCTTCCCGGAGCTGGATGTGCTCAAGGACAACTGGCAGGTGATCCGCGAAGAGGCCATGCGCCTGTTCGACGAGGGCTACATCCGCGCCGCCGAGAAGGACAACGACGCAGGCTTCGGATCGTTCTTCAAGAAGGGCTGGAAGCGCTTTTACCTGAAGTGGTACGACAAACCGCTGCCGTCGGCCGAGACGCTGTGCCCGAAGACCGTCGAACTGGTCAGCAGCATCCCCAACGTCAAGGGGGCGATGTTCGCCCTGCTGCCCGGTGGCAGCCACCTGAACCCGCACCGCGACCCGTTCGCCGGCTCCCTGCGCTACCACCTGGGCCTGTCGACGCCTAACTCCGACGATTGCCGCATCTACGTCGACGGCCAGGTCTACGCCTGGCGTGATGGCGAAGACGTGATGTTCGACGAGACCTACGTGCACTGGGTGAAGAACGAAACCGACGTCACCCGAGTGATCCTGTTCTGCGACATCGAGCGCCCGCTGAGCAGCCCGCTGATGACTCGCATCAATCGAAAGGTCAGCGCCTTCCTCGGCCGCGCCACCGCGCCGCAGAACACCGACGACGAGCGCGTGGGTGGGATCAACCAGGCGTATGCCTGGAGCAAGCGCTTCAGCAACAAGATCAGCACCCGTGTGAAGCAGTTCAAGCGCGCCAATCCCAAGGCCTACCGCATCCTGCGGCCGGTGCTGGCGGTGGTGGTGGCTTATCTGCTGTATCACTGGTTGTTCTAAAGCAGGTTCGGCCTCTTCGCGGGGCAAGCCCGCTCCCACAGGGATCACCATACCTCCTGTGGGAGCGGGCTTGCCCCGCGAAGAAACCACCGCTATAGTCCAAACCATTCACTTCATCAAAAGCCCCGATCATGCCAGCCATCCCTTCCACCACATGCTTTGCCTTCGCGCCAGTCGCGGGCACGGTCGTGCGTGGCAGCCAGCAGCCGGCCATGATCAGTCATTACCCCCCACCTGTCAGTGGTGTCGTAGGCGGCGTCGCTCCGCCTCCTTGCGTGGTCGCACACGCAACCTACTGAATACGGTCGGCTACTTCCTCTACTGAAGTACACGCCCACCGTTCGGCTTATCTGCCCGAATACAGGTGCATGCATGTCTGTCTTATCCAAAACCTCCGTGGCCTCGGCGGCCACCACCAGCCTGTTCGTCCTGCTCTGGAGCAGCGGCGCTATCGTTTCCAAACTTGGCTTGGCCCATGCCAGCCCCTTCGCCTTTCTGCTGCTGCGCTCAGCGCTGGCACTGACCGGGCTGTTGCTGATTGGCCCATTGCTGGGGCTGCGCTGGCCACGCACGCGGGGTGCGATTTTGCGGGCTCTGGGCACCGGCTGCGTGCTGCTCGGCGCCTACCAGATCTTCTACCTGCTGGCGCTCAATACCCATGTCACCCCTGGCGTAATGGCCACGGTGATGGGGGTGCAACCGATCCTTACCGTGGTGCTGATGGAGCGCCAGCGCTCCTGGAGTCGGCTGTTCGGCCTGGGCCTTGGGCTTGGCGGGCTGGTGATGGTGGTCTACCAGGGCATCAACCTCGGCGGCGTGTCGCTGGCTGGGATGCTGTTTGCCTTGCTGGCGCTGGCCAGCATGACCTTCGGCTCGATCCTGCAGAAGCGCATCACCGACAACCCCATGGGCACGCTGCCCCTGCAGTACCTGGCGGGGTTTGCCCTGTGCGCGGTGTTCGCGCCGTTGCAACCGATGCACGTCGAATGGAACGCCAGCTTTGTCGGGGCGCTGCTGTGGATGGGGCTGGTGGTGTCCTTGCTGGCGACGTTGCTGCTTTATCGACTGATCGCCAAAGGTAACCTGGTCAACGTCACCAGCCTGTTCTACCTGGTGCCGGCGGTGACCGCGGTGATGGATTTCCTGATCTTCGGTAACCGCCTGGCACCGCTCAGCCTGTTGGGCATGGGGTTGATCGTGGTCGGGTTGCTGTTCGTGTTCCGCAAACCGGCGGCACGCTTGGCCCAGGCGTAGGCGCTTAGCGAAATTCTTCGGGGATGGCGTGGCGCAGCACGCCTTCCTCGAAGTCCAGGTTGCCGGCTTCGCGCTGGGTCAGCAGGTAGTAGAGCAGGGTGTCAAGTGAACGCGAAGGCGGGACTTCGACGGCCAGCATTCTGACTGCCTTTTCGACTACGCAGGGACAGCCGAAATCCTCGAGTGCAGCGCGCACCTGCTCCAGGTCGCCTGCGGCTTTCACCAGAACCCGGAACACCGAAGCCCCGCCGCTTTGTCGCAGGCTGTCGAACCAGGATTGCTCGCCGTCTTCACGGATGCTGATGATGTCGCCGGGTGCGATGCCGTAGGCATAGAAGGGGGTGCTCTCGACCTGGTAGCCGGCTGCGGTGGGCTTTGCCCAGAGGCCTTCGACCGACGCCGGTGGGTAGCCTTGGGCGTCTTGCTCCAGGCGCCAGAGCACGATCTTGTAGTCGGAGGACATGGGGCGTTTTAGGTCGTGGGGGCCGGTCATGGTAATGCGATTTGGCTGTGATGTCTGTACCGGCCCCACAAAGGTTCAGAAGTAATAGCCAATGTTGATATTGGTCCGGTAATACCAGTCATTGCTCCCCACCGAGCTGGTACTGGTCCAGCCGGTACCGTTCTCTGCCCCACCAAAGGGGTTGGCATTGCGCGCCCAGGTCAGGTCGACCCAGGCCATGATCGGCATCGCCAGGAACTGCGCGCCGACGGTGAACATCTGTGAGTCGTCCCAGCCATGCTCATCCTTCATCATCCGGCTGTAGTCGGTGTAGAGCTTGATCTTCTTCAACTGCCCAAGCCTCGGTGTGAACACGTCATAGCCAACGTTGACCGCGCCGATGGTCGCCTTTGCGGCGATAAGGTACGCCGGGGTCAAGCCGTTGCCGCCCATCAGCACCGCGTTGCCGCTGACGCCGGTCGGGTTCTTCGGGTCGTATTCATAACGGATTGCCTGGCCCGTCACTGTCCACGGGCCTTTGTTGAACAGCGCGTGCACACCGCCAGCCCAGTAGTCGCCATCGTCACGGGTGGTGGCGTTATACAGTTCGGCGGCGGCCAGCGAAGCGCCGAGCTCGGTCTTCCAGCCATCGCCAGTGAAGGTGCGGGCGACGCGGGCGTTGACCTGGTTGCGCTTTTCGTTGTCCTGGCGCGACTGGGTGAAGGGCACTGCGTTGTCGTCGAGATCGGCATAGCGCCCGACTTCCGGCGAATAGCGCAGGCTCGACGGCAACATGCGGGGGAAGTAGCCCAGTTGCAGGTCCCAGTGGGCGTCCTTGTAGCTGTACTTCAGCCCCGTACCGGCGCTGACGCCGTAACCCATGAAGAAGGGTATGTGGTAGCTCCAGCCGAATTGCGGGTAGGGTTCCAGCCCGAACGGCTTGAACGGCGCGCCGAGTTGCAGGTTGGCCTGCGGGCTGAAGCGGTAGCCGATGTAGCCGCGGTCGATGGAGCGTTTGCCGTCGTCCTGGAACCAGTAGCCGACATCGCTGAACAGCTGGCGGTGGCTGGCCTGGACGTCCAGGCGGAAGGTATCGAAGAGCATGCGGCCGTTGTTTTCGGTGGTGTCCCAGTGTTCGTCGCGGTAGTTGACGCGCAGGGCACCGCCGACATCCAGGCTGCTCTGGCCGTCGTCGCTGCGCCAGGCGATGTGCGGGAAGGGCTTTTTCGAGGTGGGTGGCTGGTCCGGGGCGGCGGGGCCGGGTTCGGAGGCGACGCTGGTGCAACTGCAGACGAGCAGACCGAGGGTGATCAGGTATCTGTTCATGTTGTGCCCTGCAAGGTTGGGGAGTTTTCGCGGGCAGCAGCGGGCCGTCATCCCATCAAGGGATGTTTCGGAAGTCTCGGCTGGCTGAATGCGGAAAACTGGGGGTGGTTTTTATTGTTTTAGGGTGTCAGTGCCGGCCTCTTCGCGGGGCAAGCCCGCTCCCACAGGTACTGTACAAGCCTTGAACTCTGTGGGAGCGGGCTTGCCCCGGGTACAAACCGAAGACATCGTTTACATTTCAAACCGGGGACATTGTTTACAGGCTAATACGCATGATCAGGAGGTATTTGATCATGCCC
>NZ_JBVJLI010000010.1:0-214122 GCF_055584805.1 Pseudomonas sp. NPDC090752 | reverse complement strand
TTGGACGAGGCGAAAACCGCGTCCAAGCCTCAAATGTGTAAACCATGTCCCCGGTTTACTATGTAAACGATGTCTCCGGTCGTACACCCGCGAAGGGGGCGGCGCCGATTCAAAGGTCGAGCACCAGGCGCCGGCTCTTGCAGCCCGATACACAGACCATCATCGATGTGTTGGCCGCCCGCTCAGCCTTGCTCAGCACGCCGTCGCGGTGGTCGACATCGCCTTCCAGCACCCGCGTCTCGCACGAGCCACAGACCCCTTCGCGGCAGCTGTATTCGATGTCGCACCCGGCTTCGAGCAGCACATCGAGCAGATTCAACCCAGGCTCGACGCTGAGCGTCTTGCCCGACTTGCTCAGCTCGACGCTATAGCTGCCCAGCGCATCCTCCGACGGCGCCACTTCGGCAGCGGTAAACCGCTCGATATGCGCATGTGGGTAGCCTAAGCGTTCGCAGGTCTGCTCGAAGGCATCAAGCATCGGCGTCGGCCCACAGCAATAGAAGTGCGTATCGGCAGGCCGCCCGGCCAGATAGCCGGCCAAGTCCGGCAAGCAGCCCTTTTCATCGTTGAAGTGGTAGACCACCTTCGCCCCCAGCCCGCCGATCTCCTCCAGCAGCGCCGCCTCGGCGCGCGAGCGGGCGCAGTAGATCAGCTCGGCCGAACGCCCCAGCGCCAGCAGTTGGCGGAACATGCAGTAGATCGGCGTGATGCCGATCCCGCCGGCCACCAGCACGCTGTGGCTGGCGCGGGTGTCGAGGGCGAAATTGTTGCGCGGTTGCGAGATCTGCACTTGCGTGCCCACCCGCAGTTGCTCGTGCACGTAGCGCGAGCCCCCACGGCTGGCGCGGTCACGCAGGATACCGACCACATAGCGGCCCTGGTCGCTGGGCGCGTTCAGCAGCGAGTAGCTGCGCACCAGGCCGTTGGGCAGGTGCAGGTCGATGTGCGAGCCTGCCTCGAACGGCGCGAACACGGTATCGCCCCACGGGCGCAGCTCGACGCTGATGATGCCTTCGGCTTCATGGCGCAGGGTGTGCACCAACGCGCTGACGGTGGAAGAGTTGGACATCGGTCACCTCAGGCTCAGGCCAGTTGCTGGGTTTCGATCAGGGCCAGTTGTTCCTTGGCCTTGGCCTTGAAGTAACGGCGCAGGCGTACCACGCCGAGGTCATGCTGGTAGAGGTTTTCACGCTGGTTGGCGTCGAACTCCATGAACTCCAGCAGCACCCGGTCCTGCTCCAGCACCGCCCAGTGGCGCGCCTCCAGGCGGTTCTTGTAGAGGAAGCGCCAGGTGTCGCGCTGCCAGCCGGTCAGCGGCCGTGCGCGCCAGTGGAACACGGCAGACAGTGCACGGCTGCTCGGGGTGTAGCTGCCGATAATGGTGAAGTTGCCGCCTGGGCCGCCGGTTTTCGGGTACGGAATTTCCAGGCGCATCCAGTGGCAACCGTTGTCGAGGAATTCGGTCCAGTCGAAGTTGACCCCGCGTTGGCCTTCCTTCTCGAAGACGAAGCCCTGGTCGGTGTCGCGGGTGACGAACCGGGCGGTGGCTTCACCTTCGCTCATGGAGTGCGACATCTTGTGCAGGTAATTGCCGTGCATCGGGTCCATGACGTTGTCGAGCACGTAGCGGTAGTCGCCTTTCCACTCGGTGTAGCAGAGGAAGCTGCTCCATTCGGGCGACGTCAATTGCTCGGGGAGCACCAACTCTGGCGGCGTGTCCAGGTGTGGGTCGGTGGCATTGAACAGGAAGATCGCCCCTGCAGCTTCGCGGGTATGGAACATCCGCGTCGGGCGGCTGCCTTCGAGCTTGCAGCCCGGGCTGCCGGGCACTTTGGTGACGGTGCCGTCGCAGCGCACTTCGACGCCGTGGTAGGGGCACTGCAGGCGGTCGCCCAGTACCGGCCCCTGGGACAGCGGCGCACCGCGGTGCGGGCAGTGGTCTTCGAGGGCGTGAACGCTGCCGTCGTTGTCGCGCCACAGGGCGATCTTGTAGCCCAGGCGGCGGATCGAGACGGGTTTCTCGCTCAACAGTTCCGACGGCAAAACCGGGAACCAGAGGTCTTTCAGGCCATTGGCCAGGTGCTGCTCAACAGGGTCGACGGTAATCTGCATATTCATCTTGTTTTACCTCCAGCGGGTCATTCGCCCAGCCGTGCCATCAGGGTTTTGAATGCGTCTTCGGTCCACTCGCCGCTGGTCAGCGGGCAGGGCGGGCCAGCCAGGTTCAGGTGCGCGAGCAATTCGCCTAGCGCGCTCACGCCATTGCCGTAGGCGCGCTCGATGGAGTCGCCGAGCAGGTCTTCGAACGGCGTGTTGGGACGTTTACGGGCTTGATGCGGCTGCAGGTAAACCTCGGTTGTACTCATGGGATACACCTCAATTGTTCTTGGGCTTGTCGGTGAGGAATTTGCCTTGCGGCGCTTCGGCATGCTGTTGGCGCCGGGTGTTGCCATCGATGCCGCCGGCGATCGCCCATTCGGCGAAGACCGTCGGGCCGGGTTCGAAATCGCGCGGTTGCCAGTCGCCGGTCAGCTGGTCTTCGTCGGCGTAGTACTCGACCAGCGCGCCAGCTGGATTCTTGAAATACCAGAAGAATGCCGACGACACCGGGTGACGGCCCGGGCCGATCTCGGTGGCCCAGCCGCAGCGCGAAATATGCATGCCACCGCCGAATACCTCGTGCAGGTCACGCACGGTGAAGGCCACGTGATTGAGTCCGGCGCGCGGGGAGGGCAGCTGCAGCATGAACAGGTCGTGGTGGCCGCCTTCCTCGGCGGTACGCAGGAAGGCACCACGGTTGGGGTAGCGGTCCGAGGCCTGGAAGCCGAAGCGCTCGTGGTAGAAGGCTTCGCAGGCGTTCACGTCCTTGACGAAGAACACCACGTGGCCCACTTCGATTGGCGTGGCACGCTCGTAGACCGGCGCCGGCTTGTTGATCCGGCCCTTGGTCTGCCAGGTGTTGTGGCCGCTGCACTCGATATCCAGCGCGCGTTTGCGGGTGACCTGCAAGCGGATCGCCAGGCCGTTGGGGTCGGTGCAGCCGATGCGGCCGTTGCCTTCGACGAAGCCTGGGTCATTGGCGATGCGCTGGCTGTACAGCGCCAGGTCGGCCTGGCTTTCGACGCCCCAGACCACTTCGCGCACGGTCGAGCCGGGTTCGATGGCCGGCGGCAGGCCAGGTTTGTCGAGGGCGGCCAGTACCACGCGGCAGCCGTTGAGGGTTTCGAAGATCACCTCGTCAGGTTGCTCGCTGACTTTCTTCAAGCCCCAGTCGGCGAAGAAGCGCGCGCAGGTGGCGAGGTCTTCCACGCCGTAGGTGACTTCGTCGATGCCCAGTACGCTCATTGCCCTGCCTCCACGACGGCCCAGGCCAGCGGCTGTGTGTTCATGCCCCAGTAGAGGCTCTTCTGTTCCATGTACTGCAGGATGCCCAAGCGGCCTTTTTCGCGGCCCAGGCCGCTGTCACGCCAGCCGCCGAAGGGCGTCGAGATGGAAAACTGCTTGTAGGTGTTGATCCACACCGTGCCGGCCTGCAGCTTGCGGCCCAGGGCCCAGGCGCGTTTGTAGTCGCGGCTCCAGATGCCGGCGGCCAGCGCATAGAGGCTGTCGTTGGCCTGGGCCAGCAGTTCGTCTTCGCTGTCGAACGGCATGGCCACCAGTACCGGGCCGAAGATTTCTTCCTGGCACACCTGCTGGTGATTGCCCAGGCCCTCGAGGATGGTGGGCGGGTAGAAGTAGCCCGCGCCGCTCGGGCGTTCGCCGCCCAGGCGCAGGCGGCCGCCTTCTGCCAGGCCCAGGGCCACGTAGCGTTCCACCGACTCGCGGTGGGCGGCGCTGATCAGCGGGCCCATCTGCGTGCGCTCATCGGCAGGGTCGCCCAGGCGCAGTTGCGCGGCGGCGGCGGTCAGGCGGGCCATGAATGGCTCGTACAAAGCGCGGGCGACGAACAGCCGCGAGCCAGCGATGCAAGCCTCGCCGGATGAGCTGAAGATGCCGTACAGCACACCGGCCACGGCATGGTCGAGGTCGGCATCGTCGAGAACGATGGTCGGCGACTTGCCGCCCAGCTCCAGCGACACCGGCATCATCTTGTCCGCAGCGATATGGGCGATGTGCTTGCCGGTGCGGGTGCCGCCGGTGAACGATACGCGCTTGACCAGCGGGTGACGGGTCAAGGCGTCTCCGAGCAGCGAACCCTTGCCCGGCAACACGCTGATCAAGCCCTTGGGCAGTCCGGCGTCTTCGCAGATCCTGGCCAGCTGCAAGGCCAGCAGCGGGGTGATTTCCGCCGGCTTGATCACCACCGCATTGCCGCCGGCCAGGGCCGGGGCGACCTTCTGCGCCTCGCTGGCAATCGGCGAGTTCCATGGGGTGATCGCTGCGACCACGCCCATCGGCTCGTACACGCTCATGCTGACGAAATCACCGCGCGACGGGGTGATGGTTTCTTCCAGCGTTTCGCAGGCAGCGGCGAAGAACTGGAAGGTGCCCGCCGCGCTGGCGACCAGGGCGCGGGTCTCGTTGATCGGCTTGCCGTTGTCCTGGCGCTGCAGTTGCGCCAGTTCCTCGCTGCGCTCGCGTATCAGCCCGGCGATGCGGTACAGCACGGCGGCGCGCTCGTGCGGCTTGCGCTGGGCCCAGCCGCTGTGCAGAAAGGCCTGGTGCGCGCCTTGTACGGCGGCTTCGACATCGTCCAGGCTGGCGGCATTGAGCCAGGCGACCGGCTCGCCCGTGGCGGGGTAGCAGGTGGCGTAGCGTTCACCACCGCCCAGGCGCCAGGTGCCGGCGATGCAGATGGGTAAGGTCTGTTCCAGTGTCATTGGCAGTCCCCTAGATGGAAATGGCATGGGCGTGGTTGCCGAGGGCACGCACCACGCTGTAGACGGTCAGCGCCGAGGTCTTCGGGTTGGCCGCCAGCGGTTTGCCGCGCAGGCTCATCTCGAAGCGGCCGAAGGCGCCGCGGGCTTCGACCTGGTGCACGTTTTCGTCGCTGTGCGGGTCGGCGATCAGGGTCACGCGGGTGCGGTCCAGGCCCAGCCCGGCCAGCGACAGGGTGGCTGCTACGTTGGCGTTTTTCGGGTAGAGCCGCGCCGCTTCACGGGCGCTGCCGTCGAAGATCACCGTCGCTTCGCTGAGGCTGTCCAGCGTGCACACCTGCTCGGCTGGGGTGTGCTTCCAGGCCTGCGCCGGTTTGCGGCCGATGTAGGTGACCGCATCCAGGCCGCCGACCTTGGCCGCCGACAGCGCATCGATGCCGCCGATGGCGCCTGGCAGCAGCTCGATCCGCGTGTTGCCGCGTGCCGCTGCCGCTTCCAGGCGTTCCACCAGGCCAGGCTCGGACAGCGCGCCGACCGAGACGATCAGGCAGGCGATGCCGCGCTCCAGCGCCGGCAGGACATGCTCTTCGATGGCCTTGTGGCCGGCGCACTCGACCAGCAGGTCGGGGCGTGCAGCGGCGGGCAGGGCGGTCAGCACCTGCGGTGGTTGGCGGAAGCTGGCCAGGCGCTGGCGTACCAGGTCTTCGGAGCCGGCCGAGGCGATCACCGCATCGACGCACAGCTGCGGGTCTTGCTCCAGCAGTTCCAGCACACTGACGCCAATGGCGCCGCAGCCGATCATGGTGATATGCAACATGGCGGGGTCCTCAGGCCGTGGCCTTCTGCGCCTTGGTTTCGCTGTTTGGGGGGCCTGCGAACTGGGTGGCGAAGCCGCCGACGCTGAGCATGTCCACTTCCAGCAGGAACGGGCCTTGCTCGCCCAGGGCGCCTTCGAGCACGTCGCCGAAATGTTTCAGGTCGCTGACCAGGCCGTGGCGCAGGCCAAGCGATTCGGCGAGCTTGCTGTAGTCCGGCGTGTGCAGTTCGACGTAGGCGTGGCGGGCGCCGTAAATGGCGTCCTGGATATTGCGGATCACGCCGTAGCGCTGGTCGTTCATCAGCAGGATGACCACGTTGGCTTTCTCCTGCACCAGGGTCGCCAGCTCGCCCAGGTTGAGGATGAAACCGCCGTCGCCGGCCAGGGCGAACACCTTGCGCCCGGGTGCCGTTTCTGCTGCCGCCACCGCCGCGCCAATGCCCATCGCCAGGCCCTGGCCGATGCCGCCACCGAGGGCATGCACGCCGGAGAGCGGGTGGTAGAGGTTGAGCAGGCGGTTGCCCCAGATGCTGTTGGACAGGGTCACGTCGCGCACCCAGGTGAAGTTGCGCCCGGTCTGTGCCTGCAACTGCTCGACCAGTGCCGAGTACGGGCCGAGGTCGGCGACCAGCTGCTGGCGCGATTGCTCGCGCACGTCTTTGAGTTCGCTGAGGAAGTCCGGGTCGATGTTCAGGCGGCCTTGCAGGCGGTCGGCCAGGCCTTCCAGGGCCAGCGCGGCATCGCCGCAGATGAACAGGTCGCTGGGGTAGCTGCGCCCTTCGATGGCCGGGTTGACGTCGATGCGCAGGGTGGTGCGTGGCAGCTTCAGGGCGTATTTGAAGGTCTCGTTGCTGCGCAGGCGCGAGCCGGCCACCACCAGCGCATCGCAGGTCTGCATGAAGCTTTCGACCCGCTTGTTCTGCGAGAACGCTCCCAGACAGCGAGGGTCGTCTTCGTTGACCACGCCTCGGCCCTGGGTCGAGGTGATCACGCCGACGCCCATGTCCAGCAGGCGCTTGACCTGCGCGCCGGCATGCCGGGCGCCACCGCCCAGCCACAACAGCGGGCGGGTGGCGCTGGCCAGGCGTTCGGCGACCAGGTCGAGGGCCTCGGCGGCGGGGGCGGCGACCGGGATCGGCAGCGGCGACAGGTCACTCGGCATGGGGATGAAGGCCGACTGGATATCGATCGGGATTTCCACGCTGACCGGGCCGGTGGGCGCGGTCAGGGCGGTCTGCACGGCCAGTTTCAAAGTGCTCAGCGCGGTTTCCACGCTGCGCACGCGGAAGGCCGCCTTGGACACGGCCTTGAGCATGGTCAGCTGGTCGCGCGCTTCGTGGATATAGGCCAGCTCCTGGTCCAGGTACGGCGTTTCGATCTGCCCGGTGATGTGCAGCAGCGGGGTGCCGGCGGTCAGCGCTTCGACCATCGCCCCGGCCGCGTTGCCGGCGGCGGTGCCGGTGGAGGTCAGGCACACGCCCAGGCCGCCGCTGCTGCGGGCATAGGCATCGGCCATGTTGGTCGCCCCGGCTTCACCGCGGGCCATGACGAAGCGGATGTTGCCGCGCACGGCGAAGGCATCGAGGATCGGCATGTTGTGGATCGAGATCACGCCGAACGCCGCCTTGACGTCGCATTGTTCGAGGAACGCGGTGATGACGGCACCGACGGTGACAGTGTTTTCGTTACGCATGGCGGGACAAGCCTCCGGATACATCGATATGACTGCCAGTGGTGTAGGCCGACAGGGGCGAGGCGAGGAACAGGATCGCCTGCGCCGCTTCCTTCGGCAGGCCAAGGCGGCCCAAGGGAATTTGTTTGCGTTGCGCCAGCTGTGCGGTCCATTGCGACCAGTCCAGCTCGCGCTCTTCGCGGGCCTCGAAGCGGCGTCGCCATTGCCCGGACTCGACCAGGCCGATGAGGATGCCGTTGACCCGGATGCCGTGTTCGGCGAATTCGAACGCCATCGAGCGCACCAGGTTCTTGATCCCGGCACGGGCGGCCGACGTGGCGACCATGTGCGGCTCGGGCTGGCTGGCCAGCAGCGAGTTGACGCAGACGATCGAGGCGTTGGCCTTGCCCTGCAACTGGGTCATGAACGCGCGTACCGGGTGGATGATCGAGAAGAACTTGAGCTGCAGTTCGTCGTGCCAGGCTTCGTCGGTGGTGCTGGCGAAGGTCGACACACGGCCCTGGCCGGCATTGTTCACCAGCACCTGGGCCGGGCCCAGCGCGGCCAGGCTGGCGGCGGCGAAGGCCTGCACGGAGCAGGCATCCAGCACATCACAAACGTGCGCCAGTAATTGCGCTTCGGGGAAGCGTTCGCGCAGACGCGCTTCGGCGCTGCGCAGGCGGTCTTCGTTGCGCCCGCAGAAGGCCACGCGGGCGCCAGCTTCGAGCAGCAGTTCGACGCAGGCGTAACCAATGCCGGACGAGCCGCCGGTGACGATCACCGTGCTGTCCTGTAATTGATAGGGGTTCATCTCAGTCCCTCATCAGAGCAGTGACGTGGCCGCTGCCGGGCCGGTAGTTGAGCAGGCGTGACAGTTCATCGGCGCTACCGCGCACCTGGCCGAGCAAGTTGTCGAAATTGACGTGGCCGATCTGCACGGTGGGGATGGTCAGGCCCAGCGCGGCGACCACTTGACCGCTGGCGTCGCGCACGGGCGCTGCCACGGTGGAGATGCTCGACTCGAAGAAACCTTCACCATTGACGTAGCCGCGCAGGCGGTCGGCCTGGACCAGGTCGAACAGCTCCAGAACGGTTTTTGGCGTGCACGGTGAGTACTGTTCCAGATGCTCTTCGGGGTACAGCTCGCGCAGCTCGACCAGGCTGAGGTCGGCCAGCAGGATGCGCCCGAGCACGGTGGCGTGGGCCGGCAGGCGGGTGCCGACGGTGACCGCGCTGGAGAACACCGACGGTGGCGAAACCTTGGCCACGTAGACGATCGAGCGGCCGTCGCGCACCACCAGGTTGCTCGGGTAGTTGAGGTGGTCGCACAGCCGTGCCAGCAACGGTTGGCCCAGTTCGGTCAGCTCCAGCGACGCCAGGTATTCGAAGCCCAGGCGCAGCACCGACATCCCCAGGCGGTACTCGTTGCCGCTGCGGGTGACGAAGCCCATGGTTTCCAGAGTGGTCAGCAGGCGGAAGATGGTCGAGCGCGGCAGCGACAGCCGCCGGGCCAGCTCGGGGGCAGTCAGGGTGCGGTTCTGCCGGCTGAATTCACACAGCAGCAGCAGGCCGCGTTCCAGGCCCGGGACAATGTACTTGTCCTGGTTTTCCTTCAACGGATCCATATCGTTCATAGCACGCTACCTGTGAAAGAGGCGTCCAGGGCGCGGGCCAGCAGGCCCGTCACCGTGTCAGGTTGTTCGATGGCGCAGGCATGGCCGGCGCCGGGTATCAGCTTGAAAGGCGCGCCCAGGGCTGCGGCCAGGGCCGCACAATCCTTGGCGGGGGTGATGCTGTCGACGCTGCCGCAGTGCACTTCGCAGGGCACTGCTTGGCTCGCATAGCGCAGCAGGGCGTCGCCGCACAACAGTTCGATGGCCTGGCGGTAGCCGTGGGGCTGCAGCCGCGCCATGTTCCACTGCACCCAGGCCAGAGCCTCGCGGCTGGCGCTGGCCGACAGCAGGTGTGCGCTGCGCTCGCGGGCCATGTGCTCGATGCCCATGTGTTCCAGGCTGTGCAGGCGCTTGCTGCGCACGGCTTGGCCTTGTTCGGGCTGCGCCCCGTAACCGCGTGCCGGGCTGATCAGTATCAGGCGGCTGACGCGCTCGGGGTGTGCCTGGGCGAAGGCGCTGGCGGTCAGTGCCCCGAGGGAATGGCCGACCAGCACGCAGCGTTCGATGCCCAGGGCGTCGAGCGTCTGCAGCAGGCGCGCGGCATAGTCCTGCGCCTTGGGTGCGGCCATCGCCAGGGGCGTGGACCGGCCGTAACCCGGCGCATCCCAGGCGATCACCCGGGCGCGCTCGCTCATGCCCATGGCCACCTGAAGCCAGCTGGCCGCACCCGAGCCGATGCCATGCAGCAGCACCACCGCCTCGCCACTGCCGGCCTGGCGCACGGCCACTTGGCAAACGTCCAGGTGCAGCAGGCGTTCGGCGAAGCGCTGATCGAGCAGGGCGGGAGAGGGCATGAGCATCGGCTTACCCGCGCTTGATCGAGGCCAGCGGGTGCGCTGGCGGGTAGGTCGGGGTCACCGGCTTCTTGGCGCCGAGCATCACGCACATCAGCGCGTCTTCATCGCCCACGTTGATCTCTTCGCGGTACACCCCTGGCGGCACCGAGATCAGGTCACGGTCGGTGAGGATGGTCTCGAAGCGTTCGCCGTCTTTTTCGATGATGACCTTGAGCTTGCCACGCAGCACGAAGAACACTTCCTCGACGTCGGTGTGCAGGTGCGGCGGGCCTTCGTGGCCGGCCGGGATGACCATGGTGGAGAAGGTGAAGTGCTCGGACGCAATGGTGTTCATGTCACTGCCGACACCCGTGCCACCGGTGCCCACGTAGCGCATCTGCGCGCGGCGGAACTTGGGGTCGAAGTCGGCCTGGAACTTCAGCGCGTCCCAGTCGTAGCGGCGGGTCTCGTAGCGGGCGATGCGGGTCTGCATCCAGCCGGCCAGGTCGGAACCTTCTGGTTGGTCCCAGGTTTTCGGGGTGGCTTGCTGCAGGGAAAGGTCGGTCATGGCGGTCTCCTTTGCTCAGGGCATGACGAACCCGCCGTTGACCGGCAGGGTTTGTCCAGTGATGAAGCGCGACAGGTCGGACAGGGCGAACAGCACCGCGCCACTGACGTCGTCAGGCAGTTGTGGGCGCTGGATGGCCCGTTGTTCGGTGTACATCCGGTGGCGGGCCTCGGGCACGTAGGCGGTGGCTTCGACCAGTACCAGGCCAGGGGCGATGGCGTTGACGGTGATATTGGCGTTGCCCAGCTCGCGGGCCAGGCTGCGGGTCATGGCGATCACCGCGCCCTTGCTGGCGACATAGGCCAGCAGGTTCGGCGCGCCCCACAGCGGGGTGTCGGAGGCCAGGTTGATCACCGCACCACGGCCACTTTCACGCAGCGCCGGCAGGGCGGCGCGGGTCATCAGCCAGGTGCCGCGCACATTGACCTGCATGACCTGGTCCCAGGTCTCGATGTCCAGCTCTTCGCAGCTCTTGCCACCAGAGTTGGTGATCGACGCGTTGTTGACCAGGCCGTCGAGGCCGCCCAGACGCTTGACCGTGCGTTCGATGCAGGCGTCGATCGAGTCGGGGCTGGCCAGGTCCAGGCTGACGCCGCTGACGTCCAGGCCCATGCCGTTCAGTTCGCAGGCGGCCTGTTGCACGCGGCCGGCCAGCACATCGGCGATCACCACCCGGGCACCGGCCTGGGCGATGGCCTGGGCAAAGGCATAGCCCAGGCCGCGAGCACCACCGGTGACCAGCACGCGGCGGCCAGCAAGAAGGTTGTCGAAGCTGCTCATCATTGGCTACTCAGCATGGCTTTGGGGAGGTAATGCAGCACGCGCTTCTCGGCCCAGACCACGGCGCCGTAGGCCAGCACGCCGATCATCGTGAGCATGACGATGGCCACGAACACCCCGGCGGTGTTGCCCTGGCCTTCGGCGTCCACCAGCAGGAACCCCAGGCCCTGGTTGCCACCGACCAGCTCGCCGACGGTGACCCCGATGACGGCCAGGGTCGAGGCGATGCGCAGGCCGGAGAACAGCGCGGCCATGGCCGAAGGGAATTCCACCAGGCGGAAGATCTGCCAGCGGCTGGCGTTCATGGTGCGCACCAGGTTGATCATGTCCGGGTCGACGGTGCGGATGGCCGAGAGCACGTTGATCATCACCGGGAAGAACACGATCAGGATGGCGATGAGGATCTTCGGGTAGATGGTGTAGCCCAGCCACATCACGAACAGCGGGGCGAAGGCCACCTTGGGGGCGATCTGCAGGGCCAGGATGTACGGCGACAACATCGCTTCGGCCGATGGCGACAGGCCCAGCGAAACACCGATGGCCACGCCCAGCAGGGCGCCGAGCACGAAGCCGACGATGATCTCGAAGGCGGTGATCAGGGTGTGTTCGAGCAGGCCGCCGGAGTGCCACATCAGCAGGCTTTCCTGGGCCACGCGGCTCAGTTGCGGCATGACGAACTCGGGCATGCCGACCAGCCCCGGGCCCCATTGCCAGAGCGCCAGGAACAGGACCAGCAGGGCGACGCTGCCGGCCACGGATGGGTTGAGGTTTCTCATCGGGCGGTTACCTTGTTATTTGGCCGCGGTGCGGGTTTCGATGAACTGGTTGCTGTACAGCTCGTCGAGCTTGGGTTCGCGAGGGACGATGCCTTCGCTGACGTAGAACTTGCGCACGCTGTCCAGGCGCGCCGGGTCAATGCGGCCGAGTACCGGCTGACCGGCGTAGACGTACTCCACGTACAGGCGCAGGGTTTTCTCCAGCGACGCTTCCTTGCCGGCGTAGGCCGGGACGGCGCGGGCGAAGCTGGCGGCGGCGGCCTTGGGATCGTCGATGATGTCCTGCAGGCCGCGCAGGGTGGCCTGGACCACGCCACGGACGATCTCGGGGTGGTGTTCGATGGCGTCGTCGGAAGCGAGGATCGCCTGGGCCATGCTCTCGAACACTTGCTCGCGCGGGATCAGCGCGTACTTGAGCCCGGCGTCCTCGGCATTGATGACCCAGTCCGGCACACCGGCCATGGCCTGGGCCTTGCTGGCCGAGAACAGCTGCCATACGCCTGACGGCCCGGCGGCCTGGATGTCCACGTCGTCCTTGCTCAGGCCGGCCTTGCGCAGCGAGGCGAGCAGGGCGTAGTAGGTGGTGTCGGAGTAGGACATCACGGTCAGGGTCTTGCCCTTGAGCTGCTGGATCGACTGGATGTTCTCGCCGGCATTGGTGGCGATCATTGTGACACCGCCGCCGCCGAGTACGGCCACTGCACGCACCGGGATGCCATTGGGGCGGACGATGATCGGCGTGTCGCCGATGGCGCCGCCGACCAGGGCATTGCCGGCGCCGATCTGCTTGGCCACGTCGACACCGCCCTTGGCGGCGATGAAGGTCAGGTCCAGGTCCTGGGCCTGGTAGTAGCCTTTTTCCTTGGCGATGATCCACGGCGCGAACGCCGGCAGGCTGGGCGGGGCCGGCAGCAGGTAGGTGACCTTGGTCGGTTCGGCCTGGGCCGTCAGGCTCAGGGCCAAGGTAGCCACGGCGGTGAGCGCCACGCGCTTGAAGTGTGTGGTGAACATGCTAACTCCCGAGTGATGAGTGGGGCGTCGGTCAGTGCAGGTCGAGGTCTTCGCCGACCTTCAGCAGATCCATCAGGCGGCCGGCGAGCGGGCCGATTTCCGGCAGCTTGCGGCGCTCCAGGGGGTTGTTGCGGTGTGGCAGGTCGATCTCGATTTCCTCGATGATCGTGCCGGGGCGAGCGCTCATCACCAGCAGGCGGTCGGACAGGGCGATGGCCTCGACCAGGTCGTGGGTGATGAACAGGGCGGTCTTCTTTTCCTCGAACAGCATCTGCGCCAGGTCCTGTTGCAGGATCATCTTGGTTTGCGCATCGAGGGCCGAGAACGGTTCGTCGAGAAACAGCACCTGCGGATCGATCGCCAGAGTGCGGGCGAGGGCGGCGCGCTGGCGCATGCCGCCGGACAGCTGGAATGGGTAGTGGTCGGCGAAGCCTTGCAGGTGGCAACGGTTGAGCAGATCTTCGGCGATGACCTTGCGCTGGGCGGCGGGCATGCCCTGGATCTCCAGGCCCAGTTCGACATTGCGGCGGATGCTGCGCCACGGCATCAGCAGGTCTTTCTGCAGCATGAAGGCGACCTTGGGCACCGGGCCGTTGACCACTTCGCCGCTGACCAGCACCTCGCCCACGGTGGGGCGGTAGAGGCCGGAACCCATGTTGAGGATGGTGCTTTTGCCACAGCCCGACGGGCCGATGATGGAAACCACTTCGCCGCGACGGATCTGGAAATTCACCCCACGGATGGCGAACGGGGCCTCTGCTTGGCCTTTGGCCGGGAACGCTTTGCCGACGTTGCGAAATTCGATTTCCGTTACTGCTGCGTGGCGCGGTTGTTCATGCCATTGCGGGGCGATTGCGTACATCTCTTTCACAGCCATGGGAATGTTCTCTGGTCTGTTTTATAGGTGATACGCCGTTTAGTGCACGAACAATGCCAGGTGTGGAATCGCGCTTAAATATTAAGAAATGGCTTATTTATTAGTGGGTTGCAGTATTAAGGTGATTTAGTTGTTGTTTTATATATGAAACAAGGTTTTCTATATGGCACGAAAATGCCCAGCGACCGCGCAAGAGGTTGTGTTCGTGCGAGGTAGTTGGGCATTTTGGGTAACGCAACAAAACTTGGTTTTACAGGTGAAACACCAGCGTGAGAGCGGCTTCAGCCGCGAACACCGGCCCCCTAAGCTGTTTGCGAACGAGGCGCGGGCTTCAGAACAAGCCAAAGGGCAGCGGCAATCAGCAGTCCGCCGTATAGATGCCCCATTGACAGCGACTCATCCAGCAACCAAGCGCCCCACAGCACACCGAACACCGGGATCAGGAAGGTCACGGTACTGGCCTTGACCGGCCCGATCTCGGCCAGCAGGCGGAAATACAGGATGTAGGCGAAGGCCGTGCACACGAGGCCCAGGCCCAGCAGCGACAGCCACACCTGCCAGCCACCCCAGCTGGCGGGCGGCTGGGTGAGCGCGCTCCAGGCGAACACAGGCGTTAGCAGCAGCGTGGCGCCGAGCATGCTGCCGAGCGCCGACAGGCGGCTGTCCAGGCCGCTGATCCAGCGCCGCGCCAGGAAGCCGGCAAAACCGTAACAGGTGGTCGCCGCCAGGCAGGCCAGCGCGCCTTGTAACAGGTTCAGGTCCAGGGCTACGGGGCCGGCGCCGCTGAGGATGCCGACACCGAACAGGCCAAGGAATATGCCGCACAGTTTGGGCAGGGTCATCGCCTCGCGGAAGAACAGCGCGCCGATCAACACGCCCATCAGCGGTGTGGTGGCGTTGAAGATCGCCGAGTAGCCAGCCGGCAACACTTGCGCCGCCACTGAATAGAAGGTGGCTGGGATGCCCGAGTTGATCATGCCCAGCACCAGGCAGGCGCCCAGCTTGCCCTCGAAGTTCCAGCGCACCCGTGCTACCGCGAGGATGGCGATCAGGCCCAGGCAGGCGATCGACACGCGGAAGAAAGCGGTGGGCACGGTGCCGAGTTCCGGGGCGATGATGCGCATGAACAAAAAGCTCGCCCCCCAGACGGCGGCAAGGGTCAGCAGGCGGGCTAGGGCGATGGGGCTCACGGCGGTCTCCGGGTACAGGGCAGGGCGCGAGTGTACGTGATGGCGGACCTGGGGTTCTTGTCCTTTCTTGCGGTGTGAATCCATGCTGGCCTCTTCGCGGGTCAAGCCCGCTCCCACAGATTCACCACACAACCCGGATATTTGTGGGAGCGGGCTTGCCCCGCGAAAGGGCCGGCGCAGGCACCCCATCATCAAGAGTCCGACTAAGCTGTTTATCTCACCCCCCCCCGAGGTGTCCCGCATGACCCAGCACTGGCCGGCCGGCGAGATCGCCCGGATGATCCTCGATGGCTTCGACGACTACCGCGAGCATTTTCGCCGCATTACCCTCGGCGCCCGCGAGCGCTTCGAGCAGGCGCGCTGGCAAGCTATCCAGCGCTCGGCGGCGGCGCGGATCAACCTGTATGAACAGAAGGTCGGCGAGGTCAACGGCTGGCTGCGTGATGCGTTCGACGACGAGGTGCTATTGGAGGTCGAGCAGTGGCCGCTGGTGAAAAGTGCCTATATCCGCTTGATCGACCCACGTCTGGACGATGAACTCTCGGAGACCTGGTACAACTCGTTGTTCTGCAGCCTGTTCAGCCACGACCAGATCAGCGACGGCTGCATGTTCATCCACACCACCCGGCCGTCGATACGCAGCCATCAACGCGCGGCGCAAACCCGCACCTATTCCCCTGGGGGCAGCCTCAAGAGCCTGCTGCGGGCGATTTTCGATGACTATGGCTTTGCCTATGGCGATCTCGACGGCGACGTGTCGCGCCTGGAGCAGCAACTGAAGGAGTGCCTGCCGGATTGGGTATGCAAGGACCCGGCCCTGGCCGTGGAACTGTTCGTCCCCGTGCTGTACCGCAACAAGGGCGCTTACCTGGTCGGCCGGTTGTACAACAGTGACGAGCAGTGGCCGCTGGTGATCCCGCTGTTGCACCGCGAAGGCCATGGTATCGAGGCCGATGCGCTGATCACCGACGAAGCCGAGGTGTCGATCATCTTCTCCTTCACCCGCTCGTATTTCATGGTCGATGTGCCGGTGCCGGCGGAGTTCGTCAATTTCCTGAAGCGTATTCTGCCGGGCAAGCACATTGCCGAGCTGTACACCTCGATCGGTTTCTACAAGCACGGCAAGTCAGAGTTCTATCGTGCCCTGATCAACCACCTGGCCAACAGTGATGATCGCTTCGTCATGGCCCCCGGTGTGCGCGGCATGGTCATGAGCGTGTTTACCCTGCCGGGCTTCAACACGGTGTTCAAGATCATCAAGGACCGCTTCGCGCCTTCAAAAACGGTGGACCGCGCTACGGTGATCGACAAGTACCGCCTGGTGAAGAGCGTCGACCGGGTGGGGCGCATGGCGGATACCCAGGAATTCGCCGATTTTCGCTTCCCTCTAGGCAAATTCGAGCCTGAATGCCTGGCGGAATTGTTGGAAGTAGCGGCGTCCACCGTGGCCCTGGAAGGCGACACGGTGCTGATTCGCCACTGCTGGACGGAACGCCGCATGACCCCGCTCAACCTGTACCTGGAGCAGGCCAGCGAAGCGCAGGTGCTCGAAGCGCTGGAGGATTACGGCCTGGCGATCAAGCAACTGGCGGCGGCGAACATCTTTCCTGGCGACATGCTGCTGAAGAACTTCGGGGTGACCCGTCATGGCCGGGTGGTGTTCTACGACTATGACGAGATCAGCTACCTGACCGAGGTGAACTTCCGCCACATTCCGCCGCCGCGTTATCCAGAGGATGAGATGTCGGGCGAGCCGTGGTATTCGATCGGACCACATGATGTGTTTCCCGAGGAGTTTCCGCCGTTTCTGTTTGCCGATATTGGCCAGCGGCGGTTATTCAGCCGGTTGCATGGGGAATTGTATGATGCGGATTACTGGAAGGGGCTGCAGGCGTCCATTCGGGAAGGGAAGGTCATTGATGTATTTCCCTATCGGCGCAAGGGGCGGTGACCTGGGTTGCCTGTGCCGGCCTCTTCGCGGCTAAAGCCGCTCCCACAGGTATTTCCGCATAACCGGTGGGAGCGGCTTTAGCCGCGAAGAGGCCGGTACTGATTCAACCTTTCAAGCACTTGAGTTCACTGAAATCGGTACGCACCTTGGCCAACCGCGCCTGCAAAAATTGCCGCTGCGCTGGGCTGCTCTGCTGCACCAGGTCGATCATCAAGCTGCGAGCCTGCTGCTCACTGTTCTGAAAGGCCAAGCGGTACTCCGCAGTCCACAGGCTTTCCTTACGCTGCAGCAGTTGCGCCAGGCGCGGCTCGAAGCTGGCATCGCCACGTTGGTTCATGGCCAGCAACAGCTGTTGCTGCCAGTGCGCGCGGTTGGCTATCGCTTGGCGGTTCTGGTCGCCCAGCGCCTGTGACCAGCGTTGCACACGTTGGCGTTGGCTCACCGTCAACTCGCCAAACCAAGGTTCAAGACGTTTCTCCATGCGTTCGGCGCGCCGTGCGATCTGCTTGGCCAGCGGGGTCTCGACATACTTCTTTTGCCGTTCGTTGATATCGTCACGGAACGCATCGCGCATTTCCGCGACCTGAGCATCGCTCATGCCGCGCAGCAGCTCGCTCGCAGACGGAGTGATCGCTGCCGCGACGCGGCCAATCGCCTGGCGCGCCTCGACCGTACGCTGTTGCACGGCCTGGTCGGTGACCTGGTCTTCGGCAACCATGCTGCGCACACGGTCCAGCCAGTCCAGGTAGCCCGGGAGTTGTGTCTTGCAGTGCCAGGCCAGCTGCTGCTTGAGCCGTTCGTCGAGCAGGGTTTTCTGCTCGCTGTTCATGTCCAGGTAGTCGCTGAGCGACCAGGGTACCAGCCGGTCGAGGTTGCGGTAGGCCAGGTCCATGCGGTTGCAGGCCACCAGTGCCAGGGCCAAGGTGGTGGCGATGAGCAGGGCTTTGAACAGGCGTGTAGGCATGTGCTGTTCCTTGCAAGGTGACTGGCCACTCGGTAGACGCAAGGGGATCGCGGCGGTTCCGCCGAATCAGCGGTCGGGCGGCGCGCTGGCTTCAGGTGTAGAATAGTCGCCTTGTCTTGAGGAACATCGGAAATGGCTCTGCTTGGGCGTTACAACAGTTTGCAAATCGTGAAACACGTGGAGTTCGGCCTTTATCTGGACGGCGGCCCCGACGGCGAGATCCTGCTGCCCGGGCGTTACATCCCGAAAAACGCCGAAACCGAGGTCGACGACTGGCTCAACGTATTCATCTACCTGGACAGCGAAGACCAGCTGATCGCCACCACCGAGAAACCCAAGGTGCAGGTGGGCGAGTTCGCCAGTCTCAAGGTCAAGGACATCAACGGTGCGGGCATCTTCCTCGATTGGGGGCTGTCCAAGGACCTGCTGATGCCGTACTCGGAAGAGGCGCGGCCACTGAAGATCGGCGATTACTGCGTGGTGCACGTCTACCTCGACAAGCGCACCAAGCGCATCACCGCCACCTCGCGTCTGGACCGCTACCTCGACCGCACGCCGGCCGATTACCAGGTTGGTCAGCCGGTCGAGTTGCTGGTGGCAGGCGAAACACCGATGGGTTTCAAGGCGATCATCAACAACCGCCACTGGGGCCTGATCCACAAGAACGAAATCTTCAAGTTCATGCGCTCAGGCATGCACGAGAAGGGATTCATCAAGGAAGTACGCCATGACGGCAAGATCGCGCTGAGCCTGCAGCCGGTTGGTCAGGCATTGGCCGATGGGCTGCATGAGCAGATCATGCAACGCCTGGAAGCCGAAGGGGGCGTGTTGCCGGTGTGCGACAAGAGCGACCCAGAGGTGATCAGCCGCATGTTCAACGTCAGCAAGGGCAACTTCAAGAAGGCCATTGGCGCGTTGTTCAAGCAGGGCCGCATCGTCATCCATGACGACCGCATCGAGCGGGCCTGAGGTCAGGCCTGCACGAAGGTGCGGAAATCCAGCTGCTCGCCACCCGGGCGGGTGTCGCGCAGCAGCGAGTCGCGGTCGGCGCTCAGCGCCAGGCTGATGGTCGAGCGGCGTTTGCCGGGGTTGCGCACTTCCATCTGCTCCTGATGGGCCTTGATGAAGTTGGTCGGCACCTTGAGGTGCTGCAGTTCGTCGCTTTCAGGGGTGTGCAGCAGCAGGTTGACCCAGTCGGGCTGGCCTTTGCGCAGCAACGCCACCGGCACTTCGAACCACCACAGGTTGCGTTTGCGGTCGAGGATGGCGAACAGGGTGTTGGCGCTGGTGAGCACCGGCTTGGCCAGGGCCTGGTTGCGCCGTGCGATGGCGGCGGGTTTGTCGAGTTTCATGCAGGTTCCTGCGGTGTGACGCTATAAAGGCCTGCATTGTGAGGGGTGGCGGGTAGCTGAGCAAGGTTTGCCAGCTGCTTGGCCTGGCCCGGCCTCTTCGCGGGCAAGCCCGCTCCCACAGGTTCAACATTGCCTTCAAGAGCAGTGCTGTTCATGTGGGAGCGGGCTTGCCCGCGAAGAGGCCGGTTGACTCAGCGGCGAATGGGCTGACTCAACTCCGAAGTGGCGCCATCTGCGGTGGTCACCGTGGCCGTGAAGCTGCGCATCCCACCCGCATTTTCCAGCACCTGGGCAAACCGCGCCTGCCCCTTGGCATCGCTGTTCACCAGCACTTCCCCCAGGTACTGCTCAGCCTCAGTCCCTTCAGCCTCGGCATTGCCAAACACCTCGACCCGCAACAGGCTCGACGCCGGCCCCTGTACCTCACCTCGCAGCACATTGCCGTTCACCCCCAGCAAGCGCGGCGACTGCTGGTTGTGATTAGGCAGCGGCTGGCAAGGCTTGGGCTCGCCCTTGGCATCACAGATGATCGCCTGGTCCTGTTTCGGCAAATCCGCACCCACCCCGCGCGAACCCACATAGAGCGCGTGAGCCTGGGCCGGTACGCCAAACACGATGGCACCGGTGCGCTGGTCCGCCACACATGAGCCGCCGGCTTCACAGCGGCGGATATCCTGGCTGTTGCCCCAGATGCGGTTGCCGGTCAGGCGCGTACTGGTGACCTCCGGCTCCGGGCGCAGGGCCACGCCGATACGGTTGCCATGAATCAGGTTGCCGTCGAGGATATTGCCTTCGCCCGTGACGCTGACGCCGATCGAGTTACCGCTGAACAGGTTGGCGCCCAGGTAATTGCGCTTGCCCCAGTTGATCTGCAGGCCGTCGGAGTAGTTTTCGAAGCGGTTGCGCACCACGCTGTTGTCGTTGCCCAGCAGAATCTCGATGCCCTGGGACGGCTCAGGGTTGGCCGCCGTGGAGCGGAACAGGTTGTCAGCCACCAGGTTGAATGCGGCGCCGCGGGTCAGCTCCAAGCCATCGCCATTGTCGATCAGCTGGTTGCGCAGCACTTTGTTGTTATTGGTGGTGGTGGCAGTCGGGTTGCCGGCGCCGTCATCGCCGGTGAGCATGATGCCGGCACCCCCTTTGTTGGCGACGATGCGGTTATCTTCGATGACATTATTGTTGGCGCGGTTGACCAGGATGCCGATGCAGAAATTGCGCACTTCCAGGCCACTCAGGTGGACGCCTTGGGTATCGCGCAGTACTAGACCGGGGTTGGTGGTGGTGCGCACGTTGGTGCCGAACTGGCCGGGCAGCGCGCCGGGGCAGGTGCGCACGCCCTTATCTTTGATGTAGCCAGAGCCGTCGATGGCGATGTACTGGCCGTCGCGCGCCCAGGGCAGGCCGGTGATACGCACCGGGCCTTTGATTTCCGGCAGGGCGCGGGTCGGGCGAATGACGTACGGCGCCTGGCCAACGGCGGCGATTTCGATGCGGTAGTGGCCGGGGTTCTGATTGCTGGTTTCGATCGCCCAACGCAGGGTGCCAGGCTGGCCGTCGTCGCTGTAGCGGTCGACCCTGAGGGTTTCGCTGGCCAGGGCGGGTAGGGGTAGCAGCGGCAGCAAGGCTGCGAGCAGAGGCATCAGACGCATGGTGCGGGTTTCCGTAAGCTGTTGTTTTTATAGGTGGCAACCTGCATCGGGTTGCTGTTTGCAAACGATTCTATGGGAGCCAGCAGCCATTGCGCAGAGGTGCGTGACCGAATCGGTGCGGTATTCGCCCGCAGATTTACCGTTCGGCTTGAGCTTGGCAAATCGATTGAAACTCTTGGGGAAAAGGGCCAGTCCACCTTTTGTCGACACGGTTCACGTGTCTCCATTTGCAGGAGATTTGCCATGAGCGGCACTAAAGACAAAGCGAAAGGCTTGGCCAACGAAGCGATTGGTAACGTCAAGCAGGGCGTCGGTAAAGTCACCGACAACGACAAGCTGCGTGCTGAGGGCAAGGCCCAGGAACTCAAGGGTGAAGCGCAGCAGGTCAAGGGTGACGTCAAGGATGCGGTGAAGAAGCCTTGATGCGTGTCGCAGGCCGGCTGCGGCTGGCCTGCGATTCCTGTGTAGGCAAATTCTTTAAGTCCGGCAGGGAGCAGCACATCAGTCGCGTGGTCTATTAGACTCCCTGTTGTACTGATCAAGCGGCGAAAGGAGACGCTATGATTTTTCCCGACCTGCGCGGCCTGCCCCTGCACCGCGTCCTGGTGCGCACCGTCAAGGAATTCCTTGACGATGAGATGTCGACCTACGCGTCCGCAATGGCCTACCAGATGCTGTTTTCGCTGTTCCCTTTTCTGCTGTTTCTGATTGCCCTGATCGGTTTCCTGCACCTTCCGGACTTTTTCTCTTGGCTGCGCCTGCAGTCGGAACTGGTGTTGCCGCCCCAGGCCTTGGAGCAGGTCAACCCGGTAATCGACCAGTTGCAGCAATCCAAGGGTGGGTTGCTGTCGGTGGGTATCGTCATCGCGCTATGGACGGCATCGGCCGGTGTGCGCCTGATGATGAGTGCCATGAACGCCGCCTACGACGTCCCTGAAGGCCGCCCTGTATGGAAGCGCATCCCGCTGTCGATCTTCTACACCGTGGGTATCGCCGGCATGCTGCTCGCCGCTGCGGCGCTGATGGTGCTGGGGCCGCAGGTGATGGAATGGATCGCCTCGCAGTTCGGCATGCAGGAATTCATCGTGACGGTGTGGACCATCCTGCGCTGGCCGGCAATCATCATCCTGTTGATGGTTGCGGTGGCACTTATTTACTACGTGATGCCGGATGTGAAGCAGAAATTTCGCTTCATTACCCCAGGCTCTGTGCTGGCGGTTGTAGTATGGATCATCGCCTCCCTGGGCTTTGCCTACTACGTCAAGACCTTTGCCGACTACAACGCCATGTATGGCAGCATCGGTGCGATCATCGTGCTGTTGCTGTACTTCTACATTTCCGCCGCGGTGTTGTTGCTGGGCGCGGAAATGAATGCGGTGATCGAGCACATGTCGAGCGAGGGCAAGAACCCAGGTGAAAAGGATTTCGAGGGCGATAAACCCAAGGAAACCCTCACTGTGCTCGGCCATGAACATCCGGTCGAGCCGCACGCCTCCGAGCCGAATCCGCGATGATCCGTGACATCCTGAAAATGGGCGATGACCGCTTGCTACGCATCGCCCCGCCAGTGCCCGAGCATTTGATTGGCAGCGCCGAACTGCAGCAGTTGATCGACGATATGTTCGAAACCATGCGCCATGTCGGTGGCGTTGGATTGGCAGCCCCGCAGATCGGGGTCGACTTGCAGCTGGTGATCTTTGGTTTCGAGCGCAGTGAACGTTACCCGGATGCCGAGGCGGTACCGCAGACCATCCTGCTCAATCCGGTGATCACGCCGCTGACCACCGAAGTCGAGGATGGCTGGGAAGGTTGCCTGTCGGTGCCGGGCCTACGCGGTGTGGTGCCGCGCTTTAAACACATCAGTTATGAGGGGACCGACCCGCAGGGGAATCCGGTGAATCGGTTTGCCGACGGCTTCCACGCGCGTGTCGTGCAGCACGAATGCGATCACTTGATTGGGCGGCTGTATCCGTCGCGTATCCAGGATTTCGCCAAATTCGGTTATACCGAAGTGTTGTTCCCGGGCTTGGACCCTAGCGACGATTGACCGCGCGCCATTGCTAGCAGGCGTTTGCTGCGTTGGTAGCGTGCCAGGCGTGATGCCAAGGATTCTGGCAGCACGCACGTGGCGGTGAAGCCAAGGCGCTGGTAGAAGGCCTCCAGGTCGGGGTCGCAGAACAGCCAGGTGGGACCGTCGCTCTGGGCCAATGCGGCCTCGACCAGCTGAGCAGCCACGCCCTGGTTGCGCCACTGGGGAGCAACCAGCAGGCCAGTCAACCAGCGCCCTTCGGTGACTGCACTCAGGCTCAAGCCGGCAATAATAGCGCCGCTGCGCGCCACCCATAGTTCACCGCCACTGGCCGCACGCATGCGCGAGCCGTGCTGCTTGTAGAAATGATCGAGCAGTTTTCGTTCAAAGAGGGTCAGTGGGGTGCAGAGTAGGGCGGTCATGGCTTTCCATCAGCAACGGCTCTGTTTCAAGCTTTTCAGGCGTGCAAGCCGCTTCGCTTTGTCGCAGATTGTTGCAAAAGCTGCAAGGGTGATTGTCCGGGTTCGGGGTTCAACTATTGCAGACCGGGAGTAGAATTTCACCTATCCCCCCTGGCAGTACGAAGAAGCGGGATCGGTACTTCGTGTCATCTTCGCAGTCGATGACAACTTCTCCGCGCCATTGACGGCATATGAAGTCAATCGATCAGCGTGATTGCTTTGAAGGCCAAACATCCATGAAACCATTACTGATTCTTGCATTGGTCGGTGTGTCCTCGTTCGCCTTCGCCGACGAGGTCAAACCTGTCTCCAGCGAGCCTGTGGCCCAGCAGTACGATTACTCCATGAACCTGGACATCAAACGGGTGATCAACCTCTCGACCATCCCCAATGTCTGCGAAGTAGTGCCTGCGACCATGACCTATGAAGACCACCAGGGCCAGGTGCACACCATTCAGTACCGCGCCATGGGCGAAGGTTGCCAGCAGGGTTGATAGCGTAACGTCAGCGGCCTCTCCGAAACGCGCGATATTGGAGAGGTTGCTGTGTCACGAAATTTGCTTTGCATGCGATTTAACGTTTTACCCCTATAACGTCTCGGGCTTAGGATCGGTCACCACCTATCGAAAAGGGATGATCGCCAATGTTTGACCTTGCAGCCCTGCGCGAAGCCGCCGACTTTGTCCACCAGCATGTACCCCCTACCCCGCAGCATGCCTGGCCCTTGCTGGCTGAACGGCTGGGCTGCCAAGTTTGGGTGAAACACGAAAACCACGCGCCCACCGGGGCATTCAAGGTACGTGGTGGGCTGGTCTATGTACGTTCGCTGCTGGCGACCGGCGAGCCACCTCGCGGCTTGGTCACTGCAACGCGCGGCAATCATGGCCAGAGCATGGCCTTGGCGGCGCGCCAGGCGGGCATACCCTTGGTGATCGTCGTGCCTGAAGGCAATTCGAAGGAAAAGAACGCCGCCATGCGCGCACTCGGTGCCGAACTGGTGGAGTACGGTGTCGATTTCGACGTCGCCCGCGAAGAGGCCGCTCGGCTGGCTGACGAGTTGGGTTATGCGATGGTGCCGTCGTTCCACCCGGAGCTTGTGCGCGGGGTGGCCACCTATGCCCTGGAGCTGTTCGAGGCGGTAGGTGACCTGGACTGCGTATATGTGCCGATCGGCATGGGGTCCGGCATCTGCGGGCTGATCCAGGCCCGCAACCTGTTGGGACTGAAAACCGAGATCGTCGGTGTGGTATCCAGCGCTGCCGATGCCTATGCGCAAAGCGTTGAGCAGGGCCGCATCGTCAGCACTGCCACCGCCGAGACCTTCGCCGATGGCATGGCCTGCCGGGTGCCGCATCCGGAGGCATTTGCACTGGTGCGGGAACACGCTGCGCGGATCGTGCGGGTGACCGACAGCGAAGTCGCTGAGGCCATGCGGGTTTATCACGAGGCCACGCACAATACCGCCGAGGGTGCAGGTGCTGCTGCGCTGGCGGCGTTGATGCAGGAGCGAGGGCGACAAGCGGGTAAGCGAGTGGCCGTCGTGCTGAGCGGAGCGAACGTGGATCGAGCGCGTTACGCTCAGGTTCTGGCGGGCATCGAGTGATGCGTGAGTAAAGTACTCCCGTAGGAGCGGCTTCAGCCGCGAACACCGGCGCAGCCGGTGCCAGCCACCGCGGCGTTTGATTCGCGGCTGAAGCCGCTCCTACAGGTATTTGTACTTTCAATTCCGTGATGACTCGTGGCAGGCTCAACCGCGCTTATTTGGCCGGTCAACGAGTTCAAAATGCCTTTCTCCAACGGTTTTCTCCTCAGCCTGTCCCTGTGCCTCGATATCGGTATTGCCAATATCGCCATGATCACCCTGGCCATGCAGCGTGGCTTTCTGCAGGGCTTCTGGCTCGGCCTGGGGACCTGTGTCGGTGACCTGGTCTATGCCATCGCGGCGCTGGCCGGCATGACCGTGTTGCTGCAGTTCGAAAGCGTGCGCTGGGCGCTATGGCTCGGTGGCTCGGCCTTGCTAGTGTGGTTCGCGCTGAAGATGCTGGTGGCGGCCTGGCGCGGCGGGCATATGCAAGCGCGCAATGAGGTGGTAGTGGAGTCGGCCTGGCGCGAATTTTTGCGCGGTATCTTCCTGGCCATGTCGTCACCAACCGCCATTTTGTGGTTCGCCGCCGTGGGTGGCGTGCTGATTTCCCGCTCGGGCGGTGGCAGCTTGCTCGATGCGGGCTTGTTCCTGAGCGGCTTTTTCGCCGCCGGGCTGATCTGGTGCCTGAGCCTGTGTGGTATTGCCAGCCATGGCGGGCGCTTGCTTGGTGATCGTCTGTTGACCTGGTCCTACCTGCTGTCGGCGGCGATTTTCTGTTATTTCGCGGTGTATGTGATCGTTTCGGGCTACCGTGAATTCATTTTTGCCAGCCCGGCCATCCCTTGAGGCAAAGGAAATGACTCAGCAATCCATCCATCCTGCACGTTACCAAGACGGTCGCTCCCTGACCCTGGCCGGTCTTACCGAGCGCTTCAGCATGAGCGATCTGGGCGGCCTGCCACTCTTGTGGCAGCGTTTCGCGCGGTATATCGGCCGTGTGCCCGGTCAACAGGGGCAGGACAGTTTTGGCGTTTGCTACAACCCCGACCCGCAGGGTGGTTTTGACTATATGGCTGGCGTCGAGGTAATACCCAGGCAGGCGCTACCAGAAGGCTTCACCGCGCTCACGCTGGCGCCGCAGCATTACGCGGTGTTCGAGCATCGAGGTAGCCTGCAATGCCTGAAGGCGACTTTCGACGGTATCTTCCAGTGGTTGCCACAGTCAGGCCAACAGCAGGCCGATGCAGCGTTGTTCGAGCGGTATCCGGCGGGGTTCGACCCAGCGGCTTGCGACGCGGTGATGGAGATCTGGATTCCGCTGCAGCGCAAATAATTGCTTCGGCCTGTCGATTTCCCCGACTACCGTTCGACCAAGAGGTGAAGGCACAGGCAACTCTGTGCCGATACTTTCACGAACGATCGGAGGATCCCCCCATGAATGCCACTGCCGAAAACGAAATTCGCCAACTGATCGAGCGCTGGATGCAGGCCGTGCGCGACCGCGACATCCCGAATATCACCGCGCCCTACGCCGACGATATCGTCGCCTTTGATGCCATCCAAGCGCTGCAATTCAAGGGCAAGGCTGCCTACCAGGCGCATTGGGAAATGTGCATGACCCTGTGTACCGGGCCCATGGTATTCGAGCTCGCCCAGCTCACCGTACACGCCGACGGCGACCTGGCCCTGGCCCATTGGCTGAACCGTTGCGGCCCAGGGGATGACGAAAGCCAGTGCGGCTTCATGCGCGCCACCGTCGGCTATCGCAAGATCGCTGGCCAGTGGCAGGTAATCCACGAGCACTGGTCGGCGCCGTTCGACATGGAAACCCAGAAAGCACTGTTCGATCTCAAGCCCTGATCCGCTATCGCGAAACGCACTTTGCCAATGCCGTGGAGACGATCATGAAATACCTATGCCTGGTCTATTGTGACGAGGGGCTGCTGCACAGCTTGCCTGACAGCCCGGAAGACGCCGAATGCATGGCCTATGCCGAGTCGCTGCACGGTGCGGGGCGCATGCTCGCGGCCGAGGCGCTGAAGCCGGTACAGACCGCCACTACGGTGCGCATGCGCGGTGGCCAGATGAGCCTGACCGATGGCCCCTTTGCCGAAACCAAAGAACAGCTGGCGGGTTTTTACCTGGTCGATGCCCGTGACCTCAACGAGGCATTGAATATTGCCAAAGGTATCCCGGCCGCTCGGGTCGGCAGCGTTGAAGTAAGGCCAGTGCGCGAACTGCAACCCTGAAAGCAACGGAGAACAACAAAAATGAGCCTTGCCCAACCTGCGCAAGCGCAGCACGAGTTGGCCATCAGCCGCCTGATCGACGCCCCGCCCGCCAAGGTGTTCCGCGCCTGGACCGAGCCCAAGTGGTTGATGCAATGGTGGGGGCCGCACGGCATGACCACCCCGGAATGCGAGATGCAACTGTGGGTGGGCGGCCTGTTTCGGACCCTGATGCGCGCGCCCGATGGCACCGAGTACCCGACCCAAGGGGTGTTCCTGGAAATCGCCGCCCCACGCCGGCTGGTCTTCACCGACGCCTTCGGGCCCGGCTGGGTGCCTTCGGCGAAGGCCTTCATGACCGCCGTGGTGACCTTTGACGAGGAGCAGGGCAAGACCCGCTACACCGCCCGTGCCTGGCACTGGAGCGACGCCGACCGGCGGGCCCATGAAGAAATGGGCTTTCACCAGGGCTGGGGAGAAAGCCTGGACCGGCTGGTGGAGGTCGTCACCCAGCGGATGCCGGACTGATGACGGAGCTGGCGCAGGTGCGCGCCGAGGTCGAGGCGGTCTACCGCCGTGATTCGCGGCGCATTCTGGCAACGCTGATCCGCCTGCTCGGAGATTTCGACCTGGCCGAGGAGGCCCTGCACGATGCCTTCTTCATCGCGGTCGAGCGCTGGCAGCGTGACGGCATTCCGCACAATCCGCGGGCGTGGCTGGTGTCGACCGGCCGCTTCAAGGCCATCGACGCGGTGCGTCGGCGTGCACGATTCGACCGTTCGCAGGCGGACCTGATCATGCTCATCGAGGGTCAAGGGCATGACCCGAGCGAAGAGGAGCTGTTGGTCGACGACCGTCTGCGGCTGATCTTCACCTGCTGCCACCCCGCGTTGGCGGCAGACGCCCAGGTGCCTTTGACCCTGCGCGAAGTCTGCGACCTGACCACCGAGCAGATCGCCCGCGCTTTCTTGCAGAGCCCGGCGACCATCGCCCAGCGCATCGTCCGCGCCAAGGCCAAGATCCGCGATGCACGCATCCCGTACCAGGTGCCGGGGCTGCAGGAATTACCCGAGCGCCTGGAAAGCGTGTTGCGGGTCATCTACCTGGTGTTCAACGAAGGGTATTCGGCGTCCTCGGGCGAGGCATTGTTACAGCAGGAGTTGAGCGACGAGGCCATTCGCCTTGGCCGATTGCTTGTGCAATTGCTGCCGGACCCGGAGGCGATCGGTCTGCTGGCGTTGATGCTGCTGCAGGCGTCTCGCCAACGCGCGCGCAGTGACGCCGAGGGCAACTTGGTGCTGCTGGACCAGCAGGATCGAAGCCTGTGGGACCGCGCGCTGATCAATGAAGGTTGCGAGCTGGTGCGCTTGGCGTTGGGTAGTCGGGCGATTGGCATCTACACCGTGCAGGCAGCGATTGCGGCGCTGCATGCCGAGGCGGCGAGTGCCGAGGAGACGGACTGGACGGAGATCGTAGGGCTGTACGATGTGCTGCTGCAGCATTGGCCTTCAGCGGTAGTGGCACTCAACCGGGCGGTGGCGCTGGCCAGGCGGGATGGGCCGCAGGCGGGGTTGCTGGAGGTGGACGCGATTCTGGCGGCTGGCGACTTGCGCGATTATCATCTGGCGCATGCGGCGCGGGCGGAGTTGCATTTTCAGCTAGGGAATGTAGAAGAGGCGCGTGCGTCCTGGCTGCAGGCGCTGGAGCTGACTCGGCAGGAGCCGGAGCGTAGGCATATCGAACGGCGCTTGCTTGAGCTGATGTAGTGGTCTAGCTGGCCTCTTCGCGGGGCAAGCCCGCTCCCACAGAGATCACCACTGACGCTGTGGGAGCGGGCTTGCCCGCGAAGCACTCAGCGCAATCTTAGCTGGCCACAAAATTGGGCGGCGATACCAGCTCGACGGTCTGCTGCTTGCGCGGCGCCAGAATCTCAGCCTCGCCCTCGACCACCAGCTCATCGTTCTGGTTGTAAACGTTAGTGGCGATGCGCACCTTGAACTTGGGCAGCTTCTCGAGAATTTCCAGGCGCACGGTCAAGGTGTCGCCGATTTTCACCGGCTTCTGGAAGCTCATCTGCTGGCCCAGGTAGATGGTGCCGGGGCCAGGCAGGGTGCAGGCGACTGCGGCACTGATCAGTGCACCGCTGAACATGCCGTGGGCAATGCGTTCGCGGAACATGCTCTTGGCCGCGAATTCGGCATCCAGGTGCACCGGGTTGTGGTCACCCGACATCGCCGCGAACAGCTGGATGTCGCGTTCTTCCACAGACTTTGTGTATTCGGCCTTCTGGCCGACTTCTAGAGCTTCGTAAGGCGTGTTGGTGACCTGGGTCATTGGCGCTTCCTTGATGGACGGACGAGGCCGCTATCATTCACTGCGGACAGGGCGGCCAAGGGCCAGCGCCTGCTCCAGCCAGGTGAGGATATCGGCGCTGACCGCGTCCCGATTGAGTTCGTTGAGCACTTCGTGCCGCGCCTCAGGATAGACGCGCAGCTGTACATGTCGATTGCCGGTCGCGCGCAGGGCGTCGGCCAGATGGGTGAGACGCTTGCCGGCACTCACCGGATCACATTCTCCGCCAATTACCAGCAACGGCAAGTTCGGGTCGATCTGTGCGAGGTTGCGTTTCTGGCTGATCTGCGCAAGGCCCTGCAGCAGGTCGAGCCACAACTGGTTGCTGCAACGAAAGCCGCACAGTGGGTCTTTGACATACTTGTCGACTTCCTCGGGGTCGCGGCTGAGCCAGTCGAAGGCCGTGCGGTTGGGCTTGAAGGCCTTGTTGAACGAGCCGAACGACAGCCATTCGATCAGTGCGCTCTTGCCCTGCGGGCCTTGGCGCCAGGCTTCCAGGCGCGCGATCAGGCGCGCCGTACGGTACAGCGCTGCGGGTTGGAAGTTGGAGCCGCTGAGAATGGCACCGTGCACGCTGCCACTGTGGTGCAGCAGGTAGGCCTGGGCGATGTAGCTGCCCATGCTGTGGCCAAACAGGAACAGCGGCGTGCCGGGGAACTGCTGGCCGATGTGTTGGGCCAGCAGGCCAAGGTCGTTGACCACGGCATTCCAGCCATGTTGTCGGGCGAACAGGCCGAGGCTGCCCAGTTCAGCAGTACGCCCGTGGCCGCGCAGGTCGGGGGCCAGCAGCGCGAAGCCGGCAGCGTTCAGGGCCTGGCCCAGGTGTTGGTAGCGCCCTGCATGTTCGGCCATGCCATGTGCCAGCAGCACCACGGCCTTGACCGGTGAGGCCGGCAGCCATTGGTGCACGTACAGGCTGCAATGCTCGCTGGCGGGCAGCCAGAAGGCGTCATGGGGCATGGCGGGTCCTTTGCGCTGGGGGTACGACCACAGTGTATGCACAAGCGGCCGGATTGCAGGAAGGGCACAAATAAGATTCACAATGTAAATGGCGGCACTTGGCGTATATGCCGTCTCGGGCTTACCTGCTAACGTCGGTTGAACGCCTTTTTGCCATCAGGCAAAGGGATTACAGGCTAAGAGCGGGTTCAGGCAGAGGAACAATAATAAAATGCAAGCCGACTTCTGGAATGACAAGCGCCCGGCGGGCGTGCCTTCCACCATTGATATTCATGCGTACAGCTCGGTCGTCGAGGTGTTCGAGCGCTCCTGCAAGCGCTTCGCCGACCGCCCGGCGTTCAGCAACCTTGGCAAGACCCTGAGCTACGCCGAACTCGATCGCCTTTCGGCGGCCTTTGCCGCCTGGCTGCAGCAACATACCGACCTGGTGCCGGGCGATCGCATCGCCGTGCAGATGCCCAACGTGCTGCAGTACCCCATCGCCGTGTTCGGCGCCTTGCGCGCCGGGTTGATCGTGGTCAACACCAACCCTCTGTACACCGAACGCGAGATGCGCCACCAGTTCAAGGACGCCGGCGCCCGGGCCCTGGTGTATCTGAACATGTTCGGCAAGCGCGTGCAGGAGGTGCTGCCCGATACCGGCATCGAATACCTGATCGAGGCCAAGATGGGCGACTTGCTGCCCACGGCCAAGGGCTGGCTGATCAACACCGTGGTCGACAAGGTGAAGAAGATGGTCCCGGCCTACCAGCTGCCGCAGGCCGTCGCCTTCAAACAGGTATTGCGCGAGGGCAGGGCGCTGACCCACAAGCCGGTGCCGCTCAGCCTCGAAGACATTGCCGTGCTGCAGTACACCGGCGGCACCACGGGCCTGGCCAAGGGTGCCATGCTCACCCACGGCAACCTAGTCGCCAACATGCTGCAGGTGCTGGCGTGCTTCTCGCAGCATGGCCCGGACGGGCAAAAGCTGATCAAGGAAGGCCAGGAGGTGATGATCGCGCCGCTGCCGCTGTACCACATCTATGCCTTCACCGCGAACTGCATGTGCATGATGGTCACCGGCAACCACAACGTGCTGATCACCAACCCCCGCGACATCCCGGGCTTCATCAAGGAGCTGGGCAAGTGGCGTTTCTCGGCGTTGCTGGGGTTGAACACGCTGTTCGTGGCACTGATGGATCACCCTGGTTTCCGCCAGCTGGACTTCTCAGCGCTCAAGGTCACCAACTCGGGTGGCACGGCGTTGGTCAAGGCTACAGCCGAACGCTGGGAAAGCCTCACGGGCTGTCGCATCGTCGAAGGCTATGGGCTGACCGAAACCTCGCCGGTCGCCAGCACCAACCCCTACGGCCAGCTGGCCCGTTTGGGAACAGTGGGCATACCGGTGGCAGACACCGCCTTCAAGGTGATCGACGATGAGGGCAATGAGCAGCCGCTGGGCGAGCGCGGCGAGCTTTGCATCAAGGGCCCGCAGGTGATGAAAGGGTATTGGCAGCAACCCGAGGCCACGGCCCAGGCGCTGGATGCCGAGGGCTGGTTCAAGACAGGTGATATCGCGGTGATCGACCCGGACGGCTTCACCCGTATCGTCGACCGCAAGAAGGACATGATCATCGTTTCGGGCTTCAACGTGTATCCCAACGAAATCGAGGACGTGATCATGGGCCACCCGCAGGTGGCCAACTGCGCCGCCATCGGCGTGCCGGACGAGCGCTCCGGCGAGGCGGTGAAGTTGTTTGTGGTGGCGCGTGAAGGCGGGCTTAACGTGGATGAGCTGAAGGCTTACTGCAAGGCCAACTTCACCGGCTACAAGGTGCCCAAGCACATCGTGGTGCGTGAGTCGTTGCCAATGACCCCAGTGGGCAAGATTTTGCGGCGCGAATTGCGCGACATCGCTTGATCCATCTGAGGCTTCTTCGCGGGCAAGCCCGCTCCCACAGGAACTGCGCTGGGCCCTGTGGGGGGGCGGGCTTGCCCGCGAATGCTTCAAAACAGCTCTAACAGGCTATTCTCGACCCGGTTAGCGACATTTTGGATAAATACTCTAAAAATGACCTGTATCGTTCATTGAGTCATTTTTATGACCATGAGGCCTTGTTTGGCCTCTAGGCGACCCTTTGCAAAGCTGTTACGCTCGGCCCGCTTTCAGATGATACGGTTTGCAACGAACCGCCATCTCATATCAATAATAAACGCATAGACGCGTGAATCGAACTTCGCTGTTGCTGAAGGAGTGGGCTTCCATGATCGACCATTTTTGGAAGGATAAATACCCAGCCGGGATTACGGCGGAAATCAATCCTGACGAATTCCCCAACATCCAGGCGGTACTCAAGCAATCCTGCCAACGCTTTGCCGATAAACCGGCCTTTAGCAACCTGGGCAAGACCATCACTTACGGCGAGTTGTATGCCCTGTCGGGCGCTTTTGCGGCCTGGCTGCAGCAGCATACCGACCTCAAGCCAGGGGATCGCATTGCCGTCCAGCTGCCGAATGTCCTGCAGTACCCAGTAGCCGTGTTCGGCGCCATGCGCGCCGGTTTGATCGTGGTCAACACCAACCCGCTGTATACCGCACGGGAGATGGAGCACCAGTTCAACGACTCCGGCGCCAAGGCCTTGGTGTGTCTGGCCAACATGGCGCATCTGGCTGAGAAGGTGGTGCCCAAGACCCAGGTCAAGCATGTCATCGTCACCGAAGTGGCTGACCTGCTGCCACCGCTCAAGCGCCTGTTGATCAACAGTGTGATCAAGTACGTGAAGAAGATGGTGCCGGCCTACAACCTGCCGAACGCCGTGCGCTTCAACGATACCCTGGCCCATGGCAAGGGTCAGCCGGTCACTGAAGCCAACCCCCAAGCCAATGATGTGGCCGTGTTGCAATACACCGGCGGCACCACCGGCGTGGCCAAGGGCGCCATGTTGACCCACCGCAACCTGGTGGCCAACATGCTGCAGTGCCGCGCACTGATGGGCGCCAACCTGCAGGAAGGCTGCGAGATCCTCATCACCCCGCTGCCGCTGTACCACATCTATGCCTTTACCTTCCATTGCATGGCGATGATGCTTATCGGCAACCACAACGTGCTGATCAGCAACCCTCGCGACTTGCCGGCGATGGTCAAGGAACTGGGCAAATGGAAGTTCAGTGGCTTCGTCGGCCTCAACACCCTGTTCGTTGCCCTGTGCAACAACGAGGCGTTCCGTGCCCTGGACTTCTCGGCGCTGAAAATAACCCTGTCCGGCGGCATGGCCCTGCAACTGAGCGTGGCCGAGCGCTGGAAGACCGTGACCGGTTGCGCCATCTGCGAAGGCTACGGCATGACCGAGACCAGCCCGGTGGCGGCGGTCAACCCGGCCGAAGCCAACCAGGTCGGCACTATCGGCATTCCGGTACCGTCGACCCTGTGCAAAGTCATCGACGACAGTGGTAACGAGTTGCCGCTGGGCGAGGTGGGTGAATTGTGCGTCAAGGGCCCGCAGGTGATGAAGGGCTACTGGCAGCGCGAAGACGCCACCCATGAGATCCTCGACAGCGAAGGCTGGCTGAAGACTGGTGACATCGCCCTGATTCAGGCGGACGGTTACATGCGTATCGTCGACCGCAAGAAGGACATGATCCTGGTCTCGGGCTTCAACGTGTACCCCAACGAGCTGGAAGATGTGCTGGCGGGCCTGCCAGGTGTGCTGCAGTGCGCGGCGATTGGCGTGCCGGACGAGAAGTCGGGTGAGTTGATCAAGGTGTTCATCGTGGTCAAGCCGGGCATGACCCTGACCAAAGAGCAGGTGATGGAGCACATGCGTGCCAACGTCACCGGCTACAAGGTGCCGCGTTACATCGAGTTCCGCGATGCGTTGCCGACGACCAACGTGGGCAAGATCCTGCGCCGTGAGTTGCGTGATGAAGAGCTGAAGAAACAAGGGTTGAAGAAGATCGCTTGATCTTTGGCTTTTAGCCGGCAGTGCCGGCCTCTTCGCGGGCGGTCCGGCGTCCCGGCAAGCCCGCTCCCAAAAGACCTCACAGCACTTGAAAACTGTGGGGTCTCTGTGGGAGCGGGCTTGCCGGGACGCCGGACCGCCCGCGAAAGGGCCAGTGAATTCAGCGCAGTTTTTCCAGCATCTGGTAGTACCACATCCCCGCCGCCAGCAGCGGATTCCCCAGCAAGTCCCCCATCGGCACCTTGATGTGCTTGCACCCCGCAAAGGTTTCGAACCGCTTCAACGTTCCGGTCAGCGCCTCGGCCATGATCTCGCCCATGATATGGCTTGTGGCGATGCCATGCCCCGAATAGCCCTGGCAGTACCAGACGTTGTCCGACAGCTTGCCCAACTGCGGAATGCGATTGACCACGATTCCCATCGCACAGCTCCACTGGAACTCGATCGGTACGCCCTTGAGCGCCGGGAAGGTGCGCTCGATGCAGGGGCGCAATTCGCCGGCGATATCCCGCGAATCCTTGCCAGAATAGTTGGCGCCGCCACCGAACAGCAAACGCTTGTCGGCGGTGAGGCGGTAATAGTCGAGGACGAAGCGGCAGTCGTAAACCGCCAGGTCTTGAGGGTTGATCTGATCAGCCAACTCCCCTAGCGGCGCGGTGGTGACAATGCCGCCCATGGCGGGGAAGATCTTGCCCTTGAGCTGACGCTTTTCCAACGTGTGGTAAACGTCGCCGGCCAGCATCACCTGGCGTGCTTCAACCCGGCCGTGGGCGGTAACCACAGCCGGGCGCGGGCCGTGGACGATATCCAGTACCTCTGAGTTCTCGAAGATCAAAGCCCCTAGCGCGTGGGCGGCACGTGCCTCGCCCAGGCACAGGTTCAGCGGGTGCAGGTGCAGGTTGCGCAGGTTCTTCAGCGCGCCCAGGTACAGCGGGCTCTGCAGGTGCTCGGCTACGGCAGTACGGTCGAGCATCTGCACCTGGTCGCCCATGCCACGGCGCTGCGCTTCGGCTTCGAAGCCACGTAGTTCGTCAAGGTGCGACGGTTTCATCGCCGCGTGCAGGTGGCCGCGCTTGAGGTCGCAGTCGATGGCGTAACGCTCGACCCGCTGCTCGATGATCTGGTGCCCGCGCCAGCGCAGGTGCCAGATGAAGTCGTCGACCTCGCTGCCCAGGCGGTCGCGCATCTGCGTGCGCATGGCTTCGTCGCCCGACAGGCTGCCAGTGACCTGGCCGCCATTGCGGCCACTGGCGCCCCAGCCAATGCGGTTGGTTTCCACGATCGCCACCTTGAGCCCGCGCTCGGCCAGCTCCACGGCGGTGGCCACGCCGGTGAAGCCGCCGCCGATGATCGCCACGTCGACCTGTACGGTGCCCTTGAGTTGCGGGTACTGCGTGGGGTCGTTGAGGGTGGCGCTGTAATAGGACGGCGCGCGCTGGGCCGGGCCGTTGTTCACTGCTGCGTTCATGGGTGTTCCTTGTTCTGAATGGGTGAGGCTCAGGCCTGGTGCAAGTACCAGCGCCAGTCCTGTTCGCTGACTTCGGCCATGAACTGGCGGTACTCGGCGCGCTTGACCTTCAGGTACACCCCGAGGAAGTCGCCGCCGAGCGCTTCGCGCGCCCACTGCGAACGCTCCAGGGCGTCGAGGGCGGTCAGCCAGTCGGTTGGCAGGTGTTCGGTGGCCTGGGCGTAGCCGTTGCCTTCGACCGGTGCGCCCGGGTCGAGCTGCTCGCGGATACCACGGTGGCTGGCGGCGAGGATGGCTGCTGCGGCCAGGTACGGGTTGGCGTCGGCACCGCAAATACGATGCTCGACATGCCGGCTATTGGCCGGCCCGCCCGGTACACGCAGGCTGACGGTGCGGTTGTCGACGCCCCAGGTCGGCGCCAGCGGTGCATAGCTGTTGGCCTGGAAGCGGCGGAACGAGTTGGCGTTGGGGCAGAACAGCAGCAGCGAGTCGTGCAGGTGTTGCAGCATGCCCGCCACCGCCTGACGCAGTAGCGGCGTACCGGCTGTGTCTTCACTGGCGAACAGGTTGTTGCCAGTACTGTCGGCCAAGCTCAGGTGCATGTGCATGCCGGTGCCGGCCAGTTGCGCGAAGGGCTTGGCCATGAAGCACGCCTGCATGCCATGGGCATGCGCCACGCCTTTGACCAGGCGCTTGTAGCGCACGGCCTGGTCCATGGCTTCCAGTGCATCGCCATGTTCCAAGGTGATCTCCACCTGGCCGGGGGCGTATTCGGAGATCGCCGTGCGCGCTGGGATACCCTGCGCTTTGCAGGCGGCATAGAGGTCGGCGAGGAACGGTTCGATCTGCTCCAGCTCGCGCAGGCCGTACACCTGAGTGCTGCGCGGACGGCCGCCGTCGTTGTCCAGCGCCGGTTGCGGTCGGCCCTGGGCGTCGCGCTTTTGATCCAGCAGGTAGAACTCCAGCTCGCAGGCCATCACCGGGTGATAGCCGTCGGCCTTGAGCGCCGCGATGGTGCGCAGCAGCACATGGCGTGGGTCGGCGACGCTGGCTGGCAGGCCTTCGCTGGGGTGCATGCTGACTTGCACGGCGGCGGTCGGCACCCGCCGCCAGGGCAGGCGCACCAGGCTGCCCTCCAGGGGGTAGGCACGGCAGTCGATGTCGCCGACGTCCCACACCAGGCCGGAGTTCTCCACGTCATCGCCGTTGAGGGTCAGGCCAAGGATGGTGCTCGGCAGTGGGCGGCCGCTCTGGTATACGGCCAGCAGTTCGTCACGGTGCAGCAGCTTGCCGCGTGGCACGCCGTTGGCGTCGAGGATGAACAGTTCGAACAGCTCGATATCGGGGTTTTCAGCGAGGAAGCGGCTGGCGTGCTCTACAGGTGCAAAGTGCATGATGGATTCGCTCGTGGGCGCACAGGACCGCCGCGCAGGGACGGTCCAGCTGAGTCAATCGGCCGGAGGGCGGCCGGGTCTGGTCAGAGAGGCGTGAGCGAAGTGTCCGGTGGGCGCGCATGGCGGCAGTGCCACAAGGCCCAGAAGGCGAGGATCACATGCACCAGCGGATTTTCGCCGGCGCAGGTCCTGGCCTTCGGCAGCGAAGGGCGGGGCAGCGACGGGACGATGGGCTGGGCGGGGGTCATGCCTTTGATACTCACATGCGGCTCAAGGTTGATTAAAGCAGTGAATGGCAACCTTTACATTGTGGTTCACTAAACATTCAGAGTGTCTGCACCGGCCCTTTCGCGGGGCAAGCCCGCTCCCACAGATATCCCGCAGAGCCTGAACCTGTGGGAGCGGGCTTGCCCCGCCAAGAGGCCAGTGCAGACAGCAAAGACCCAGAAAATCTGCGACAATCGCGCATCCTTCGAATGCCGATCATGAAAAAGCAGGCTCACCTGCATCACTAAAAAGCCCCATGACTGACCACGCCATCGACAAACTGCTGCAAAACCTCGACCACGCCATGATCGCCGACCGCCATCGCCTGCGCCGGCAACTGCATGAGCTGCGCAAGCGCCCCGATGAGGCCAAGCTGGCGCAGTGGGCGGAGAAGGTCCAGGCGTCCTGCGCCCAGGTCATCGCACGCCAACAGAGCGTGCCGCTAGTTCGCTACGACGACAGCCTGCCAATCGCCGCCAAGCGTGACGAGATCAAAAAGGCCCTGGCAGAAAACCAGGTCCTGGTCATCGCCGGTGAAACCGGCTCTGGCAAGACCACCCAGCTGCCGAAGATCTGCCTGGAATTGGGGCGGGGCAGCCACGGCCTGATCGCCCATACCCAGCCTCGGCGTATCGCCGCCCGCAGTGTCGCGGCGCGGGTCGCCGAAGAGCTGGGCACGCCGCTGGGCGCTCTGGTCGGCTATCAGGTACGGTTCGAGGATCAGAGCGACAGCAACACCCTGGTCAAACTGATGACTGACGGCATCTTGCTGGCCGAAACCCAGCATGATCGCTTCCTTGAGCGCTATGACACGATCATCGTCGACGAAGCCCACGAGCGCAGCCTGAATATCGATTTTCTGCTCGGCTACCTCAAGACCCTGCTGCACCGTCGCCCAGACCTGAAACTGATCATCACCTCGGCGACCATCGATCTGGAGCGTTTCTCCCAGCACTTCGATGGCGCGCCGATCATCGAGGTGTCTGGCCGCACCTACCCGGTTGACACCTGGTACCGCCCGCTGACCAGCGAGCAGGATGAAGAAGGCAACCAGGTCGAGGAAGACCTCACCGTCGACCAGGCCATCCTCGCCACCCTCGACGAGATTGCCCACCACGAGCGCAGCGAGGGCAAGGGCCCCGGCGACGTGCTGGTGTTCCTGCCGGGGGAGCGGGAGATTCGCGACGCCGCCGAGATCCTGCGCAAGGCGCAGCTGCGCCATACCGAGATCTTGCCGTTGTACGCGCGGCTGTCACCGGCCGAGCAGCAGCGCATCTTCCAGTCGCACACCGGGCGCCGGGTGGTGCTGGCCACCAACGTGGCGGAAACCTCGCTGACTGTGCCTGGCATCCGTTATGTGATCGACACCGGCACCGCGCGCATCAGTCGCTACAGCTACCGCGCCAAGGTCCAGCGCCTGCCGATCGAAGCCGTTTCCCAGGCCAGCGCCAACCAGCGTAAAGGCCGATGCGGACGGGTCGAGCCGGGTATCTGCATTCGGCTGTATAGCGAAGAAGACTTCAACGGCCGGCCGGCGTTTACCGACCCCGAGATCCTGCGCACCAACCTGGCGGCGGTGATCCTGCAGATGCTGCACCTGCGCCTGGGTGCCATCGATGCCTTCCCGTTCATTGAACCGCCGGATGGCAAGGCTATCAGCGATGGCTTCAACCTGCTGCAGGAGCTCTCGGCGGTCAATCGCGAGAACCAGCTGACGCCTTTGGGCCGTCAGCTGGCGCGCCTGCCGATCGACCCGCGGCTGGGCCGCATGCTGCTCGAAGGCGCCCGTCAGGGCAGCCTGCAGGAAGTGCTGATCGTCACCAGTGCGCTGTCGGTGCAAGATCCGCGCGAACGCCCGCCCGAGCGCCAGCAGGCGGCCGATCAGGCGCATGCGCAGTGGAAGGACGTCGATTCCGACTTCGCCGCGCTGGTCAACCTGTGGCGCGGCTTCGAGGAGCAGCGCCAGGCGCTGACCGCCAGCCCTTTGCGCAACTGGTGCCGCAAGCACTTCCTCAATTACCTGCGCCTGCGCGAATGGCGAGATGCCCATCGCCAGCTGGCGCTGATCTGCCGCGATCTGCAGCTGGCGGTAAACAAGGAACCGTCCGACTACCAGAAGATGCACAAGGCCATCCTCAGCGGCCTGCTCAGCCAGATCGGCCACAAGACCGAAGAGGGCGACTACCAGGGTGCCCGCCAGCGACGCTTCTGGGTCCACCCGTCTTCGGGCCTTGGCCGCAAGCGCCCGCAGTGGGTAATGGCTGCCGAACTGGTCGAGACCACCAAGCTGTATGCGCGCATGGTCGCCAAAGTCGAGCCAGACTGGATCGAGCCGCTGGCCACCCACCTGATCAAGAAGAACCACTTCGAACCGCATTGGGAAAAGAAACGCGGGCAGGTGGTCGCGTACGAGCAGATCACTCTGTACGGCCTGATCCTGGTAGGCCGTCGCCCGGTGCATTACGGCCCGATCGACCCCGTCACCTCGCGTGAGTTGTTTATCCGCGAGGGGCTGGTCGGTGGCGAAATCCAGTCGCGGGCCAAGTGTCTGGCGGCCAACAAGCGCCTGCTCGAAGACCTCGACGAGCTGGAAGCCAAGGCCCGTCGGCGCGACATCCTCGCCGATGAAGAAACCCTGTACGGCTTCTACGAAGCCCGCCTGCCGGCGGAGATCCACCAGACAGCGACCTTCGACAGCTGGTACCGCATGGGCAGCCAGAAGGACGCCAGCCTGTTGATCATGCGCGAGGAAGATGTGCTGGCCCGTGAGGCCAGTGAAGTCACCGCGGCGCAATATCCGGATAGCCTGCAGGTGGGCGAGCTGCGCCTGCCGCTGAGCTACCACTTCGAGCCGGGCCACCCGCGTGACGGCGTTACCGTGCGGGTGCCTGCGCCGCTGTTGCCGAGCCTGCCGGGCGAACGCCTGGAGTGGCTGGTGCCGGGCCTGATCGAAGCCAAGTGCGTGGCCCTGGTGCGCAACCTGCCCAAGGCGCTGCGCAAGAACTTCGTGCCGGTGCCGGACTTCGTCAAGGCTTCGCTTTCGCGCATGACCTTCGGCCAGGGCGCATTGCCCCAGGCGCTGGGCCAGGAGTTGCTGCGCATGACCGGGGCGCGGGTGTCCGACGAAGCCTGGGCCGAGTCGGTCAACCTGGTCGAAGGCCATCTGCGCATGAACATCGAAGTGGTCGATGGCGAGGGCAAGTTCCTTGGCGAGGGCCGCGACCTGGCCGAGTTGACTGCACGCTTTGCCGCCGCCAGCCAGGCAGCGCTGGCGGTGCCGCGCAGCGACAAGAGCGAGCAGCCGGTACAGGCCAAGGCCTTCAGCGAAGTGAAACAGACCGCTCAGCAAAAGATCGCTGGCCTGTCGATGACGGTGTACCCGGCGCTGGTGGAAGAGAACGGCAGCGTGCGCGAAGGGCGCTTCTCGACCCAGGCCGAAGCCGAGTTCCAGCACCGCCGCGCCTTGCAGCGGCTGTTGCTGCAGCAGTTGGCGGAGCCGGCCAAGTTCCTCCGTGGCAAGCTGCCGGGGCTGACCGAGCTGGGCCTGCTGTACCGCGAGCTGGGCCGGGTCGAGGCGCTGGTCGAGGACATCTTGCTGGCCAGCCTGGACAGCTGCATCCTCGAAGGCGAAGCCACGCTGCCGCGCGACGGTGCCGCCTTGGCCGGCCTTGCCGAGCGCAAGCGTGGCAGCTGGGCCGAGCATGCCGAGCGCCTGGCCCGGCAGACCCTGGAAGTGCTGAAGCTGTGGCATGGTCTGCAGAAGCGCTTCAAGGGCAAGATCGACCTGAGCCAGGCGGTGGCGCTGAACGACATCAAGCAGCAGCTGGCCAACCTGGTTTATCCGGGCTTCGTGCGCGAGACGCCGGCAACCTGGTTCAAGGAATTACCGCGCTATCTCAAGGCGGTGGAGATACGCCTTGAGAAGCTCGGCAGCCAGGTGCAGAAGGACCGGGTGTGGAGTGGTGAACTGAGCAATCTGTGGGCCCAGTACAAGGCCCGTGCGGACAAGCATGCCCAGGAGGGCAAGCGTGACGAGCAGTTGACACTGTACCGCTGGTTGCTGGAAGAGTATCGAGTGTCGTTGTTTGCCCAGCAGTTGGGCACCAAAGTGCCGATTTCTGACAAACGTCTCAGCAAACAGTGGTCGCAGGTGGAAGCCTAAACCCAAGAAGTTGTGGCAATATTGACGGAATTTGGGGCCGCCTCGCGGCCCATCGCGGATGAATCCGCTCCTACAGGACAGTGCGGAATCTGTAGGAGCGGATTCATCCGCGAACGAGGGCGCAGCCCTCGCCCATAAACTGGCACTAAAGTGCCATTGTTCGTCATATTTCCAGCCAGCGCCCCGTGGCGATGGCCTTTGACCAGAGGAACGACCGTGCATAACGTCGTGATCAGCGGCACCGGCCTGTACACCCCGGCCCAGAGCATTTCCAACGAAGAATTGGTGGAATCCTTCAATACCTGGTCGCAGCAATTCAACCGCGACAACGCCGCCGCCATCGAGCGCGGTGAAGTCGAGGCGGCGCCCCTGTCCGATGCCGCGTTCATCGAAAAGGCCTCGGGTATCAAGAGCCGCTTCGTCATGGACAAGGCCGGCATCCTCGACCCGCAGCGCATGAAGCCACGCCTGCCGGAGCGTTCCAACGACGAACAATCGATCCTCTGCGAGATGGGGGTTGCCGCGGCGCGTCAAGCGCTGGAACGCGCGGGCCGCACTGCTGCCGATGTCGACGGGGTGATCGTCGCCTGCTCCAACCTGCAGCGCCCATACCCGGCCATTGCCATCGAAGTACAGCATGCGCTCGGCATCCAGGGCTTCGCTTTCGACATGAACGTGGCCTGCTCGTCGGCCACCTTCGGCATTCAGACCGCTGCCAACAGCGTGCAGCTGGGCCAGGCCCGCGCATTGCTGGTGGTCAGCCCGGAAATTTGCACCGGGCACCTTAACTTCCGCGACCGCGACAGCCATTTCATCTTCGGTGACGCCGCCACCGCCGTGCTGGTCGAACGTGCCGACCTGGCCACCTCGGCACACCAGTTCGATATCCTCGGCACCAAGCTGCAGACCGCGTTCTCCAACAACATCCGCAACAACTTCGGCTTCCTCAATCGCGCGGCTGAAGAGGGTGAAGGGGCGCGCGACAAGCTGTTCGTGCAAGAGGGCCGCAAGGTGTTCAAGGAAGTCTGCCCGATGGTCGCCGAACTGATCGGCAAGCACCTGGGCGAGAACGACCTGCAGCCGTCCGACGTCAAACGCTTCTGGCTGCATCAGGCCAACCTGAGCATGAACCACTTGATCGTCAAGAAGCTGCTGGGGCGTGAAGTGGCCGAAGAAGATGCGCCGGTGATTCTCGACCGTTATGCCAATACCAGTTCGGCGGGGTCGGTGATTGCGTTCCACCTGTACCAGGATGATCTGGCCAAGGGATCGCTTGGGGTGCTGAGCTCGTTTGGCGCGGGGTATTCGATTGGTAGCGTGATTCTGCGCAAACGCTGAGTTCTACAGCGATAGTTCCGGCCTCTTCGCGGGCAAGCCCGCTCCCACAAGTTAACCACAGCTCTCGAGCTTGATGGAGTACCGGTGGGAGCGGGCTTGCCCGCGAACGGGTCGACGCATTTCTACCAGACGAAAAAAAGCGGAAAGCACCGGATGGGGTCGGTGCTTCCCGCCTCAATAACGCAGGGGAGCTACAGCTTAGAACTTGGCTTCCAGATCAACCTGCAGCGTGTCTACATCAGCATTGCTGTTCGGCAATTGCGACAGGTCGGTCTTGGCCATCAGGTAGGCAGCACCCAGCGAGAAGTTCTTGTCGATTTCGTAACCGACCTTGAACTTGTGGCCGCGCGAACCGGTGAAGCCGTTGCCGAAGTCGGAGTCGGTGAACAGGCTGACCACGGCGTTACGCTGCACATCGCGGTAGTTGTAATCCAGGCTCCAGGCGCCAACCTTGGTCTTCAGGCCGGCCAGCCAGGCCTGGTCTTCGCCGTCGGTGCTCTCGGTGTTCTTCACATATTGGCCGTACGCCGACAGTGGGATGGCAAAGCCGGTGAAGTCCAGCTGACCGAAGCCTTCCACCAGGTTGAACTCGTTGGTGGTGTTGCCGAACGACTGAAGAATGGCGGCTTCCTTGTCGTTGTCGTAGCCGTAGATGCTCGCACCCACGGTGACCTTGAGCGCGTCGACCGGCGCGAACTTGGTACCCAGCTGTGCGTGGTAGACCTGGGCGTCGTGCTTGTACTGCACGCCGTCGCCATCCACGTTGTCCTTGAGGGTGTACTGGCCAGCGCTGGCGAACACCTCGGCACCACCAAGGTCAGCCTTGTAGGTGGCGGCAACGCCTTCCGGGTTGATGTCGCTGTCCCAGATGATGTCGCCCATGCTCACCCAAGGCTGCTGCATCTTGCCGCCGATCAGGTGCAGGTTAGGGATGGCGGTTGGGTGCCAGTCCAGGTAAGCCAGGTCGACCCACAGCGACTTCTTGTCGAAGTAGTTGTCGAAGCTCTGGTTGGTCGAACGGCGGTCGGCGCTGCTGCCGGTAGCGATACGCACGCCAGCGTCGACTTGCGGGTTGATCTCGCTGTAGAAACCGACGCGGGCACGTACGCGCTGACGGTCCTGGTTGCCGCTGCTGCTGTTTGGATCGTCGACGTTGACGTCTTCGTAACGCAGGCGCACATCACCCTTGATCTGGGTCTTGGCGGCCCATGCCACTTTCTGTTCGAAGGAGCTCATACGTTCGGACTGAGCTTTCTGGTCGGCCTTTTCCTTGGTTTCTTTTGCCAGGTCGCCTTGCAGTTCGTTGTACTGCGCCTGGTTGATCGAGCCGTTGGCGCGGAGCATTTCGAGCAGCTTGGCGTCGACAGCAGCACTGGCCGGAGTACTCAGAGCCAGCATCATGCCGGTGAGGCTCACTCCGGTAAGTGTAGAAACAAGACGCATAAGGTTCTCCCTACTGAAAAATATTGGGGAGGCTCAGCGCCCGCCCCCATGTTGGCATGTCTTCGGAAAGGGCCTGAATAGACAGGTTCTAGGGTTCCGGAAAACAGGCGCAAGTATTGCGGGGGCGAATGACAGAATAATGTCTAATTAGTGGCACTGCGGTTAAGTAATTGAGAATAAAAGGATCAGTCAGGCATTCGTCATTTGAGTGGGGGGTGGTTGTTGCCTGATACTGATGCCTTCGAAACCTGAGCCGAAGCCGTGACCAGCCTCTACAGCCTTGCCCATCTGCGTGACCTGCCAGCGGCGACCTGGGACGCCCTGGTGCCTGCCGGCCAGCCGTTCCTGCGCCATGCGTTTCTCAGCGCCATGGAGGACAGCGGCAGCGTCGCCCCCGCCACCGGCTGGGCGGCTGAGCACCTGGTGCTGGAGCGCGACGGGCAGGTGCGGGCGTTGTTGCCGGCGTATCGCAAGTGGCATTCCTATGGCGAATACGTGTTCGACCACGGCTGGGCCGACGCCTGCGAGCGTGCCGGCATCGCCTATTACCCCAAGCTGCTGGGCGCCGTGCCGTTCAGCCCGGTCAGCGGCCCGCGCCTGCTTACGGCGAACCCGGCCGATGGGCTGCTGGTGCTCCAGGCCTTGCCCGAATACTTGAGCAAAGCCGGGCTTTCCGGAGCGCACATCAACTTCACCGACGCTCAATTGGACAGCCAGCTGGCAGGGCTGCCGGGCTGGATGGAGCGCCTGGGTTGCCAGTACCACTGGCACAATCGTGGCTATCGGGACTTTCAGGACTTTCTCGACAGCCTGAGCTCGCGCAAGCGCAAGCAGATGCGCAAGGAGCGTGAGCAAGTGGCGGGGCAGGGCATCGACTTCCGTTGGTACCGCGGCGATGAGCTGGATGAGGCGCAGTGGGATTTCGTCTACCTGTGTTACGCCAATACCTACGCCGTGCGCAGGCGTTCGCCGTACCTCACCCGTGAGTTCTTCAGCCTGCTGGCCGAGCGCATGCCCGAAGCGCTGCGTGTGGTGATGGCCCGTCAGGGTGGCCGTGATGTCGCCATGGCCCTGAGTCTGGTGGGCGGCGACAGCCTGTTTGGCCGTTACTGGGGCTGCCTGGACGAATTCGACCGGCTGCACTTCGAGACCTGTTTCTACCAGGGCATGGACTTTGCCATTGCCGAAGGGTTGCAGCGTTTCGATGCCGGTGCGCAGGGCGAGCACAAGTTGATTCGTGGTTTCGAACCGGTGCTGACGCGGTCGTGGCATTACTTGCTGCACCCCGGCCTGCGGCAAGCGGTAGAGAATTTTCTACGTCAGGAGCGGGCCGGGGTGCAAGGGTATGCCGAGCAGGCGCGGGAGATGCTGCCGTATCGCCGGGAGTGACAGCGTGTTCAGGCTTTGCGCGGGTTGAGGATCAGCAAAGTCAGCACTCCCGCGACAATCCCCCAGAATGCCGAGCCGATCGAAAACAGCGTGAACCCTGACGCCGTGACCATGAACGTGATTAACGCCGCCTCACGCTCGCGTGCCTCGCCCATGGCCACGGTCAGGCCGTTCATGATCGAACCGAACAGCGCCAGTGCTGCAATCGACAGCACCAACTCCTTGGGCAGCGCGGCGAACAGGGCGGCCAAGGTGGCACCGAACACGCCGGCAATACCGTAGAAGATCCCGCACCACACGGCAGCGGTATAACGCTTGCTCGGGTCCTCATGGGCATGCGGCCCAGTGCAGATCGCCGCGCTGATCGCCGCCAGGTTCACCCCATGGGAACCAAACGGTGCCAGCAACAGCGAGGCAAAGCCGGTCGCAGAGATCAGCGGTGAGGCAGGCACCTGATAGCCGTCGGCCCTCAATACGGCAACGCCCGGCATGTTTTGCGAGGTCATCGCCACCACGAACAGCGGGATGCCGATACTGATGGTAGCGGCCAGTGAGAAGCTTGGCGTAGTCCATACCGGCGTGGCTACCTGCAACGTGAAGCCGCTGAAGTCCAACAGGCCAAGGGCACCGGACAGCGCTGTGCCCACCAGCAGTGCAGCCAGCACGCAATAGCGCGGCGACAGGCGCTTGACCAGCAGGTAGCTGAAGAACATGCCCAGCACCAGTAACGTGCGGTGCTGGGCGGCGACGAAGATTTCACTGCCGATCTTGAACAGAATGCCGGCTAGCAAGGCCGAGGCCAGGGAGGCCGGGATACGTCTGACCAGGCGCTCGAAGCTGCCGGTCAGGCCACAGATAAGCACCAGCACCGCACAGGTGACGTAGGCGCCTATTGCTTCGCCATAGCTAACCCCGCCCAGGCTGGTGATCAACAGCGCCGCACCAGGGGTCGACCAAGCCACGGTGACCGGCGTGCGATAACGCAGCGACAGGCCAATGCTGCAGACTGCCATGCCGATCGACAGGGCCCAGATCCACGATGAGATCTGCGCGGTGGTCAGGCCCGCAGCCTGGCCGGCCTGGAACATCAACACCAGCGAGCTGGTGTAGCCGGTGAGCATGGCGATGAAGCCGGCGACCACCGCCGACGGAGAGGTGTCTGCCAGGGGCCGCAGGCGTGCGGAGGTGGCATCGGTCATGGGGTAAGTCCTTGTCCATGTGTAAGCATTTTTTCAGACTAACGCGGGCAAGCTTGATCCTTGCCATACAGCAGGCATTGCTTTTAGCCGTACAGTCGCCAACTATTGGGCACGATTGCGCAACTGCATGGGAGGGAGGGGCGATGTACAAGGTCTATGGCGATTACCAGTCGGGCAACTGCTACAAGGTCAAGCTGATGTTGAGCTTGCTGGATCGACCGTATGAATGGCACCCGGTAGACATACTCAAGGGCGAGACCGAAACAACCGAGTTTCTGGCCATGAACCCCAATGGCAAGGTGCCGGTGCTCAAGTTGGAAGACGGTACCTGCCTGTGGGAATCCAACGCCATCCTCAATTTCCTCGCCGATGGCAGCGAGTACCTTCCCAGCGAGCCGCGCCTGCGAACCCAGGTGCTGCAGTGGCAGTTTTTCGAGCAGTACAGCCATGAGCCGTACATTGCCGTGGCGCGGTTCATCCAGTTCTACCTGGGCTTGCCGGACGAGCGCGTGGAGGAATACCGCAAGCTGCACAAGGGCGGCTACAAGGCGCTGAAGGTGATGGAGCGGCAGTTGCAGATGACGCCGTACCTGGTGGGGGAGCAATATTCGATTGCCGATGTGGCGTTGTATGCGTACACCCATGTGGCGCATCAGGGTGGGTTTGATCTGGCCGAGTACCCTGGGGTAAGGGCATGGTTAGCGAGGGTGGCCGCGCATCCTCGGCATGTGCCGATGGTTGAGTGAGCCTGCATCGGCCTCTTCGCGGGGCAAGCCCGCTCCCACAGAGACACCACCGGGCTTGAGAGTTGTAGTGTACCTGTGGGAGCGGGCTTGCCCCGCGAAGAGGCCGAATCAGACTTATGCGAAGCGCTTGTCCAGGTAGGCAATAATGGCCTTGGATTCATACATCCAGGTCACTTCACCTGCTTCTTCAATACGCAGGCACGGCACTTTCACCCGTCCACCACCCTCAAGCAGCGCCTGGCGATGCACCGCATCGTTCTTGGCATCACGCAGCGCTACCGGCACATTCAGGCGGTGCAGGGTGCGGCGGGTTTTCACGCAGAATGGGCAAGCATGGAACTGGTACAGCGCGAGGCCCTTGGCCTCCTGCTCGACACGCGCCTGGGCGGCGGCAGCGCGCTTGCGCTTGGCCGGGCGACTGATCCAGTCGCCGAACACGATGAGCTGGCCGAGGCCGACCCGCAAGGCTTTGACGATCATGGGCAACTCCTGAAATGAAAAAGCCGACCCTCTGGGCCGGCTCGGGATCACACGCCGATCACTTGATCAGGCTGAGGAACTCGCTACGGGTCGCGGCATTTTCGCGGAATTCACCGAGCATCACCGAAGTGAGCATGGTCGAGTTCTGCTTCTCCACGCCGCGCATCATCATGCACATGTGCTTGGCTTCGATAACCACGGCCACGCCTGCGGCGCCGGTGACTTGCTGTACGGCCTCGGCGATCTGGCGGCTGAGGTTTTCCTGGATCTGCAGGCGGCGAGCGTACATGTCGACGATCCGCGCAACCTTCGACAGGCCCAACACCTTGCCCTTGGGCAGGTAAGCGACGTGGGCCTTGCCGATGAACGGCAGCATGTGGTGTTCGCACATCGAGTAAAGCTCGATGTCCCGGACCAGCACCATTTCGCTGTTGTCGGAGGTGAACAGCGCGCCGTTGGTCACTTCTTCCAGCGTCTGCTCATAACCGCGGCAAAGGTACTTCATGGCCTTTGCAGCCCGCTTGGGCGTGTCGAGCAGGCCCTCACGGGAGACGTCCTCGCCGATCTGGCTGAGGATCTCGGTGTAGTTCTGTTCCAGGGACATGTATCTACCTGTGAGAAAAAATCGCAAAAACGAAGGTTACGGCGGCTAAGGCTGCGCTGCAAGCGCGGCGTTATTCGTCGCGGCCTTCCATCATGGTCCGTTTGAGCATCACGTACACTGCCCCGGTGCCGCCGTGGCGGGCCTGGCAGGAGGTGAAACCGAGCACCTGCGGGTGCTGGCGTAGCCAGGTGTTGACATGGCTCTTGATCATTGGGCGCTTGCCGTCCAGGCGCGCGGCCTTGCCGTGGGTCACGCGTACGCAGCGCACTTCCAACTGTGTGGCTTCGGCGATGAAGGCCCAAAGGGTCTCGCGGGCTTTCTCTACGCTCATGCCGTGCAGGTCGAGGCTGCCCTCGAAGGCGATCTGGCCGAGCTTGAGCTTGCGGATCTGACTTTCCTGCACGCCATCGCGGCGCCACATCAGATCATCTTCGGCACCCACGTCGATGACGAACTGATCGGACAGGCCGTCGATCACCAGCGCTTGATCACTGCGTATGGTCGCTGCCTGGCGCAGGCCGGCCAGTTGCTTGCGGTCGGCCTTGGGTTTGCCGACTTCGGCACGGTCGTGCTTGATGGGCTTGACGCCACGCACCTCGGCACTGAACAGGGAAAAATCGTCGTCTTGCATGATGCCTCCACGGGGGCGGCGTAGTTTACGCGATCAACCCCATGACGTCAGCATCGGTCCTTGCCAGTGCTTCAGTCATGCTTTCTCATCAGGTGCGGCGATAGGTTCAGCTCCCGCCCGCGACGCAGGCGAATGCGGCTGCGCCGCCAGAAGCGCACGCCGAAGTACAGCATCAGCAACCCGACCACGGCGAGAATACTGGCAAGTGGACGGTTGGCATTAAGTTCGGCAAACGCCGAATAGTTACCGAGCAACCCGGCAAAGCCGGCCATGGCCAGTAACACGCCGAGCGTTGCCAGCAGGGCCGACAGGCCGGCGGCCAGGCGGGCACCCCAGTTGCGTGGTTCACGCTGGCGCAGGCGCTTGGCGTCGAAACTGCCTTTGAGCTTCATTCCGATTTCCTCTGTGGATATCCGGAATTCGACCTGCGGCCCAACTTTGGGTTCCGCCCGGCTGCCGGGCGGTCGTCAATAGGCCAGGCTCAGATCAGGCTGGCGGTCGGGGCAACGCAGGCGAAGTTGTCGGCCATCACGGCCATTTCGCATTCGTGGATCTGCGCGGCGGGGATCACTCGGTCCTTCAGGGCCAGGTCGCGTGTTGCCGAGGCGTCTTCCACCAGGGTGCAACGATAACCATAGTCCTTGGCCCGGCGCACGGTGGTGCTGACGCTGGAATGGCTCATGAAACCGCAGACGATCAGGTCCAAGTGACCCAGCGCTTGCAGGGTTTCATGCAGTTTGGTGTTCTTGAAGGCGTTGGGCATGCGTTTTTCGACGATGATTTCATCGTCACGAGGCTCCAGCCCCGGGATGAATTCACCGGCTGCGCCCTGCGGGTCGAAGCGCCCGCCGACGGTGCCGAGGTGGCGGACGTGGATGATCGGACGGCCGGCCTTGCGGGCGGCGTCGAGCAACCTGGCGATGTTGGCCACGGCCTCGTCCATGCCTGACAGCGCGAGGGGACCACTGAGGTACTCTTTTTGCGCATCGATGATGATCAGGCTGGCGTGGCTCAGCTTGGCCGGCGGGTAGTCGCGGCCAGTGAGGCGGAACATCGTGGTTGGAACGGACATCAATGGCTCCTTGGAAGGGCTTTTGTGTCCCTATTCTCCCTTGCCTTGGCGCCAATGGGAATGGTTGACATCGCATCCAGCGTAGTTACTGGCCTGTGGCTACCCGCCGGGAGATCCGCGGCAACAATTGTGCGGTCCGGGCTGTTAGACTTTTGGATGGTCTGAATTAGGAGTACCCCGTGATCACATCTCGTCTGCGCACGTTGCGCGACCACATCCGCTGGGCGGTCAGCCGCTTCCATGAGCACGAGTTGTTCTTCGGCCACGGCGCCGACAATGCCTGGGACGAAGCCCGCCTTCTGGTGTTGGGCGCCGTGCACCTGCCGTGGGAGGTGGCCGACAGCTACCTGGACTGCCAGCTCGAGGATGACGAGCGCGTACGTCTGCAGCACCTGCTCAAGCGCCGCATCGAAGACCGTGTGCCAACCGCCTACCTGCTGGGCGAGGCGTGGTTCTGTGGCATGTCGTTCATCGTCGACGAACGTGTGCTGGTGCCCCGTTCGCCGATCGGCGAGCTGATCGAAAAGCGCTTCGAGCCTTGGCTGGCCAATGAGCCGGCGCGCATTCTCGACCTGTGCACCGGTTCCGGCTGCATCGGTATCGTCGCTGCCGAGGTGTTCCCCGAAGCTGAGGTGGTGTTGGCCGACCTGTCTTTCGAGGCACTTGAAGTGGCCAATCAGAACATCGAGCGCCACGGCCTCGACGAGCGCGTGTACACCGTGCAGGGCGATGGTTTCGCCGGCCTGCCGGGGCAGCGTTTCGACCTGATCCTGTCCAACCCGCCCTATGTTGATGCCGAGGACTTCGGCGACATGCCGGCCGAGTATCACCACGAACCGGAGATGGGCCTGGCCTGTGGTAACGATGGCCTCGACCTGGTTCGGCGTATGCTTGCCGAGGCGGCTGAGCACCTGACCGACAAGGGCCTGCTGATCGTCGAGGTAGGGAACAGCCAGGTGCATGTCGAGGCGCTGTACCCCGAAGTCGATTTTGCCTGGCTGGAGTTCGAGCGCGGCGGGCACGGCGTGTTCATGCTGACGGCGGAGCAGTGCCGGCAGCACCAGGAACTGTTCAAGGCGCGGGTCTGACTTAACGCCCATTCGCGGGGCAAGCCCGCTCACACAAGGTACTTCGCTGTTCTAGAGAGCAGTGGGGCATCTGTGGGAGCGGGCTTGCCCGCGAAGCAGGCGCCGCGGACTCAGCGAGTAGCAATCCAGATCAGTAGGCCGGCCTGGAATACGGCAAACGCCACCAGGCAGGTGATGGTGAAACGCAAACCGCTGTCTTCACGCCGGTACTTGGCCACCCGCTCATCGCGCTCGCGCAATTGCGCTTCCTTCTCCAGCAGATTTTGCTCGGCCTGCTGCAGCATTCCAGCAGCGTCGAGGATGCCCACGCGCTGCACCTTCTCGCTGTTCCAGCCGCCCTTGAGCTGGCCGACCGTGGCCTCGACCGTGCGTCCTTTGAGGTGCTGCGGGTCGGCGTACTCGACTTCGAGTCCCATTGCGCTGATCAAGCGATCACGACGCAGGCGCGTGTCTTCGTTCAGCGCATCCTTGTTCGGCAGCGCCATCCCCTCGACGCGATAGTGCGACCACTTGCGCTGCAACCACTGCACGGCCTGGGCCATCATGAAGCGGCCAAGGCCGCGGTTCAGGGGCTCCAGTTGCAGGCCACTGTCGCTGCCGAGCGTCACCAGGCGCTCGGCATGGTCGACACGCACATCCAACAGGTTCTGTTCCTTGCGCACTTTCTGCCCGGGTAGGCGGATTTCCATGCGCAGCAGGCTGTGGGTCTTGTCGTTGCGCTCGGCATGGCCGAACTCGACGAAACGCAGCGGCCGCGCCCCGCTGTTGCGGTCGGTGGGCAGCGGCGCCAGGCGCAGCAGCTCGAAGTGTTCGACAGCGAGGTCGGCCCACGGCAGCGCGGGGCTGTCCGGGGTTTGCGGCTCTTCGGCCGGCTCTACGGCGACGGGGGCATCGGTCATCACGGCGTTCTCAAATACTGGCCAATACCGAGCTTATCGGCCGTATCGATCAGTACCTGAGGTAAAAAGCAGCGATCTCCTTAGGCAGAGGGCAGCTGATGAATGAACGTCACCAGGCGTTGGCCGAGTTCGCGGGCCAGGGGTAATTCCGGGTTGAGGTAGCTTTCGCGTTGTTGGCTCATGGCCTTGGGGCTGATACGCAACATGTGGTTCATGCCGTCGATCAGCACCAGTTGGGCATCCGGTTTGGCCGCCTTGAGGCGCTCGGCGTCGGCCACGTCGACCTGGATGTCGTTGCGGCCCTGGACGATCAGTGCAGGCATCGGCAGGCGAGCGAAGGCCTGGGCCGGGTCCTGGCGGAACAGCGAGATCAGGTACGGTTGCACGCTGGGGCGGAACACCTGGCGCAGCGGGGCGGGCACATCCAGGGTGGTCTGCCCGGCTTGCAGGCGGTCGAGCAGGGCGCTGCCACGGGCCAGTTGCGCCGATGGCAGGCGTTGCGCCAGTTGTTCACGCACGACATCGGCGATGGGCCGACCGCTGCCAGCCAGGCTGATCACCGCGCTGGCGCCCGCTTGTTCGGCAGCCAGGCTGGCGATCAGCGCGCCTTCGCTGTGGCCGACCAGAATCAGCGGGCCGAAGCGCGGATCAGCCTTGAGCTTGCGGCCCCAGGCCACCACGTCGGCAACGTAGCGCTCGACGCTCAAGTTGCGTTCATCGGGTGTGGCCGGCAGGCTGGCGGCCACGCCGCGCTTGTCATACCGCACGCTGGCGATGTGCTCGTTGGCCAGCAGCAGGGCCAGGCGCTTGAGGTTGTCGATGCGCCCCGAGGCCGGGTTGTTGCCATCGCGGTCGGTGGGGCCGGAGCCGGCAATGATCAACACCACCGGAGGTGGAGTGGCCTGTTGCGGGAGCAGCAGGCTGCCGTGCAGCACCCCCTGGCCGGTGTCCAGGTCGATAGGGCGTTGCAACACGGTTGGTGCAGCGGCCTGGGCCAGGCCGGTGCAAAGCAGAAAGAGCAGGGCGACAAGGCGCGACATCTGGCGGTACTACATGGGGAGATGTCGGTTTGACCCAGTGTTTACGGGAAGGTTCGGCAAACTCGCCTGTACAGGCGAGCAACCCGGGTGAAATTTTCCGTATACTGGCCGCCTCGTTCACCTCAGGCAGACTCGCGGAGCGTCCATGTCCGGCAATACCTACGGCAAGCTGTTCACTGTCACCACCGCTGGCGAAAGCCATGGCCCGGCGTTGGTCGCCATTGTCGATGGCTGCCCACCGGGCCTGGAAATCTCGCTCGACGACCTGCAGCATGACCTCGATCGGCGCAAGCCTGGCACCAGCCGGCACACCACCCAGCGCCAGGAACCGGATGAAGTGGAGATTCTCTCCGGTGTGTTCGAAGGGCGCACCACCGGCTGCTCGATCGGCCTGCTGATCCGCAACACCGACCAGAAGTCCAAGGACTACTCGGCGATCAAGGACCTGTTCCGCCCGGCCCACGCCGACTACACCTACCACCACAAGTACGGTACCCGCGATTACCGTGGCGGTGGCCGCAGCTCGGCCCGCGAAACTGCCATGCGTGTGGCGGCCGGCGCCATCGCCAAGAAGTACCTGGCTACCCAGGGCATCCGGGTGCGCGGCTACATGAGCCAGCTGGGTCCGATTGAAATCCCGTTCAAGACCTGGGACTCGGTGGAAGACAACGCATTCTTCAGCCCGGATCCTGCCAAGGTGCCGGAGCTTGAGGCCTACATGGACCAGCTGCGCCGTGACCAGGACTCGGTCGGGGCGAAGATCACCGTGGTTGCCGAAGGTGTGATGCCGGGCCTGGGTGAGCCGATCTTCGACCGCCTGGACGCAGAGCTTGCGCACGCGCTGATGAGCATCAACGCGGTCAAGGGTGTGGAAATCGGCGCAGGCTTCGCCAGCATCGCCCAGCGTGGCAGCGAGCACCGTGACGAACTGACCCCGGAAGGCTTCCTCAGCAACAACGCCGGCGGCATTCTGGGTGGTATCAGCTCGGGCCAGCCGATCGTCGCCCACCTGGCGCTGAAGCCGACCTCCAGCATCACCGTGCCGGGCCGCTCGATCGACGTTGACGGCAACCCGGTCGAAGTGATCACCAAAGGCCGCCACGACCCGTGCGTGGGGATCCGCGCCACGCCGATCGCCGAGGCGATGATGGCTATCGTGCTGATGGACCACCTGTTGCGTCACCGGGCGCAGAATGCCGAGGTGAAGGTCGTTACCCCGGTGCTGGGCCAGCTCTGATCCGACAGTGCCGGGCCATTCGCGGGGCAAGCCCGCTCCCACAGGATCATCACAAAGCTCAAGAGCTGTGGTGAAATTGTGGGAGCGGGCTCGCCGAGGCGTCGGACCGCCCGCGAAGAGTCCGGCTCAGGCACCCCAAAAGGCCCTCCCATGCCCCCGATCCCCTACTGGCGCCTGTCCAGCTTCTACCTCTTCTACTTCGCCCTGCTAGGCTCGACCGCCCCATTCCTCGCCCTCTATTTCGATCACCTCGGTTTCCCACCCGCGCGTATCGGCGAGCTGGTGGCCATCCCCATGCTGATGCGCTGCATCGCCCCCAACCTGTGGGGCTGGCTGGGTGACCGCAGCGGCCAGCGGCTGTTGATCGTTCGCTTGGGGGCACTGTCGACCCTGGCTACCTTTTCGCTGATCTTCTTCGGCAAGAGCTACGCCTGGCTGGCGCTGGTAATGGCCTTGCACGCCTTCTTCTGGCATGCGGTGCTGCCGCAATTCGAGGTCATCACCCTGGCCCACCTGCATGGCCAGACGTCGCGCTACAGCCAAGTACGGCTCTGGGGCTCGATTGGTTTCATCCTCACCGTGGTCGGCCTGGGGCGCCTGTTCGAGTGGCTGAGCCTGGATATCTACCCGGTGGCGCTGGTGACCATCATGGCCGGCATCGTCGCCGCCAGCCTGTGGGTGCCCAATGCCCAGCCGGTGGAGCAGGGCGAGCGTCGCGAGGCGGGCGGCTTCCTGCGTCAACTGATGGTCCCTGGCGTAGTCGCCTTCTACATTTGCGTTGCCTTGATGCAGCTCAGCCACGGACCGTATTACACCTTCCTGACCTTGCATCTGGAACACCTGGGCTACAGCCGTGGCGCCATCGGCCTGCTATGGGCGTTGGGGGTGGTGGCCGAAGTGCTGATGTTCATGGCCATGAGCCGCATTTTCGCGCGCTTCAGCGTGCAGCAGGTGTTGCTGGCCAGCTTCCTGCTGGCCGCGCTGCGCTGGTTGTTGCTGGGCACTCTGGCTGACCAATCCGGTGTGCTGATCCTTGCCCAAGTGTTGCATGCGGCCACGTTCGGCTGCTTCCACGCCGCGTCCATTGCCTTCGTCCAGGCCAGTTTCGGTGCCCGTCAGCAAGGGCAGGGCCAGGCCCTGTATGCGGCGTTGTCGGGTACCGGCGGAGCGCTTGGAGCGTTGTATTCGGGCTACAGCTGGAATCTGCTGGGGCCGGCCTTCACCTTTGGTATGGCCAGCGCCGCAGCACTGGCAGCAGCCGTTATCATTGCCACTCGTTCGAAATCGATCAGGACCCGCCGCTGATGAGCATTCTCTGTGTTTTCCACCCGTCGAGCCCGGCCTTGCCGAACAAGGTGCTGACCCACCATGACGATATCGCCACGACCTTGGCCGAGCAGGGCGTAGCGTTCGTTCACAAGCCGCTCGAACTGCGGGTGCGTCCGGGTAGCAGCCAAGAGGAGGTGCTTGAGGTTTGCCGTGAGCACCTCGATCAACTGATGACCGCACATGGCAGCGCTACCTTCACCTTGCTCAATCGCGAAGGTGCCGACCCAGCACAGATGGATCTGCGCGATGAGCATACGCACGATGCTGAAGAGGTGTTCGCCGTCGTCACAGGCCGCGCCCAAATCGGCCTACGCCTGGGCGGCTATGTCTATACGGTGTTGTGCGAGAAGGGCGACCAGCTGGCAATTCCGGCAGGCAGCCGGCGCTGGGTGGAGCTTGGGGACAATCCGTTCTGCCTGGCATTGCGTACATTTGCCACTGAGCATGGCGTAGAAGCCAAGTTTACGGGTGATGACAGTGCTCGCTTATACGCGGGACTTGACGAACTCTAGTGTCCGCTCCGGCTTCTGCAGGTATCGGTACCCCGCCATCCCTATGGGCAATGCAGTACCGTACCTGCAGTAGCCGGTGCAGACAAAACTCAGCGATAAGTCGGCAGGGCAAAGCGCTGCTGACTCTGCAACATCGAAATCACTGGAAGCTCACTGGCTTGTTCAGCCAAATCTCGGCGAATGGCGCTGATCGCCCAGGACAGCTGCTCGGCGCTGTGCAATTGCCCGTAGGTCAGCACGCGGCGGGTAACCTTGCCGTCAGCGGCGCGCAGGGTCAGCAGGACACCGCCATCGGGGCGAGGCTGGGTAGCGACCTGGTAGGCCGAAAACACCGAGACGAACTTTTCCTGAATGAGGTCCATATCAACTCCTGACTGTTGTGTGGGCAGACGTGAGTTGAAGGTTGCAGTGACCGTGCCAATCCTTTACTGGTAAAAAATTCTTTTAAATTCAATGAGTTGAGTAGTTTTTTAGAAAGCGATGTCGTGCAGGCTGCATGGTCGTGCATTTTGCACAGTGCAATATGCACGAGTCCGGTTGTACCTATCGGCCCCATAGATTCTGAACCTTTGACCTGCTGAGCATGCCTGACGAACACTTGGGCACTATTTTCTGCCAGGAGGTTCCTGATGTCCGATCAAACAGCACCCGCCGCCATGACCGATGAAGAAACCGCCGCCTTTGCGGAGCAGGTCTTCGAGCGAGCTCGTCAAGGCGATGCCCAGATGCTCGAACGGTTGCTGGTCAGTGGCCTTCCTCCTAACTTGCGTAATCACAAGGGTGACACGCTGTTGATGTTGGCAAGCTACCACGGCCACTTCGAAGCCGTGCACGTGCTGTTGGCCCATGGCGCCGACCCGTTGATCGCCAATGACAACGGTCAACTGCCAATTGCTGGGGCGGCGTTCAAGGGTGATCTTGCGATGATTCGCCTGCTGTTGGAAAACGGCGTGCCAGTGGATGCCGCCGCCCAGGACGGGCGTACCGCGCTGATGCTGGCGGCCATGTTCAACCGTTGCGAGATACTCGATTACCTGCTGGCCCAGGGCGCTGACCCGGCACGCCAGGATGCCCGCGGCGCCACTGCGTTGATGGCTGCCCAGACCATGGGCGCGGCGGATACCGCAGCACGCCTGCAGGCGCTGGCCGGCTAACCGTGTTGGGGCGTTTGCGGCTATCCTTGGCGACTTTTCACCCGCCGCAGGCCCCCTCACATGAAAAACCAGTTGCTCGAATTCATCAGCCTCATCGCTGCCGGCTGCATGCGTGATGAAGACATCGAGCGCATCGCCGACGAGGCCGCCCAGGCCTACGCCGACCCCGCTGCCTTCCTCGCCGCCAACCCGGACATCAACTACGACGACAGCTTCCCGATCCCGTTGGGCGAGTGGGTGGTGCTCGGCAGCCTGCCGGATACCGTGGTATTCCAGGCTGACAACTATCAGGAACTGTTCCAGCAGATCAGCGACTCGTTCGACAAGAGCGTGCCGTTCACTCTCAAGCCCAAGCAGCTGGCGCGGACCGAGCCGCTGACGGCGCTGAACCGTATCCAGGTGCAGATGGGCGCCTTGAATAAAGAGGCCGGTGGCTATGTGCTGCTCAACTTCAGCCAGTTGCTCGATGATGAGCTGCAGGTGGTGATGGTTGGCCAGAATGACCTGGCGCGGGTGTTGGAGTTGGGGGCTGAGCTGGGGATCAAGGTGGAGCCGGCTTTGGAAGCGCTGAAGGTCGCGGTTCACATCTGATGTGATCGTTTGTCTTGGCCGGCCTCTTCGCGGGCGGCCCAGGCAAACGATAATTTCAACCCAGCGCAGTATCCAGAAACATCATCACCGCAAACCCGCCCATCAACCCCAGTGTCGCCGCCGTCTGGTGGCCATTGCGATGGGTCTCGGGAATCACCTCGTGCGACACCACGAAAATCATCGCTCCCGCCGCCAAGCCCATGCTGATCGGATAGGCCAGGGCAAAACCGGTGGAAATTCCCAGGCCGATCACCGCCCCCAGTGGCTCCATCAGGCCTGAGCCGATCGCCACCAGCGCCGCCTTGAAGTTCGACAACCCGGTGGCACGCAAGGCCAGGGCTACGGCCAGGCCTTCGGGGATGTCCTGGATGGCAATCGCGCTGGTCAGCGGCAAGCCGATGTTCATGTCGCCATTGGCGAAGCTCACGCCAATGGCCATGCCCTCAGGCAGGTTGTGCAAGGTGATCGCCAGCACAAACAGCCACACCCGGCTGATGCGCTCCGATTCGGGGCCGCAGGGCCCGGTGCTTTCATGTTCGTGTGGGGTAAAGCGGTCGAGGCCCAGCATCAGCAGCACGCCCAGGCCCATGCCCAACACCACGGTAAAGGCAGCGGCCGGGCCGTTGCCGGTGATCTCGCGGGCCGCATCCAGCCCTGGCAAGATCAGCGAGAATGAACTGGCCGCGAGCATCATTCCGGCGGCAAAGCCCAGCATCACATCCTGGCTGCGCGCGCTGACATCGCGCAGTATCACGGCCAGCACCGCGCCCAGCGCTGTCGCGCCAAACCCGGACAGGCCGCCGAGCAGCGCCAGATGCAGGTTGTCGGCATGGTCGCCGTTGATGGCATTCCAGAAGCTCGCCGCCAGCAGCACGATGACCGCCAGCAGGCTCACCCCCAGGCCCGCGCTGAGCCATGGGGTGTTCACCACCTGTTGCCGCCAGGCGCTCAGCAACGAGGGTGGAGCGGCGCTTTGGGTGTGGGTTGGGGGCATGCGAACCTCGAATCGATGGATAGCAGCAGTCTATCCAGTGACCTGCCGGGCACGCCAAGGATTCCCTTCTATCGACGTGATAGCTGACTATGCTGTGCAGCATGCACGCTCAACGGGAGTTTTGGCGATGGGTTCCACATTTAATGGGCTGGTCGGCCTGATCATCCTGGCCCTGGATATCTGGGCGATCCTCAATGTGATCAAGAGCGGCCGGGAGGTCGGGATCAAGGTGCTGTGGATTCTGCTGATCGCCCTGCTGCCGGTGATCGGACTGGTGATATGGGCAATTGCCGGGCCCAGGGGCAATGTGCGGATCGGATAGGGGCATTTTGCCGGCACTGACAAAATCGGCAACAGCCTCGTGACAAAATTTTCACATTGGTTTAAACAGAATCCGCACCCGCACAATGCTGCGTTGGTCTAGCACCGGCGCCATCCCCGCAATCACGCAATCCTAGGACCTCTCCATTCATGGCTAACACGGATGCCTTGAAGCAACAGGGCGCGCGAGCTTTTACGCCGACCTTGAAATCGCACCTGGCCTACACGCTGCTCAGCGGCCTGGTGATCATGTTGATGCTCAGCCTGGTACGCCTGGCGCTGCTGGTCTACAACAGCGACATGATCGGCGACACCCCTTACTCGACGGTCGCCGAAGGCTTCCTCAACGGTTTGCGCTTCGACCTGCGGGTGGTGGTGTACCTGAGCATTCCGCTGCTGCTGGCAATTCTCAGCCCTTGGGCCATGGCCCAGCGCGGCCTGTTTCGCTTCTGGCTGACCATCACTTCGAGCATCGTGATGTTCCTCGGCCTGATGGAGCTGGACTTCTACCGCGAATTCCACCAGCGCCTCAACGGCCTGGTCTTCCAGTACATCAAGGAAGACCCGAAGACCGTCATGAGCATGCTCTGGTACGGCTTCCCGGTGGTCCGCTACCTGTTGGCTTGGCTGTTCGGCACCTGGTTGCTGAGCCTGCTGTTCAAAGGCATCGACCGGCTGACCCGCGGCAATGGCCAGCAACGCGTGGCGCCGTGGTACCACCGCCTGGCGGTGTTCATGGTGATCCTGTTGGTGGCCGTGGTCGCCGCCCGTGGCACGCTGCGCCAGGGGCCACCGATGCGTTGGGGTGATGCCTTCACCACCGATTCCAATTTCGTCAACCAGCTGGGCCTGAACGGTACCCTGACCCTGATCGACGCGGCCAAGAGCCGTTTCGGCGAGGACCGCGCCAACATCTGGAAGCCGGTACTGGAGCAAAACCTGGCCACCCAGACCGTGCGTGAACAGTTGCTGACCCCGCATGACACCCTGGTCGACGCCGACGAAGCTGCCGTGCGCCGTGATTTCGTGCCCCCGGCCGAACGCACGCTGCTGGTCAAGAACGTCGTGGTGATCCTCATGGAGAGCTTCGCCGGCCATTCGGTCGGTGCCCTGGGCAGCCCGAACAACATCACCCCGTACTTCGACAAGCTGGCAAAAGAGGGCCTGCTGTTCGACCGCTTCTTCTCCAACGGCACGCACACCCACCAGGGCATGTTCGCCACCATGGCCTGCTTCCCCAATCTGCCGGGCTTCGAATACCTGATGCAGACCCCCGAAGGCGGCCACAAGCTGTCCGGCTTGCCAGCGCTGCTCAGCGCCCGCGACTACGACGATGTGTACGTCTACAACGGCGATTTCGCCTGGGACAACCAGTCCGGCTTCTTCGGCAACCAGGGCATGACCACCTTCATCGGCCGTAACGATTTCGTCAACCCGGTGTTCTCCGACCCGACCTGGGGTGTGTCCGACCAGGACATGTTCGATCGCGGCAACGAAGAGCTGGCCAAGCATGATGGCAAGAAGCCGATCTACGCACTGCTGCAGACACTGTCCAACCACACACCGTATGCCCTGCCCAAGGACCTGCCGGTCGAGAAAGTCACCGGCCAAGGCCGCCTGGACGAACACCTGACCGCCATGCGTTACTCCGACTGGGCGCTGGGCCAGTTCTTCGAGAAGGCCCGCAAGGAGCCATACTTCAAGGACACCCTGTTCGTCATCGTCGGCGACCACGGCTTCGGCAACCACCAGCAGGTCACCGAACTCGACCTGGGCCGCTTCAATGTGCCGTTGCTGCTGATCGCACCCGGCATCCAGGAGAAGTTCGGCGCGGTCGACCACACGGTCGGTACCCAGGTCGACATCGTGCCAACCATCATGGGCCGTCTCGGTGGCCAGGCGCGTCACCAGTGCTGGGGCCGTGACCTGCTCAACCTGCCTGAGGGCGACCAGGGCGTAGGCATGATCAAACCGTCGGGCAGCGAGCAGATCGTCGGCCTGGTGCAGGGCGACCGCATCCTCATCGAATCCAAGGACATGAGCCCGCGCCTTTACCGCTACCAGCTGGGCAGCGAGTTCAAGGCCGAGCTGATCGAAAGCCCGGACCAGCCAGAGATGCTCAAGAAACTCGAGGCCTACATCCAGACGGCGACCAAGAGCCTGCTGGATAACACCGCCGGCGTCGTCCACGGCACGCCAAAGGACTAACGCGATAACCCGCCCTGGGCCGGATCGGACTGAACAAATCCCCCGGCCCACGGTCAAGCTATAACAGGCATCACCCCAGATGTTCTCTGCTTGAGAGGGCTATTCGATGAAAGAGTGGGAAGTCATCTTTGCCAACCAGAAAGGCGAGCCGACCACGCTGCTGCTGCACGGTGAGCAATGTCCCAGCGAGGAGGAGGCCGCCCGTGCCATACGCTCGCATCTCTTCCCGGTCATGGATGAGCTAGACCTCAACGACTTCCAGGACCGCGCTTCATCCCCCACTGCACGCTGGCTCAAAGAGCAGAACGGCGTGATCATCACCCGTATCCAAGAAGCGTCCTGACCCGCAGGTTGGCGTGGTGTCCTCGCAGGCACTACGCTGGTGGGAGGTGTTGGCCTGTTCTGCGGGGCTGCACCTGTTCGATTCACGTCTTGCATCAGCTCGATCTGCCCGGCCATGCCGGCGGGTGCGTAGTGCACGGAAAGTCTATCCATAGCGTTATTCAGGAGGACGATTCATGAGCAGCCACGACGATATCAGCAGCAATGTCCTGCGCCAGATGAAAGCTGGCGGTTTTGACTTCAGCCAGATCCACCCCATCGAGTTCTATGCGGTATTTCCAGATGAAGCCGGCGCGCGAAGGGCGGCCGGGCAATTTCGCGGCGAGTCGCTCAATGCTCAGGTGCATGAACGGGACGATGGGGCGTGGCACCTGGAATTGAGCAAGGTCATGTACGCCACTTATGGCGGCATCGGTGACTTCGAAGAGGCTTTCGAGCAGGTCGTCTCACCCTATGGCGGCGAGGTTGAGGGGTGGGGGGTCAAGCAAGAGCGGCCGATGGCCTGAACTGCCTTGGGGGCGCAGAGCGCCCCCAAGACTTTCAAGGCTTGCGCTTGGCCATGTGCTCTAGATAAGCCAGCAATGCATCCAGTTCCCGCTCACTCAATACGCTTTCGCTGAACCCGGGCATCCGCGCCTGCGGCCATTTGCGCAGGCTTTGCGGGTCGCGGATATATTGGCGCAGGAAGTTCGGCTGGAAATACTCGGTTGGGTTATGCGGCACATTCAGGTCAGGCCCGAACTGCGCATCCCCTGCGCCATTGAGCCGATGGCAGGCCAGGCAGTTCTGTTGGAACAGCGCAAAGCCCTGGCGTACGGGGTCATTGGCCGGCAGCTTCGGGTCGGGCAGCAGGGCCGGAAAGCGTTGCTCGACCGCTGCCAGGCGACGGATCGTGGCGATCTGGAACGGCCATTGCTCGGGGCGGATGCTGCTCGCCTGCGGATCGGTCCACACCAGATAGAACGGCCCCGCGCTCGGCTTGCCCTTGCCCAGTGGCGGCCACGGGTTGTCCGGATCTTCCACTGCCAACCACGCGCGTGCCGGACCCTCCTGCAGCAGCGGCGCGGCAGGCATTTCGGCGGCGAAACCGTCCAGCGCCACGGCTTGCAGGTGATCGTCCGCGGCGATGCCCTGCAGCAGCGAGGCGAGCGGCACGGCGCGATAGCGCATGGGTCGTTTATAGGAAACGTCCTGGTCGATGTTGATTTCGCGGGCCTGCGGCAGGTTTAAAAGCTCGGCGCTGTCCCACTGGCGCGGCGTGCCACCCAGTTCAAGGTGTAATTGCGCCGCCGATAGCGGGAGGCTCAAGAGCAGGGCTAGCAGGGCAACGCAATGGCGCATGGGCAATCTCCGACCGTCATGGCCGGCAGATTACCTGTGCATTGCCCGTAAAGGCCACAGCCACCATCATCCGAACAAACGTGTGAGGTTCGGCAGGATCAGCAGCAAAGTCGTGGCGAACAAAATGAGCCCAGCTTGGCGAAGTTTCGATTGTCTGAACATGGCGGACCGCCTTCTTGTTGTTATTCCTGAATACCCGTTGGCTTCCCTGTCGCGTTTCGGGTCGATCACCGTGGCGTGAGTCCACGCCCGTACAACTTACCTCTTTGAATCGATATACAACCAACAGTAGGGTGTACGTCATCCTTGCTTCAGAACCCTTTGTTCTATTGGCTCTATTGATTGATCGCGATCTGATATGAGGCCATAGGCCAGCTCGCTGGCACGCTCTGGCTAGACAGTTGCAGGCCTCGCCGTGACAACCCGACAGAATGTGACCGTTCGTCAGTACAGCCTACTTGCTTGTACGTGCCTTTCGCGGCAGTCTCTACAGCAGATTCCCACCCATGTCGTTCAGGACTATCCCTATGTCGTTACGCATCTGCATCCTTGAAACCGATGTCCTGCGACCGGAGTTGACCGCGCAGTACCAGGGCTACGGAAGGATGTTCGAGCAACTCTTCTCGCGGCAGCCGATTGCAGCCGAGTTTCGTGTGTACAACGTGATGAACGGCGACTATCCCGCCGAGGACGAACGTTTCGACGCCTACCTGGTCACCGGCAGCAAGGCCGATTCGTTTGGCACCGATGCATGGATCCAGACCCTCAAGGCCTATCTGCTGAAACTCTACGAGCGCGGCGAGAAGTTGCTTGGCGTGTGTTTTGGCCACCAGCTGCTGGCGTTGACCCTGGGCGGCAAGGCCGAGCGCGCCGACAAGGGCTGGGGTGTGGGCATTCATCGTTATTCGCTGGCGGCCCATGCGCCGTGGATGGACCCGGAGGTTTCCGAGCTGACCTTGCTGATCAGCCACCAGGATCAGGTGACCGCGCTGCCGGAAGGCGCCACGGTAATCGCGTCGAGCGATTTCTGCCCGAATGCGGCCTATCACATTCGCGATCAGGTGCTGTGCTTTCAGGGTCACCCGGAGTTTGTCCACGACTACTCGCGGGCGCTGCTAGACGCGCGCCAGGAGTATCTAGGCGATGAGGTGTATCACAAGGCGATCGCCAGCCTGGCCAGCGAACACCAGGGCGACCTGGTCGGCGAGTGGATGATGCGCTTCATTCAGCAGCCGACCAAGGCTTGATCCCAAAGGGCCGCAAAGCGGCCCCAGCAATTTAAAGCCAGCCCGATTTCTTGAAGCTTGCGAACAGCCCGGTACAACCCAGGCCAATCACCCCTAATACCCCAAAATAACCATACTGCCAACCCAGCTCCGGCATGTTCTGGAAGTTCATCCCGTAGATCCCGGCAATCGCCGTGGGGAAGGCCAGGATCGCCGCCCACGCCGCGAACTTGCGTTGCACGATGCTTTGCCTCGACGACTCCAGCAGCATGCCGATCTCGATGGTCTGGCTGGCGATGTCACGGATCCCGGCCAGGTCTTCCATCTGTCGCGTCACGTGAATCTGCACGTCGCGAAAATAGGGGCGCATGTTCTTGTCGATGAATGGAAAGCTCAGGCGCTGCAGTTCCTCGCTCACTTCCACCATCGGCGCCACATAGCGGCGCAGGCGCAGGATGTCGCGGCGCAGGCTGTGCAGGCGGCGGATGTCTTCTTCGAGCAACGAGCCGCTGAGCACGCTTTGCTCCAGCTCCTCGATCTCGCCGTGGATGGCTTCGCTGACCGGCTGATAGTTTTCGGTAACGAAGTCGAGCAGGGCATAAAGCACGAAATCTTCACCATGCTCCAGCAGCAGCGGGCGGGCTTCGCAGCGTTGACGCACCAGGGCGTAGGATTTGGAGTGACCGTTGCGGCAGGTGATGATGTAGCCGTTGCCGGCGAAGATGTGGGTTTCGATGAACTCCAGCTTGCCTTCATGGCGCACCGGCGAATAGGTGACGATGAACAGCGCGTCGCCGAAGGTTTCAAGCTTGGGCCGGCTGTGTTTCTCCAATGCGTCTTCGATGGCCAGTTCGTGCAGGTTGAACTGGCATTGCAGGTTGGCCAGTTCCTCAGCGTTGGGTTCCTCCAGGCCGATCCAGACAAAATGCCCGGGCTTGCGCGCCCATTCGCTGCCCTCGTCAATGCTGATGTTGGTGACCTTTCTGCCGGCGCTGTACACCGCCGATGCCACGACTCGACCCATGGTTATCCACTTGTTCGGTTAAACACGGGTTACAGCTTGGGCTGTCTGGAGCAGGACGGCAACCTGGCGGGTGCCAACTTACCGTCCATGGGGGCGCAAGATTCAGCCCATATGCTCCTGATCCAGCTCAATGGCTTTATCCAAAGCATCCAGCAGCCCCTTGCGGACTTTCAGCTTGGTGTTCTTGTGCGCCAGCATATTCAGCTTCTTCAGCTCGCGCGCAGCGGCCAGGGCGGTTTCGTGCAGCTGTTCTGCAGGCACCACCTTGTCGAGGAAGCCAGCTTGCACCGCGCCCTGCGGGTCGAAGACTTCGGCATTGTTCACCGAGCGCTGGAAGGCGGCGCGGCTCAGGCGGTCGCGTGCCAGCTCGATGCCGGCATGGTGCATGGTCATGCCGATCTGCACTTCATTCAGGCAGATCTTGTACGGCCCTTCCACGCCGATACGGTAATCGGCCGAGAGCAACAGGAAGGCGCCCTTGGCCACGGCGTTGCCAGGGCAGGCGACGATAACAGGGAAGGGATGCGATAGCAGGCGTCGGGCCAGGGTGGAACCGGCGGTGACCAGGCTTACGGCTTCTTTTGGCCCGGCTGTCATCACTTTCAAGTCGTAGCCGCCGGAGAGGATGCCCGGTTGGCCAGTGATGATCACCACGGCACGCTCTTCCTTGGCGCGGTCGAGGGCAGCATTGAAGGCGGTGATGACATCCGGTGAGATAGCGTTGACCTTGCCGTTGTTCAAGGTCAGGGTGGCGATGCCGTCTTCGGCGTGGTAGGTAATCAGCTCGCTCATGGCAGAGTCCTTTAGGGTGCGTGGCGATGACGTTACCCAGCACCGCGGGCCAGGTAAAGCAGCAAGGCTGACTGGCCAGTCAGCGTCAGGCCGCCGTGCCTTGCGCTGCCGGGGCAGGGCGTAGCCTGCCGGAAAAAGCGCAGGCGAGATTGGCAGCATTGCCCTGGTAACCTCGGTTTTTCAGAGGGTTGGCTTAAATGCATGAAAAAACTGAAAAAAATGCTTGCCAAAGAAAAGCTCTTCTACTAAATTACGCCGCCTCGACAGGCTGAACAGCTTGAAGAGAAAACGGTGAAGTGTCCGAGTGGTCGAAGGAGCACGCCTGGAAAGTGTGTATACGAGAAATCGTATCAAGGGTTCAAATCCCTTCTTCACCGCCACATTCTGCGAAGAGCCCCCGAGCTGAAAAGTTCGGGGGCTTTTTGTTTGTGCCCGCCATGTACTCCCCACATTCCTCAGGGTTGAACTCATCCGCCGCAACCCGCTAAGGTCGCCGCCTTGATTTACGAGAGGCAACCATGGGCTACCTGATAATCGTCGCGCTGATCCAGGCGTTTTCCTTCAGCTTGATCGGCGAGTACCTGGCCGGGCATGTCGACAGCTACTTTGCCGTGCTAGCGCGGGTAGTGCTGGCCGGGTTGGTGTTCTTGCCGCTGACGCGCTGGCGCCAGGTCGAGCCGCGGTTCATGCGCTCGATGCTGCTGATCGGCGCGCTGCAGTACGGCATTACCTATGTCTGCCTGTACCTGAGCTTCCGCGTGCTGACGGTGCCGGAAGTGCTGCTGTTCACCATCCTCACGCCGCTGCACGTAACCTTGATAGAAGACGCCCTGAACCGCCGCTTCAACCCTTGGGCGCTGCTTGCCGCCCTGGTGGCGGTCGCCGGCGCAGCGGTGATTCGCTTCGATAGCATCAGCGGCGACTTCTTCATCGGCTTCCTGTTGCTGCAGCTGGCCAACTTCACCTATGCCGCGGGCCAAGTGCTGTACCGTCATCTGGTCGCTCGCCACCCCAGCGACCTGCCGCACTACAAGCGCTTTGGCTACTTCTACCTGGGCGCGTTGATGGTGGTGCTGCCGGCCTTCCTGCTGTTCGGCAACGCCCAGCACCTGCCGAGCACCGACGTGCAATGGCTGGTGCTGCTGTTCCTCGGTCTGTGCCCGACGGCATTGGGGTTGTACTGGTGGAACAAGGGCGCCTGTCTGGTTTCCGGTGGCACGCTGGCGGTGATGAACAATCTGCATGTGCCGGTGGGGCTACTGCTTAACCTGCTGATCTGGAACCAGCACGAGCCACTGGGGCGGTTGTTCATCGGGGGGGCGATCATCCTCGCCTCGGTGTGGTTGAGCCGGCTGGGAATCCGCGCTGAAGCATCGCTGAGCGGCAAGGCTTGATATGCATAATCTTCTGGTCATCCTCGCACCGATCTTTGCCCTGATCCTGGTCGGTTACCTGTGCCGCCGCACCAACAAGCTCGGCGACAAGGCCGCCGCCGAAATCAACAAGATGGTGGTCTGGCTTTGCCTGCCTGCTCTGCTGTTCAAGGTGACTGCCACCGCGACCTGGAGTGAAATCTGGCACCCAGGGTTCATCGTGGCGTTTGGTGCCGGGGCGCTGGCGATGTTCGTGATCACCCTGGGGTGGCGGCTGTACAGCGGGCATGGGCTGGTCGCGGCGAGTATCGATGGGCTCAGCGCGGGGTATGCCAACACCGGCTATATCGGCATTCCGCTGTGCTTGCTGTTGTTCGGCCAGCCGGGACTGCAGCCTGCGCTGATTTCGTCATTGATCGTGGTCTGCCTGGTGTTCGCGATCTCGCTGACGCTGATCGAGATCGGCCTGCAGGAAGAGCGGCAGATCGGCCGTGCGATGTGGGTAGTGAGCAAGGCGCTGGCGAAGAACCCGCTAGTGGTTTCGCCCGTGATAGGGGCTGGTTGGGCCATGTCCGGGTTGGGCCTGGCCGAACCGGTCATGCATTTTATCGACATGCTGGCCTTGGCCACCACACCGTGTGCACTGATTTCCCTGGGGGCATTTTTGGCCGAGAAGCGCCCGGGTAGCCAAGCCAGCCCTTGGCCGCTGGTGGCGTTGAAGTTGATCGGGCAACCAGCGTTGACCTGGGTGCTGGCGTTCAAGGTATTCAGCCTGCCGACCATGTGGGCGGCTTCGGCGGTGCTGCTGGCCGCGCTGCCGACCGGGACCGGGCCGTTCATGCTGGCGGAGTATTACGATCGGGAGGCGGGGTTGATATCGCGGACGATCCTGTTGTCGACTGTGGCTTCTTTGGTGACCTTGACCGGGTTGTTGTACCTGTTGGGGTATGCGGGGTAGCTGAGGGCCTCTTCGCGGGGCAAGCCCGCCCCCACAGGTCAGCCACAGTGCTCAATGTGAGAGCGGGCTTGCCCCGCGAATGGGCCGCAAAGCGGCCCCAGTACTCTCAAGCCTCGCTCAACTCTTCCAGCCGATGCGGCACTCGCCCCGCCAACCCAATCCGCATGTCATTGCCACTCGGTTGCTGATAAAGGCTCAGCCCAAACTCCGGCAATACCGCCAGCAGGTAATCGAAGATATCCCCCTGAATCCGCTCGTACTCGGCCCACACCGTGGTCGTGGTAAAGCAGTAGATCTCCAGCGGCACCCCTTCGGCGCCGGTCTGCATCTGCCGGACCATGCAGGTCATGTGCTCATGTATGTTGGGATGGTTCTGCAGGTAAGCCAGAGCAAAAGCACGGAAGGTGCCAATGTTGGTCAGCTTGCGGCGGTTGGCTGAAAGCTCCGCCACCGGGCCCAGTGCCTCGTTCCAGGTCTGCAGCTCCTGGCGCTTGCCGGCCAGGTAGTCTTCCAGCAGGCGCACGCCACTCAGGCGCTGCTCCTCCTCACGTGTCAGGAAGCGCACACCGGCCGCGTCGATGAACAGGCTGCGCTTGATCCGCCGCCCACCCGATTGCTGCATGCCGCGGTAGTTGCGGAACGACTCGCTCATCAAGCGCCAGGTAGGGATCGAAACGATGGTCTTGTCGAAGTTCTGCACTTTCACCGTATGCAAGGTGATGTCCACCACATCGCCGTCAGCGCCGACCTGGGGCATTTCAATCCAGTCACCGACATGCAGCATGTCGTTGCTGGTGAGCTGCACGCTGGCGACGAACGACAACAGGGTGTCCTTGTACACCAACAGCAGCACCGCCGACATTGCACCCAAGCCTGACAGCAGCAACAGCGGCGAGCGGTCGATCAGGGTGGCGACGATGACGATCGAGGCGAAGATCCACAGCATCATCTTGGCCAGTTGCACGTAGCCCTTGATCGAGCGGGTGCGGGCGTGCTCGGTGCGCGCGTAGATGTCCAGCAGGCCATCGAGCAGACACGACAGTGCCAGGGTCATGAACAGCAGGGTAAAGGCCAGGGCGACATTGCCGAGGAAATGTTGGGCGGTGTCGGACAGTTCCGGCACCAGTTTCAGGCCGAACTGAATGACCAGCGACGGCGTGGTCTGTGCCAGACGGTGAAACACCTTGTTATGACGTAGGTCGTCGAGCCACTTGAGCGCCTGCTGGCGTGCCAGCAGACGGGTGGCGTGCAGCACCAGAAAGCGCGCCAGGCGGCCGATCACCAGGGAAATCAGCAGCAGCACGGCCAGGCCGATGGCGGCGTGGAGCATGGGGTGTTGGTCGAGGGTGCCCCACAGGTCGAGGCTGTCGCGCCAGATTTTTTGCATATCCATGAGCTTCAGAACGGTCTTTGCTTGCGAAACGAAGTGCCATTAGAGCGCGGATGGCGACAAAGTTGCCAAAAGAAATTCGGCTCCGGCGGCAGAAAACGTTACCCTATGCAACTGAATTTCCCCGCACTTGCCTGAGGTTACCTCCGTGTTCTCCCAATTCGCCCTGCATGAACGCCTGCTTAAAGCCGTGGCCGAGCTTAAATTCGTCGAGCCAACCCCGGTGCAGGCCGCGGCCATTCCCCTGGCCCTGCAAGGGCGTGACCTGCGCGTGACCGCGCAGACCGGCAGCGGCAAGACCGCCGCGTTCGTCCTGCCGCTGCTCAACCGCCTGGTCGACCTGAAAGGCCCGCGTGCCGAGATCCGCTCGCTGATCCTCCTGCCGACCCGTGAGCTGGCCCAGCAGACCCTCAAGCAAGTGCAGCTGTTCTCGCAGTTCACCTACATCAAGTCGGGCCTGGTCACCGGCGGTGAAGACTTCAAGGAACAGGCCGCAATGCTGCGCAAGGTGCCGGACGTGCTGATCGGCACCCCGGGCCGTCTGCTCGAGCAGCTCAATGCCGGCAACCTCGACCTGTCCCACGTCCAGGTAATGATCCTCGACGAAGCTGACCGCATGCTCGACATGGGCTTCGCCGAAGACATGGAGCGCCTGTGCAAGGAATGCGAGAACCGCGAGCAGACACTGCTGTTCTCCGCCACCACGGGCGGCGCCGCGCTGCGCGACATGATCGGCAAGGTACTGAAAGACCCTGAACACCTGATGCTCAACAGCGTCTCGCAACTGGCCGAAGGTACGCGCCAGCAGGTCATCACCGCCGACCACGACCAGCATAAAGAAGCGATCGTGCAGTGGCTGCTGGCCAACGAAACCTACGACAAAGCGATCATCTTCACCAACACCCGTGTGCTGGCCGACCGCATTTATGGTCACCTGGTGGCCAAGGACGTCAAGGCCTATGTGCTGCACGGTGAAAAGGACCAGAAAGACCGCAAGCTGGCCATCGAGCGCTTCAAGCAGGGTGGCTCCAAGGTGCTGGTAGCCACCGATGTCGCGGCCCGTGGCCTGGACATCGACGGCCTGGACCTGGTGATCAACTTCGACATGCCACGCAGCGGTGACGAATACGTGCACCGCATTGGCCGCACCGGCCGTGCCGGCGGCGAAGGCTTGGCGATCTCGCTGATTACCCACAATGACTGGAATTTGATGTCCAGCATCGAGCGCTACCTCAAGCAGCAGTTCGAGCGTCGGGTGATCAAGGAAGTCAAAGGCACCTACAGCGGGCCGAAGAAGGTCAAGGCGTCGGGCAAGGCAGTCGGCACCAAGAAGAAAAAGGGCGACAAGAAGACCGGTGACAAGAAGACCGCCGCCAAGCGCAAGCCGACCGCCAAGCCACGGCCGAATGCGCCGTTGGCCAGCGGCGATGGTTTGGCGCCGCTGAAGAAGCGCAAGCCTGCAGCTGAGTAAGTAGCCTGTTGCGTCGCTGTCGCCGGCTTGCCGGCGATAGGGACGCCAATGACATCAATCTGCTTTTTTCTCCGCCTCTTTCAGCTCCTTGATCCGCTTGTCGATCAGCTGACACTTATCTGGCAAGTCCGCAGCAGCCGTCCCCAGCTCCATCCCCTGGAGCTCGTCATTGATCTCCTTGGCCTTCTGCGGGTTCTGTTCGGTCAGCTGGCTCACCAGCCCGGCCAGTTCTTCGCGTTTCTGGGTCGCCTCTTCCGGCGTGCAAGCCCAGGCGGGCAGGGCGCAGAACAGGGCGGTCGCACAGGCGATGCGCAGCAGCGGTTTCATCCTTTATACCTCCGGCGTTGATGATGCCCGGTGGAGGTCTGTGCGCGACGGTTAGTTCAATGGCCAAGACTGGCGGGTATACCCCTGGGTATATTTACCGCGGCCTACCTCGCCTCTACCGTGGTCCCACAACCACAACAACCGAGGCGTAGACCCATGGATCGATTGAAAGGCAAGGTGGCACTGATTACCGGCGGCGCAGGGGGGTGTGGCCTGGCCGCGTCGGAACTGTTCGCGGCCGAGGGTGCCAAGGTCGCTATTCTCGACCTGCCCAGCAGCCAGGGGGAAGTGGTAGCGGCGCGCATCAATGCGGCCGGCGGCCAGGCCCTGTTCGTCGCTGCCGATGTGTCCGTGGCTGATCAGGTGCAACGTGCCGTCAGCCAGGCACAGGCGCACTTCGGGCCGATCACGGTGCTCATGAACCACGCTGGCATCATCGCCGCCGGCCCCTTCCTGGAAACCAGCGAAGCCGACTGGGACCGTTTGATGAGCGTCAACGTGAAAAGCATGTTCCTGGTGACCAAGGCCGTGCTGCCGGGCATGCTCGCCGCCGGTGGCGGCAGCGTGATCTGCACCTCGTCGATTTCGGCTGTGGTGGGCACACCAATGGAGGTGCTGTACTGCACCACCAAGGGCGCCTGCCACATGTTCGCCCGTGCCCTGGCCGTGGAATACCGAGACCAGAACATCCGCAGCAACGCCATTTGCCCTGGCTTCATCGGTACTGCCCACGGTCGACGTGAACTCGACCTGCTGCGCGGTTACGGCGTGGATGCCTCCGATGAGGCGATCAAGACCATGCAGGGCCGGCTCTGCGACCCCGCCGAAGTGGCCTCTGCCGCGCTGTTCCTCGCCAGTGACGAATCAAGTTTCGTCAGCGGCTCGCACCTGTTCGTCGACAACGCCTACACCGCTATGTAAAGCCCTACAACAAGAACAGCAGCACCTTTCAATTCTGCCCCCAAGCCAACTCCAACAACACAGAGGCAGCAGATGGAAAACATAGGCACTTACGTCATCTACGTGATCATGGCGTGCGCCGTGGTCGGCGCCATTGCGTCAATCATCAACGCCGAATCGGAACTGGCCAAGGAGTTCACCGCCGGTCTGCACAGCATCGGCCCGATCTTCATTCCGGTGGCCGGGATCATGGCCGCCATCCCGTTCATTTCCAGCTTCATCAGCCAGTTCATCGGCCCTTTGTTTCAGGCGATGGGCGCGGATGCCGGTATTGCCGGGCCAATTTTCATCGCCTCGGACCTTGGCGGTTACCAACTGGCTCAGGCGCTGTCGCACAGCCCTGAAGGCTGGATTCTTGGGCTGATTACCGGTTTTCAGTGCGGTTCGACCGTGATTTTCGTCATTCCGGTAGGCCTGGCCATGCTCAACAAGGCTGACCACAAATACATGGCGTTGGGCATCATGGCGGGTTTGCTGAGCATCCCGATCAGCATCGTGCTGATCGCCATGGGCATGCAGGCGATGGGCCTGGGGGTGCGTCCAGATATCGCCACGGCGGGTGCGGCGACCCAGGCGCTGCACTTTACCCTGCCGACGCTGCTGCGCAACCTGTCGCCGCTGATCCTGTTCTGCGTGGCGCTGGCGGCTGCACTGCGTTATTTCCCCAACCTGATGGTGAGCCTGTTCCTTAAGTTGGGGCAGCTGATGTACGCGGCGGTGACGCTGGTGCTGGTGGCATCGGTCGTCGAGTATTTCACGGGAGTGTTCACCGCGCTGTTCGGCGGCTGGGGTTTTGCGCCGATCATCGCCGACAAGGACGATCAATTCCGTGCGCTGGAAATTGCTGGTTACGTCGGCATCATGCTGTGCGGGGCATTCCCGATGGTCTACCTGATCAAGCGGTTCCTGTCGCGGCCGATCGAAGCGGTGGCTTCCAGATTTGGTCTGTCCCCAGTGGGCGCTGCCGGCGTGCTCGCCGCCTCGGCGAACATCCTTGCGATGTTCCGCCTGGTGGCCGACATGCCGCCGAAGGACAAGGTGCTGGTGATCGCCTTCGCCGTGTGCGCAGCGTTCACCTTTGGTGACCACCTGGCCTACTCGGCGAACTTCCAGCCGACGCTGATCGGGCCGCTGATCATTGGCAAACTCGCCGGCGGCTTGCTGGGCATGCTGCTCGCCTACTGGCTGGCGGTGCCCAAGGCTGAGGAGTTGGGCCGCCAGGAGGAACAGGCCGGGCTGCTGCAGGTCAGCACACCGTTGCATTGATGAGGTCAGGCATCGTTCAATGCTTTCCGGGCGCGGCTTCCCCGCGCCCTTGACCTCAATCAAGCAGGCCGCAGCCATGAACAGCGAACACGCCAACCGCCTGGCCACGGTGATTCGCAGCATCGGCAGCGACGCACTGGGCCCGGCCATCGACAGCGCACTCAAAGGTGTGGTCGATTTCGACATGAGCTGCGCCTACCTGTTCCGCTTCAACCAGCCGGCGCTGCTGGTACACGATGGCTACCAGCAACGGGTGACCGAGCGCACGCTCAAGGCCTACCTGCGCGGCGGTTACCTGCTCGACCCGTTCTATGTCGCCTGCACCAACAATCACCCTGCAGGGTTGTGGCGCATGAGCGAGCTGGCGCCTGACAGCTTCTACGCCTCAGGCTTTTCCATCTCGCCCGACATCCACCCCTGTGTCTCGTCGCACCACGGCAGCCTGATCGAAGAAATCGGCTTCATCGTTCCTGTGCGGCAACGTACGGCGTTGGTGTTTTCCTTGATGCGCGGCCTGGACAAGGGCGCTTTCGTAGCCGAGGAAGTGCAGCGCCTCGCGGCGTTGACGCCGTTGATCGATGCCATTTTCAGTCAGCACCTGCAGCTGGCGCATGCGAGTGACCTGGCCGACCCACAGGATTCGGATAGCCAGCTGGAGGATGCGTTCGTCGATATCCTCCAAGGCCAGCTGACCGAAACCCAGCGGCACGTGGCCAAGCTGATTCTGCAAGGGCACAGCAGCCAGTCGATCTCGCGGGAGCTGGGGATCTCCGAGGGGACTGTGAAAGTCCACCGGCATAATATCTGGCAGCGGCTGGGGATTGCCGGGAATGCGGAGTTGTTTCGGTTGTTTATTGGCTATCTCACGAGGCCGCAATGAGAGGGCGTGATATTTCCCTCAGCTCTGTAATCCCGTTCTGAAACTGCCCTTTTGCCTCCAAACCCCGTTGATCCGTGCCTGGCATCGCCCTAGTCTCGCCATCAAAGAGGAGGTATCGTATGTACATCTGTAAATACAGGGCGTGAGGCTGAGGGCGCTGCTTGGCGTGGTGGTATACACGGAAAGGCAAGGCGAGGTGATTCGCATCATTTCTGCACGTAAAGCCACCAGACGGGAGGCCAAACACTATGACCAAAGCATCGAAAACTGATTGGAGCCGCCTGGCTCAACTGGATGACAAAGATATCGATACCTCGGATATTCCCGAGTTGGACGAGGCTTTCTTCCAGCAGGCCGAGTTACGTGTGCCAGCGAAGCAGGCGGTGACCATTCGCCTGGACTCTGATGTGCTGGCCTGGTTCAAGGACCAGGGGGCGGGTTATCAAACCCGGATTAACCAGCTGCTCCGTCAGTACATGCACGCCCAGCAACGCCACCGCTGAGTTCTTTGGAACGCAACATATGCTCTTCAGGTCCCAACCTGTGTACCCCATGCGTCCACAGCAAGAGGCCAACTCCATGAGCATCACCTACGACTGGGACCTGATCGAGCGTTTGCTGCACGAGGTGCAAAACGGCGCCGGTCAAAGCTTCACCCCACGCCCCTATGCCGAGCAGCACGCGGCTGCGCTGGCCGCCGGCGGTCAGCCGGTGGGGGATGTGGACCATCTGAAAACCCGTGCCTGCGAGTACGAAAAACTGCTGTTCGAGCGTGGCTTCATCGAGTCTCGCCCGCCCGAAGAGGGCGGTAACGGTGAGAATTTCGTGCTGACCGAGCGTGGATCAAGGCTAATGAGCCTGATCGACAGCAGCATCCCGGGCTTCGAGCATCCGCGCCAAGTGCTGGATGACCAGGAGGATGCGCTGGACGAAACCACCTTCGAGCACGTGTCTGCAAAAGCGCAGATCGCTTGAGGTCGTTTTGAGGCTGGCAAGGTCGGCCCGGGAAACCCGATAATCGGTCTTCCTTGAAGTCTGCCGAGCCTTGCCCATGCCATTGATCACCCTGGAGGGTCGCCCATGATCGCGGCCCGCAAGAACCCCGACGCCTTTGCCTTTCAGGTGATGCTGGGGCTATGCCTGATCTGGGGTTGCCAGCAGGTGCTGATCAAGACGGCCGCCGTCGATATCGCCCCGGTGATGCAGGCGGCGCTGCGCAACTGCCTGGCTGCCGTGCTGGTGGGGTTGCTGATCTGCTGGCGCGGCGGTTGGGGGCAGGTGGGCAACACCTGGCGCGGCGGGCTTCTGGCCGGCGGGCTGTTTGGCCTGGAGTTCTTGTTCATCGCTGAGGGGTTGAAGCTGACGTCCGCGGCGCACATGTCGGTGTTCCTCTATACCGCGCCGGTCTTCACCGCACTCGGGCTGCACTTCATGTTGCCCAGCGAGCGACTGCGGTTGCTGCAATGGCTGGGGATCCTGCTGGCGTTTGGTGGGATTGCCACGGCATTTGCCGGGGGCATGTCGTTCGATGAGATGGACGGGCGAATGCTGTTGGGCGATGCCTTCGGCGTACTGGCCGGTTTGGCCTGGGGCGCGACCACCGTGGTGGTACGTGGCTCGCGCCTGTCCGAGGCGCCAGCGACCTTGACCCTGTTCTATCAGCTGGCGGTGGGCTTTGCCGGCTTGTTGCTGATTGCCTTGCTCAGCGGGCAGATCGGCAAGGTGTCGTGGACGCCCTTGGCGGTCGGCAGCGTGCTGTTTCAGGGCATCGTGGTTTCTTTCATCAGCTACCTGACCTGGTTCTGGTTGCTGCGCAAGTACCTGGCATCGAACCTGGCGGTGTTCTCGTTCATTACGCCGTTGTTCGGGGTGACCTTTGGCGTGTTGTTGCTGGATGAGCCGTTGAGCGTGAATTTTGTGCTCGGTGCCGTACTGGTTCTGCTCGGGGTAGTGCTGGTCAGTGCCGAGCCCTGGGTGAAGCAGCAGCTGCGCAAGTTTGTCGGTTGAGGCTGCTTGTGCCGGCAAGCACCAGCACGCCCGCCAGCCCCAGCCCTGCAGCCGCCAACAGCAAAGCCGGTTGCAGGCTGGCGCTGTAATGGTTGCTCAACGCCGCCAGCAATGGCCCGCTGAGCTGCCCCAGGGCAAAGCAGGCGGTCAGCAGCCCGGCATTGCGCTGTGTCGCATGCGGCGCCAGTTCCCGCGAACGTTGCATCACCAGCTGCATGCAGGCCAGGAATGGGGTACCGCACAACACCACCCCCAACGCCAGGCCAAGGCCACCGCCCATCAGGCAGGCCAACACGCCCAAGCCCTGCAGCCACAAGGTCGCAATCAGCCAGGTTGAAGTCCGGCCGGTGCGCCGCAGGCTCACCAGCACCACGCCCAACGCGGCCGCCACACCAAAGGCCGGCCAGAACAGGTCGGCCATCCAGTTACCCTGGAACTGTTGATTGGCCATTTGCGACAGGAAGGTCGCCGGCAGTATGTAGCCCACGCCATACAAGGCATACACCAGGCCCAGCCGGCCGATGCCAACGCTGCGCGATGCTCCTTGCTGCGCCATGCTCCGCGCTACGGCGGGCTCCAAGGCACGTGGCAGCCTAGGGCGTACTGCCAGCAGCATGACCAGCGCGGCAACCGCATAGATCAGCCATAGCGCCGCCGAGCCCAGTCCCAGCAAGTGGGCAACCAGTGCCAGCAGTCCTGTGAGAGCGATACCCAGACCCGGGCCGGCGAAGACCAGTGCGCCCAGGCGCTGCTGATTGTGGGCGCTGGCGAGCTGCTGGCTGAGGCTGGTGATCATCACCAGTACCCAGGCGCTGGCAACGCCGGTGCCGAAGCGCAGCAGTAGGTGGCTCCAGAAGCTGTCAGCGGCCGTTGACGCCAGGGTCAGCACCACACAGAGCCACAGGCCACCCTGCAGACGCATCCTGACCTGGGCCGGCTTGCGGGCGAACATCGCATCGGCCGCGCCAATGAAGTAACCGAAGTAGTTGGCTGCCGCGACCAGGCCGGCGGCCGTCAGGTCGAATTGGCCTTCGGCGATCAGTTGCGGCAGTTGTGGAGTGAGGGCGAAGCGGCCGATGCCCATGGCCATCATCAGGGCCACGGCGCTGGCCAGCAGTTGTACGAAGGGCGACATGAGAAAGCTCCTGCACAGGTGTAAGCGATGGATGGCAGGTTAGGGCGCTTTTACTTTCAATAAAATTGAATAATGATGATCAAGTTGTTCTGTTTTGGAGAATGTAATGGAGTTCAGTCAGCTGCGCATCTTCCAGGCTGTCGCCGAGGAAGGTTCTGTTACTCGTGCCGCCGAACGCCTGCACCGCGTGCCTTCGAATTTGTCTACGCGCCTGCGCCAGCTCGAGGAGCAGATGGGTGTCGAGCTGTTCCTGCGAGAACGCCAGCGTTTGCAGTTGTCGCCTGCCGGCAAGGTGCTGCTCGATTACGCCAACCGCCTGGCGGCGCTGCGTGACGAGGCCATATCGGCGGTTCAGGGCGGGCAGCCGGCCGGTGATTTCGTGCTGGGCACCATGTACAGCACGGCGGCCATCCACCTCCCGGCGCTGCTGGCCCGCTACCATCAGACGTATCCGGCGGTGAACCTGCAGGTGCGGGCGGCGCTTAGCGGTGATCTGCTCGAAGGCTTGCTCAGTCACCGTCTGGATGCAGCGTTTCTCGATGGCCCGCCGAGCTTGGCCGAGCTGGACGGCGTGCCTTTTTGCGAAGAGCAACTGGTACTGATCACCAGCCCCGAACACCCACCGGTGCTCACTGCCAGGGATGTCGCGGGTAGGGCAGTGTTCACCTTCCGCCAAGGCTGCTCCTACCGCATGCGCCTGGAGGCCTGGTACGCCCATGCCCACACGCCGATGGGCCGGGTGATGGAAATCGAGTCGTACCAGAGCATGCTGGCCTGTGTCATCGCCGGTGCGGGTGTGGCGCTGATGGCCCAGTCGACGCTCGACAGCCTACCCGGGCGCGACCGCGTACTCGCCCATCGCCTGCAGGCGCCGTTCGATCAGGCCGTGACCTGGCTGATGTGGCGGCAGGGAATGCGCGGTGCGAATTTGCAGGCGTGGATCGACTTGCAACAAAGCGAAACGATTAACCAGCCGTCGGAATACGGACTTTCCGCTTGATCCGAGTCAAACTCGCCCCTATCTGTAAGAACAAGGGCATGCGTAAGATGGGACATCGGACTATGATCTGTATGAAACATCGCAGGATTGATTGACCGTGAGGCTGACCCGTCAAGGGGGCACTATGAGAAACCAAATGTTCAACTGGCTCCACGACTTGGCTGTTGCCTTGGGGCTGATACCACCACCCTTGCAGCCGGTGCCGATCCCGACTGATGAAGAGCAGCGCCGGCGCCAGCCGCGCCGCCGCTAAAAACAACAAGGCCGCCGCATCTGTGATGATGCCGCGGCCTTTTTGCTTCTTCAGGTTTTTGCGTTGATCAGGCCAGTTTCGCAACACCCACAGGGTTGCGCGACAGCAAGCTGACCAGCACAAAGCTCACCAGCCCTACCGCCAGGCTGTAGTAGATCGGCGTGTTGGCATCCAACCCGTCCTTGAACATGAACAGCAGCGCGGTGGCAAAGCCCAGCGACATGCTGGCGATGGCGCCTGCGGTGGTCGCACGCTTCCAGAAGATCGCCCCGATCAGCGGGATCAGCATGCCACCGACCAGCAGGTTGTAGGCCAGGGTCAGGGCACTGATCACATCGTTCACCGCCAGGGCGATGCCCAGTACCACCAGGCCGGTGAGCAAGGTGAACAGGCGGCTCACGCTCAGGCTCGATTGCTTGCCACCACGCAGCTTGGGCAGCAGGTCTTCGGTGATGGTGGTCGAGGCAGCCAGCAGGCCGGCACTGGCAGTCGACATCATCGCCGCCAGGGCAGCGGCCATCAGCAGGCCACGGATGCCGTCAGGCAGCTGGCTCTTGATCATTTCGGCGAAGGCGTTGTTCGGGTTGGCCAGGTCTGGCATCAGCACATGCGCAGCCATGCCGATCAGGGCGCAGGCCAGGCCGTACAGCACGCAGTACACACCCGCCGTGGTGCCGGCGCGTTGGCAGACCTTTTCGTCACGGGCGGTGAATACCCGCTGCCAGATATCCTGGCCGATCAGGATGCCGAAGAAGTAGATCAGGAAGTAGGTGATGATGGTGTCCCAGCCGATGGTGGTCCAGGCGAAGCTGGCCGACGGCAATTTGGCTACCAGGGTGTCCCAGCCTCCAGCGTTGTATAGGCACACCGGCAGCAGGATGAACATCAGGCCCACGGTCTTGATCACGAACTGGACGATGTCGGTGAGGGTCAGCGACCACATGCCGCCAATCGTCGAGTAGACCACCACCACGCCACCACCGAGCAGCAACGACATCCAGAACGGCAAGTCGAGCAATACCTGCAACACGGTCGCCATGGCCAGGGTCGAGGTCACGCCGATCATCAGCGCGTAGGCCAGCATGATCGCGGCGCTGGCCTGGCGGGCCATGGGGTTGTAACGACGCTCCAGCACCTGGGTGACGGTGAAGATCTTCAAGCGCAGCAGCGGTTTGGCGAGGAACAGGTTGAGGGCGATGATGCCCAGGCCCAGGGCCGCGCACAGCCAGAAGCCGGAGATGCCGTGGACATAGCCCAGGCGTACGGTGCCGACGGTGGAAGCCCCGCCCAGCACCGTGGTGGCCATGGTGCCCATGTACAGCGTTGGGCCCAGGTTACGCCCGGCCACCAGGTAGTCTTCGTGGGTTTTCGCGCGCCGCATGCCATACCAGCCAAGCCCGAGCATGCCGGCGGTATAGATCATTACAACAATGATGTCCAAGGCCATTGGGGGTCTCCCGGTTATCTTTATTATGGCGAGATCGACCGCTCAGGCGTGTTCACGGCGCCCGGCGGTCTTGTCTTGTGTTGGCGGGCCTCAGTGGCCCTCCCTCATGGCTCCTGCCCGGGTACAGCGGTATCAGCGACGCACGACGCCCGGCAGCACGCAGAGCATTTCGAACAGCAGGTTGGCACCGAGCAGCGAAGTGTTGCCGGTGGTGTCGTAAGGTGGGGAGACTTCAACCAGGTCACAGCCGATCAGGTCCAGGCCGTGGCAGCCGCGAATGATCTCCATCGCCTGGATGGTGGTCAAGCCGCCGATTTCCGGGGTGCCTGTGCCTGGGGCCCAGGCCGGGTCGATGCCGTCGATGTCGAACGACAGGTACACCGGGCCGCCACCGACTTTTTCGCGTACTTCGGCCATCAGCGGCTCCAGCGACTTGTGCCAGCACTCTTCGGCCTGCACGACGCGAAAGCCCTGTCGACGGCTCCAGTTGAAGTCATCGGCGGTGTAGCCTTGGGCGCGCAGGCCGATCTGCACCACGCGATCGCAATCGAGCAGGCCTTCTTCCACGGCGCGGCGGAAGGTGGTGCCGTGGGCGATCTTCTCGCCGAACATATGGTCGTTGACGTCGGCGTGAGCGTCGATGTGCACCAGGCCGATCTTGCCGTATTTCTTGTGCAGGGCGCGCAAGATCGGCAGGGTGATGGTGTGGTCGCCGCCCAGGGTCATCGGGATGACGTTGTGCTCGACGATCTCGTCGTAGGCTTCTTCGATGATGCGCACAGCGTCGAGCAGGTTGAAGGTGTTGATCGCCACGTCACCGATGTCGGCCACCGACAGCGAGTCGAACGGGGCGGCACCGGTGGCCATGTTGTACGGGCGAATCATCACCGATTCGGCGCGAATCTGCCGTGGGCCGAAACGGGTGCCGGAGCGCAGCGAGGTGCCGATGTCCAGCGGCACGCCGATGAACGCGGCGTCCAGGCCCTCGGCGCTTTGCAGGTGGGGAAGGCGAAGCATGGTGGCGATGCCGCCGAAACGCGGCATTTCGTTGCCGCCCAGTGGTTGGTGGAGAACTTTGTCCACGGTGGGCCTCATCAGTCGGTCGATTGTTTTGTTTGTTCGAACCTGTGCCGCCGCGCGCCTTGGAAGGTTGTGCCGGCGGGCAGGGACATTTCGGCCAAGTCTGCTCGAAGGTAGTGCGTGGGAAAAATCGCTACCGGCAAAAACTTACTTCAGGAATTTCTGAACTAAAGACGGGCGCTCCGGTTAGACTGCGCGAAAACAACCCTGCGGAACCGTTGCACCATGGCCTCGACCTTGCCCGACCTGAAACTGCTGCGCATCTTCGTCAGCGTGGTGCGCCATCAAGGTTTCGCCAACGCCCAGCGCGAGCTCAACCTGTCGACCTCGGCGATCAGCACCTACATGAGCCAGCTCGAAGGTACCCTCGGTATTGTCCTGTGCCACCGTGGCCGTGGTGGTTTCAGTCTGACCAGCAAAGGCGAGCTGTTTCATCAGGAGACCTTGCGCCTGCTGGCCGAGCTGGACGGTTTCGAGCAGTACGCCGCGGCCCTCAAAGGCGAGCTGCGCGGCACGCTCAACCTCGGGGTGATCGACTCCACCGTCGGCGACCGTGCGCTGCCCCTGGCCGAGGCGATCGGCGCCTACAGCCAGGAACACCCGGCGGTGCACCTGCACTTGTCGGTATCCAGCCCTTATGAACTGCAACTGGGGGTGCAGGACAACCGCTTGGACTTGGCCATTGGGGCGTTTTCCTCGCGCATGAGCGGCCTGGTCTATCAGCCGCTGTATCGCGAGCAGCATTGGCTTTACTGCAGCAGCCGCCACCCCCTGTTTGCCGAACGGCGCATCCATGAACCGGTGGTGACCCAGCAGCGCATGGTCGGACGCGGTTACTGGAGCCAGGCGGAACTGGCACGGCACGGTTTCAAACACAGTGCCGCGACGGTCGAAAGCATGGAGGCGCAGTTGATCTTGATCTTGTCAGGCGCCTACATCGGTTATTTGCCGGAGCACTATGCCCAGGCTTGGGTCGACAAGGGTGATTTACGGGTGTTGTCACCGGCTACTTTCGGCTATCAAGCGCCATTTTCGTTGATAATCCGTCGCGGGCGCAGCCGTGAACCCCTGATTCAGACTTTCCGAGATCTGCTCAAAAGCCAGCTCAATGTTGGCTGATACACACGCTGTTTCAGTCATTCCGTCGGGATAAGCGTATTTCCTACAAAACCTGACTACTGTGCCTTTTGCGCTCTGCTAAACCTCTACTTGCTTTGATGATTTTCCCTTTCATCTATACAAGCAAGGATCGCCCAAGATGCGCATGAATTTGCCCGTCACTGAGCACGAAAGAACGTTTTCCAGCGACCAGCGCCTGATCTCCACCACGGACCTCAATAGCCGCATCACCTACTGCAATGACGCCTTCGTGGCGATCAGCGGGTTCACCTACGACGAACTGGTCGGCCAGACTCACAACCTGGTCCGACACCCCGACATGCCGCCAGCGGTGTTCGGCCATATGTGGGACACCATCAAGCAAGGCAAACCGTGGATGGGCGTGGTGAAGAACCGCGCCAAGAACGGCGATTTCTATTGGGTGAGCGCCTACGTCACGGCGATCTACGAGAACGGCCGCGTCAGCGGTTACGAGTCGGTGCGCTCGGTGCCGACACGCGAACAGATCCGCCGCGCCGAGGCGTTGTATGCGCGCTTGCGCGCCGGCCGCTCGGCAGTGCCTTGGGCGGCGCGCCTGGGGCATGGTCTGGGCAATGGATGGCCGCTGCTAGGCGCCGGGCTGATGGCGGCGGCCGGTTACCTGTGGTTGCCACCGTATGCTGCGTTGGGCGTGTTGATGGCCAGCTTGCTGGTGGCCTGGTATTTGATCGAACTGCGGCAGAACCAGGCTATCCGCCGTACCCTGGCCGAGCACCCCAAGGCCTTTACCAGCCCGCTGGTAGCGCTGACCTACAGTGACAACCCAGGCCTTCACGGCCAGCTCGACCTGGCGATCCTCAGTGAGGAAGCACGCCTGCAAACCGCACTGACCCGCCTGGTGGATGCCGGTGTTGGGGTCAAGTCACGGGCCGCGCAGTCGGCCGACCTGTCCGATGCCCAGGCACAGATGCTCGATCGCCAGCGCAGCGAGACCGACCAGTCGGCCACAGCCATCGCGCAGATGGCGGCGACGATCCAGGAAGTCACGCATAACGTGCAAAGCACCGCGCATGCCGCAGGCGATGCCGACCAGCTGGCCCAGCAGGGTAGCGAGCTGGCGCAGCAGAGCCTGAAGGCGATGGGCAGCATGAGCGAAGCGGTCAGCGACATCGGCCAGGCGGTCAATGCCCTGGCCGAGCAGACCCAGTCGATCGGCAGCGTGGTCGACACCATCACCTCGATTGCCGAGCAGACCAACCTGCTGGCGCTCAACGCTGCGATCGAAGCCGCGCGCGCGGGCGAGCAGGGCAGGGGCTTTGCTGTGGTCGCTGATGAGGTGCGCTCGCTGGCCCAGCGCACGCGTTCCTCGACCGACGAGATCCACCACATCATTGCCTCCCTGCGCGCAGGCGCTGAACGTGCGGTGAGCACTGCCAACCGTGGCGAGCAGATCTCGCGCGACAGCGTGCACAGTGTCGAGGCGGTGCAGTCGGCGTTGGCCGGGATTGCCCAGGCGGTCAGCCGTATTACCGGCATGAGCCAGCAGATGGCGACGGCGTCCGAGCAGCAGAGTCACGTGGCCGAAGACATCAACCAGCAGATCGTGCGCATCGCTCAGCTGTGCGATCAAACGGCGGGGCAGGCCAAGCAAGGGGCGGAAATCAGCCAGGACCTGGAGCGTATGGCGGAGTATCTGCATAGCCTGGCGGAGCGGTTCAACCGTTAGGGCTGGGTTTGCAGGGCCATTCGCGGGTCAAGCCCGCTCCCACAGGTTGGGATGACTCGTTATCTGTGGGAGCGGGCTTGACCCGCGAATGGCCCGCAAAGCGGGCCCAAAATGCCAGCCTGTGGCAAAATCCCTCCGCCACCGGAGACTCCCATGCCCAGACCCCGCTGCGAGCGTTGCCAGCGCCCGCTCGATCACTGCCTTTGCCCACTGATCCCCTCGCTCGACAGCCGCACCCGCGTGGTCCTGCTGCAGCACCCCAGTGAAACCTCGCACGCCCTGAATACCGCCCGCCTGGCCGCACTTGGCCTGGACAATGCGGAGTTACGCATCGGCGAAGTGTTTGAAGACCTTGGCGAACTGTTGCAGACGCCAGGCTACCGGCCCGTCCTGCTGTTCCCAGGTGATGAAGCCCAGGTGCTGATGGCCTATGGCGAAGCGCACGACACACCCCTGCTGCTGATCGTCCCCGACGGCACCTGGCGCAAGGCGCGCAAGCTGCTGTACCTCAACCCGCTTTTGGAGGCGCTGCCCCGGGTGACGCTGGCACAGGTTGCGACTTCACGCTACCGCCTGCGCAAGGCGCCGGAGCCGGGGGCGGTGTCGACCATCGAGGCGGTGGTGCAGGCATTGAATGTTCTGGAAAAGCCGGCGTGTTTCAATGGGTTGCTGCGGCCATTCGAGGCGTTGATCGAGGGGCAGATCAGAGCGATGGGTGCTGAGACATTCGAGCGCAATCACGGTGAAGGCTGAAATTCACGGTTGCCCGTGGTGGCGCAGATGAAGGGTCAATCTGTGCCAGATTGATTGGCAGTACCGGCCTCTTCGCGGGGCAAGCCCGCTCCCACAGGACGGCACTAATCTGAAGTTTGGTGAAATATCTGTGGGAGCGGGCTTGCCCCGCGAAGAGGCCGCTCATGACAACTCACCGCTCCCGCAACGCCTCTGTCCGTGCCTTGAGCACCGGCTTGAGCAAATAATCCAGCACACTCTTCTGTCCGGTGATGATATCCACCGTCGCCACCATCCCCGGGATGATCAGCAGCGGCTTGTTATCTCCCCCGAGGTGATTCTTCTCGGTCCGCACCTGGATCAGGTAAAACGCATTGCCTTTCTCATCCGTCACGGTATCGGCACTGATCAACTCAAGCTTGGCCTTCAACCCACCATAGATGGTGTAGTCATAGGCACTGAACTTGACCATCGCCGGCTGTCCCGGGTGCAGAAACGCCACATCCTGCGGCCGTACTTTGGCCTCGATCAGCAAGTTGTCCTCGACCGGCACAATCTCCACCAGGTCGCTGCCCGGCTGCACCACGCCGCCGATGGTGTTGACCTTGAGCAGCTTGACGATGCCGCGCACCGGCGACACCACGGTGGTGCGGTTGACCCGATCGTCGATGGCGATACTGGTGGCGGTGATCTTCGATAGCTCGGTGCGTTTGTCGTTGAGCTCTTTGGCCGCGTCGGAGCGGAAGCTCGCGTCGGATTCCTGGATCTTGCTGCGGATCTCGGCCACGGCCGCCTCGGCGCGGGGGATCGCCAGGCTGGTCGCGTTGAGCTGGCCGCGGGCTTCGACCGTGCGCTGCTTGAGGCGCAGGATTTCTACGGGCGAGATGGCTCCTTTGCTTACCAGCGGCGTCGACATGTCGGTTTCCTGCTGCAACAGGCTTACCGCCGAGCGGTACTGTTCGACCTTGGAACGGAACTCGGCCAGCTCCTGGGTCTTCTGCCGCAGCTGTTCGTTGAGGGTCTGTTTTTCGCTGGCCAGGCGGCGCTGACGTGAGTCGTACAGCGATAGCTCGTCCTCGGCCACTTGCGGCGCCTTGGCACGTACTTCTTCTGAGAGCACGAACGGCCTTCCTTCGGCCTCGGCTGAGAGCCGTTCGACCTGGGCTGTCAGGGCATATCGGTCAGCCTCGCTCTCGCCTTTATTGGATTTGAATCGCGTGTCGTCCAGGCGCAGCAGGGTGGCGCCTTTTTCCACCATCTGGCCTTCGCGCACGAAAATTTCGGTGACGATGCCGCCTTCGAGGTTCTGTATGACCTGTATCTTGCTGGAGGGGATCGCCTTGCCTTCGCCGACAGTGACTTCATCGAGCACCGCCAGGCTGGCCCAGACCACGGCAACCAACAGCAATGCGGCCGCCAACCACACGGTCAGTCGTGACAGGCGCGGGGAATCCTGCAAGGTGGCGCTGGCCAGCTCTGGCATGTAGTCGCGCTCGGTGCGCGGGCTGGAGCCTGCATGTGCACTGCGTACGCTGTGGCTTGTGGTCATGACCTAACTCCCGCAGAACTCAACATGGCTTGCTGGTTTTACTCATTCCTGTGGGAGCGGGCTCGTCCCGCGAAGCAGACGCCGCGCTGGCTGGCACGGGCTTCGCCCGTGTTCGCGGGGCAAGCCCGCTCCCACAGCTTGCCCTTGCAGGTTCAAGTCGTTTCTACAACGCAGCGCCGATGCGGCCTTTGCGCAGGGCGTCGATGACCGCATCCTTCGGCCCGTCGGCGACGATCTTGCCGTTGTCCAGTACCAGTAGCCGGTCCACCAGGCTGAGCATCGAAGTGCGGTGGGTAACCAGTAATAAGGTCTTGCCCGGCACCCAGCTCAGCAGACGCTGACGCAGCTGCTCTTCGCTACTGTTGTCCATGTGACTGGTGGGTTCGTCGAGGATCAGGATCGGCGGCTCCAGCAGCAGGGCGCGGGCGAGCAGCACAGCCTGGCGCTGACCGCCGGACAGCAATAGGCCACGTTCGCCCACCGGCCGGTCGAAACCGTGCGGATGCTGCCGGGCCAGCTCGCTGACGCCGGTCAGCTCAGCCACTTCGAGCATGCGTGCATCACTGATGTGGCGTGCGCCGAGGGTCAGGTTGTCGCGCAGGCTGCCGGCCAGCAGCGGCAGGTCGTGGGCGACGTAGCCGAGCTGGCTGCGCAGGTCGGCGATGTCCAGCTGGCGCAGGTCTAGGTTGTCCAGCAACACCTGGCCCTCGTCCGGATGATGGAAGCCCATCACCAAGCGGCCCAGGGTGCTCTTGCCCGAGCCACTGCGGCCAATGATGCCGATGCGCTCGCCGGGCTTGATGGTCACGCTCACATCCTGCAGGGCCGGGCTGGTCTGCGCCGGGTAGCGGAAGCTGACATGGCTGAGGCTCAGTCCACCTTTGAGGGGGGTGTGCTCCAGCGCTTGCTGTTCGGCCTGGCGCTCCTGGGGCAGGGCCATCAGCGCATCGGTGCTGCGCATGGTCAATTGCGCCTGCTGGTAGCGGGTGATCAGCCCGGCGATCTGGCCGAGCGGCGCCAGCACCCGGCTGCCGAGCATGTAGCTGGCGACCAGAGCGCCGACGCTGAGATTACCGGCGATGATGCTGTACACCCCGGCGACGATGGTGGCCATGCCGCAGAATTGCTGAATGAACAGCGTGCCGTTGCTGGCAAGCGACGACAGGTTACGGGCGTGGGCGTCAAGGCGGGCCATGGCGCCGTTGGTGTGTTCCCACTGGTACTGGCGCTCGCTTTCGGCGCCGCAAGCCTTGAGGGTTTCCAGGCCGCCGAGGGTTTCGATCAGCAGGGCCTGGCGCACGGCGCCGAGGCTGAGGCTTTTTTGCACGGTGTCGCGCAGGCGCGCCTGGATGAACAGGGCAAAGCCCACCGCCAATGGGAAGGCAATCAGTGGGATGACGACCAGCCAGCCGCCGAGCAGGCCGATCACCAGCAGCATGAGCGCGACGAAGGGCAGGTCGATGATGCTGGTCAGAGTCACGGCGGTGAGAAATTCACGCAGGCCCTGGAAGTCGTGGATGCTCTGGGCGAAACCGCCGATGCTGGCGGGTTTGGCCTTCATGGCCATACCCGTGATGCGTTCGAATAGCGTGGCGGAAAGGATCAGGTCGGTTTTCTTGCCGGCCTGGTCCAGCAGGTGAGCGCGGACCATGCGCAACACCAGTTCGAAGGCGGTGCCGATGAACAGGCCGGCGACCAGTACCCACAAGGTCGACAGCGCCTGATTCGGCACCACGCGGTCGTAGGTCTGCATGACGAACAGCGGCACCATCAGGCCCAGCAGGTTGATCAGCAGGCTGGCCAGCAGCGCATCGCCGTACAGCCAACGGGAATGGCGCAGAGTGTCGCGGAACCAGGCTTCGACCCGCGGCAACAGCGGCGAACGTACTTCTTCGAGCGTGTGCCGTGGGCGGGCGAACAGGGCGTGGCCGCTGTAGGCCTGCTGCAGCGCCTCGCGTTCAACCCATTGTTCGCCGCCTTCGGCTTCGCACGGCAGGATCAGCGCCCGGCCGTCGTCACCCCAGCGCTGCAGCACGGCGCTGCGGCCGTCGTTGAGCAACAGCAGCACCGGCAGGTTGAGGGGCGAAATGGCCTCCAGCTCACGCTGCAGCACGCGCCCTTGCAAACCGGCGCGCGCTGCCGCCCTTGGCAGCAAGTCCGGCCCGAGGCGCTGCTGCAGCAGAGGCAGGCCGCTGCTCAGGCTGGCGCGGCTAGCCGGCCGGCCGTGCAGGCGGCAGAGGATCAGCAGGCCATCGAGCAGCGGGTCATCGACATCGGGGCGCGGTTGCGCGCTTTGCATACTGGTCACGATGGACTACTCCCGCCTCGGTGGATGGGGGTGATGCCTGGCGATCCGTGCCCGCTGAGCGCTGGCGTCAACGCATGTCGGGTAACCGCGCTTCGGTACGCACTTCGTTGTTGGCGATGGCTTCCGGCGGCAGGGAAATGCGCTGTTTGCTCAGCAGCTCACCCATGGTCGCCAGCACGCGGTACATCGAGTATTCCTCGGTGTAACGGACTTCGGTGTAGCGACGGTTGGCGTTGTACAGCTCGTTTTCGCTGTCGAGCACGTCGAGCAGGGTGCGTTGGCCGAGGCCGAACTGGTCCTGATAGGCGGCGCGCACGCGTTGGGTGGTCTCGGCATATTCGCGGGCGGTCGGGGTCTGCTTGCGCGCGTTGTTCATGGCGTTCCAGGACAGGCTGAGGTTTTCGGTCAGCTCGCGCAGGGCGTTGTTGCGGATGTCCAGGGCCTGGTTGATCTTATGCGCATCGGACTGCAGGCGCGCCTTGTCGCTGCCGCCGCGGAACAGGTTGTAGTTGAGCTCGACGCCGGCCTGCCAGTCGTTGTTGCTGTGACCTTTCTCACCGCCCAGGTTGTTGTTGGCACCGGTGGCCAGCACTGCGTCCAAGCGTGGATAGAACGGCGACTTGGCCACTTCGTATTGCTGTTCGGCGGCGTTGACATCGGCCTGGGCGGATTTCAGGTATGGGTTGTTTTGGCGCATGCCTTCGCGGGCTTCGTCGAGGGTGCCGGGGATTTCCACCTTCACCGATTGCGGGCCTTCCAGTTCGTCAGGCAGGCGGCCGACCACGCTGTAGAAATTGGCCTCGGCATCGGCCAGGTCGACTTCAGCGGTGTCCAGGTTGTTCTCCGCCAGGGCGCGACGAGCGCGGGACTGGTCGAGGTCAGCGGTGCTGCCGACGCCTCGCTCACTGCGCAGGCCGATCTGGTCGTTGACCCGCAGGTGAGCCTGCAGGTTGTTCTTGGCCAGGGTCACCAGTTCCCGACGTTTGAGTACTTCGAGATAGACCTCGATCGCACGCAGGGCTACATCCTGGGCAACCGCCTGGGTGTAGTAGGCACGCGACGTGGCCACGGCCTGGGTGCGGCCGACTTCGTTGGAGGTGTTGAAGCCATCGAAGATCATTTGCCGAAGCCGCAGTTCCGACTGGGTGTAGTTGAGCGTCTCCTTGTTGTGGTTGCGGGTGCCATCGGCATTCACGCCGCGGGTGTTGAGGTTGTCCGAACGCTGCCTGCCGTAACCGGCCACCAGGTCGACGGTTGGGTAGTACCCACCACGGGCGAATTTCACATCCTCGTCAGCCGACAACTTGCTGTTGCGGTTGGAGCTGATTTCCGGGTGATAGTCCACGGCGCTCTGGACAGCCTCGTTGAGTGACATCGCCTGAACGTTGGCGCACGCCATGGCCAACAGAATTGCACTGGTGATGGGGTTGAAAACGCGCATGGGGTACTTCTCCCTGGTCCTAAAATGGCCTTGCTAGTCGCCAATAAAATGACGATTTTTATAATTTAAATAGTTTCACGTTTGTAACAACAGAGCTAAGAACATTTATCGCGCGAGCTAAGAAGATTTTTTCATAAGGGCTATGCGAAAAAAAACTTATGCGATCTATCAAAAACCAAGACATTGTTTCATTCAAGCGATTTCGGATGCCGCCGAAGCATGCGGGTTTCCGGCGTCGGAGCGAGTTCCAGATTTTTTCCAGCTAAGGACGCAAGACGGTTAGGTGAAAGCGGAATTTGGCGACAAAATTTTGGCATCTAACGATGGCAAACTTACATTATGACTATCGCCAAAGTAGTGGCCTGAGAGCATGATTCTCACCGTTGAAACACTCGGGCGCGAAGCCGTTGACCCCACCCGCCATGTCCTTGGCTGTGTAGCCAATCGGTAAGGGGAGGCGTGCGCTCATGGCTAAATTGGTCGGTGTGGTCAGCAAAGTGGTGGGTCAGGTATTCGCCGTTGGCAGCGACGGCAGCCGGCGCCCCTTGATCGAGGGCGACCGCCTGTTCGCGGGCGAGCAGCTTGAAACCGGTGCCGTTGGCGCCGTGGCCGTGCGATTGCAGAATGGCGCCGAGCTGACACTGGGGCGCGACAGCAGCTTGACCATGACCCCGGACTTGCTGGCCAACCAGGCGGCCCATGTGCAGACGCAGGACGGCGCGCCGAGCGATGCCCAACTGAGTGATGTCGAGCGCATCCAGCAGGCGATTGCCGCAGGTGACGACCCCACTACCACCGCCGAAGCGCCTGCTGCCGGACCTAATGGCAGCAGTGCGCCTGGCGCATTGGGCGGCGGCCACAGTTTTGTCCTGCTGACCGAAGTGGCTGACCGGGTCGACCCGCAGATAGGTTTCCCGACCGCAGGCTTCAATGGCATTCCGGAGCTTGCAAATCGCTATGTCGGGGGCCTGGACAACGGTCGTGGACGCGATGTCTTCGATTCAGGCAACGTAGATAACGGCGGAAATGGTGCCTTGCCACCTGGCCAGCCTAACCCGCCGGGCGAACCTAACCCGCCGGGTCAACCCACCCCCCCCGAGCAGCCCAATCCACCGCTGACGCCTGACAACCCGGATCGCCCGGTCGAACTGCGTGGTTTGGATGTGAACCCTGGCGAGCTGGTCCTCGACGAAGCCAACCTACCCTTGGGTTCGTCCAGCAATCCAGCTGCCCTGACCCAAACCGGCAGCTTCACCGTCGTGGCCCCGGACGGCGTGCACAACCTCAGTGTCGGCGGCATCAACGTGGTCACCGCTGGCGTGGTGACCGGCGTCGGCCAGTCGCTCACCACCGGCCTCGGTAACACCCTGACCATCACCGGCTACAACCCGACCACCGGCGTGGTCAGTTACAGCTACACGCTGACCGGCGCCGAACAGCACGCCGACGGCGCAGGTACCAACGCAGTGAGCGAGCACCTGCCGGTCCTGGTCAGCGACAGCGACGGCGATGTCGCCCAAGGGTCGCTGGATGTGATCATTCGTGACGACGTACCCAAGGCCGTCGACGATAGCAATCCGCTCACTGCCACCGAGCAGCACACTGAGCTGACCGGCAATGTGCTGAGCAACGATGTGCAGGGCGCCGACCGGGTCCCGGGCGGTCCGGTAATCGCCGGTACCTTCACCGGCACCTACGGTACGCTGGTGCTGGCTGCAGACGGTTCTTACACCTACACGCTCAACACCAGCGACCCGGACTTCAAGAACCTGGGCGGTGGCGGCCATGGGGTGGAGAGCTTCACCTACACGATCAAGGACGCCGACGGCGACAGCAGCAGCGCGACGCTGACCCTGAACATCAATAACCTCGACGACCCGGTGAAACTTGACGGCCTCGACGCGCAGGGCGGTGAGGTGACGGTCTACGAGAGCAACCTACACGATGGCAGCGCCCCGGATGCTGGCGCCCTGACCCAGCAAGGCACCTTCAAGGTCACCGCGCCAGACGGCCTGCAGAGCCTGACGGTGGGCGGCATCAGCGTGGTCAGTGGCGGTGTGTCGGCGGGCTTCCCGCAGTCGATCGTCACACCCGAAGGCAACACCCTGACCATCATCGGCTACAACCCTGCAACCGGCGTGGTGAGCTACAGCTACACCCTGCTGGACAACGAAACCCACCCCAACGGCGACGGCAGCAACAGCATCAGCGAACACTTTCAGGTGGTCGCCAAGGATGCCGACGGCAGCACCGCCACGGGCAGCCTGGACGTCAACATCGTCGATGATCTGCCGCAGGCGCATGACGATTACACCAGCGTGGCCAAGGGCGACGTGGTGCGCGGCAACGTGATGTACAACGACGTGGTCGGTGCCGATACCCGTGGCGATGGCCAGTATGTGGTCGGTGTGCGTGCCGGCAGCGACACGTCCACGTCGGCCATCGGCCAGCTCAACACCCAGGTCAACGGCCAGTACGGCTACCTGACCATCGATGGCCAGGGTAATGCCGAGTACCACTCCAACCCCAACATCGCCTCCCCGCGGGATGCCGTCGACACCTTCGTCTACACCATCCGCGATGCCGATGGCGACGAGAGCACCACGACCATCACCATCAACGTGCACAACTCCTTGATGGCCTGCGAAGACCGTGACGTCACGGTGTACGAGAAAGCGCTGGACCTGCACAAGGATGGCAACGACCTGGCGGCTGGCAGCGTCACCGGCAGCGACCCAGGCTCGAACCAGGAAACCGCGACCGGCACCTTGGTCGGCTCGGCCAGCGGCGGTGTCGGCACGCTTACGTACACCTTGGTCGGCAACCCCGTAGGCCAATACGGCCAGATCCAGCTGAATGCGGACGGCTCCTACACCTACACCCTGACGTCCCCGGCCAACTCGCCGACCCATGCCAACGATGGCCCAAATACCGTGACCGAATCGTTCACCTATCAGGTGCAGGATTCGCTGGGTAATTCGATTACCAGCACCCTCGTCATCAGCATCGTCGACGACGTACCCACAGCCAATAGCGACTTCGTCAGCGTGTTCAAGGGCGATGTGGTGCGCGGCAATGTGATGTACAACGACGTGGTCGGCGCCGATACCCGTGGCGATGGCCAGTATGTGGTCGGTATACGCGCCGGTAGTGACACTTCCAGCTCCGCCATCGGCCAGCTCAACACTCAGGTCAACGGCCAGTACGGCTACTTGACCATCGATGCCTACGGTAATACGGAGTATCACTCCAACCCCAATGTCGCCTCGCCACGCGATGCCATCGACACCTTTGTCTACACCATCCGCGACGCCGACGGCGACGAAAGCACGACGACCCTCACCATCAACGTGCATAACGGCTTGATCGTATGCGCAGATCGCGATGTCACGGTCTATGAAAACGCGCTGGACCTGCACAAGGACGGTAACGACCTGGCAGCGGGCACGGTGACCGGCAGCAACCCTGGCTCATCCCACGAAACGGCCTCAGGGATGGTGGTGGTTAGCGGCGTAGGTGCTGTGACCTTCACCCTGGTCGGCAGTGCTGTAGGTCAGTTCGGCCAAATCCAGCTGAATGCGGATGGCTCCTACACCTACACCCTGACTTCCCCTGCCAATTCGCCGACCCACGCCAACGATGGGGCGAATACCGTGACCGAGACCTTCACCTACCAGGTGCAGGATTCGCTGGGCAATACGGCCACCAACACCATCGTCATCACCATCGTCGACGATGTGCCGACCGCCAACAGCGATTTCGTCAGCGTGGCCAAAGGCGAGGTAGTGAGCGGCAACGTGATGTACAACGACGTGGTCGGCGCCGACACCCGCGCAGACGGCCACTATGTGGTCGGCGTGCGTGCCGGCAGCGACACGTCCACCTCGGCGATCGGCCAGCTCAACACCCAGGTCAACGGCCAGTACGGTTACCTGACTATCGATGCCTACGGCAACGCCGAGTATCACTCCAACCCCAACGTCGCCTCGCCACGCGATGCCGTCGACACCTTCGTCTATACCATTCGCGATGCCGACGGCGACGAGAGCACCACGACCCTCACCATCAACGTGCACACTGCGCTGATGACCTGCGAAGACCGCGACGTTACGGTCTACGAGAAGGCCCTGGATCTGCACAAGGACGGCAACGACCTGGCCGCTGGCAGCGTGACTGGAAGCGATCCGGGCTCAACCCAGGAGACGGCTTCCGGTACCTTGGCCGGCTCGACCAGCGGCGGCGTGGGTGTACTGACCTACACGCTGATCGGCAATGCTGTGGGCCAATACGGCCAGATCCATCTGAACGCCGATGGCTCCTACACCTACACCCTGACGTCCCCGGCCAACTCGCCAACCCACGCCAACGATGGTGCGAACAGCGTGACCGAAACCTTCACCTACCAGGTGCAGGATTCGCTTGGCCATTCGACCACCAGCAGCATCGTCATCACCATCGTCGACGACGTGCCTACGGCCAACAGCGACTTCGTCAGTGTGTACAAGGGCGAGGTGGTGTGCGGCAACGTGATGTACAACGACGTGGTCGGTGCCGATACCCGCAGTGACGGGCAGTACGTGGTCGGCGTGCGCGCGGGTAGCGACACGTCCGCTTCAGCCATCGGCCAGCTCGACACCCAGGTGCATGGCCAGTACGGCTACCTGACCCTCGATGCCCAGGGCAATGCCGTGTACCACTCCAACCCCAATGCCGTGGCGCCGCGCGATGCCCTGGACAGCTTCGTCTACACCGTTCGCGACGCCGACGGTGACGAGAGCACCACGACGGTCACCATCAACGTACACAACCCAGCGCTGCAGCCGTGTGGCGACGGTGGCGTCTGGGTCTACGAGAACGCACTTGACCTGTACAAAGACGGCAATGACCTGGCGGCGGGCACTGTCACGGGCAGCGACCCTACCTCGGCCCGCGAGACAGCGTCGGGCAGCCTGGTCGGGCAAGTCGCCGGGGGCGTAGGGGCATTGACCTACACGCTGGTCGGCAATGCCGTCGGCCAGTTCGGCCAAATGCACCTCAACGCTGACGGCTCCTACAGCTACACCCTGACCTCGCCGGCGAACTCGCCGACCCATGCCAACGACGGCGCCAATACCGTCGCTGAATCCTTCACCTACCGGGTGGAAGACACGGTGGGCAACTGGACCACCAGCACCGTGAGGATCACCATTGTCGATGACGTTCCCCAAGCCCACTGCGACTTCGTCAGCGTGGCCAAGGGCGACGTGGTCCGTGGCAACGTGATGTACAACGATGTGGTTGGCGCCGACACGCTGGGTGACGGCGCCTACGTGGTCGGTGTACGTGCCGGTCACGACACCTCGAGCTCCGCCATGGGTCAACTCGATAGCCATGTCTATGGCCAGTACGGCTACCTGACCATCGACGCCCAGGGCAACGCGGAGTACCACTCCAACCCTAATGCCGTGGCACCGCGGGATGCGATCGACACCTTCGTCTACACCCTTCGCGATGGCGATGGCGACGAAAGTACTGCTGTCGTGACCATCAATGTTCACGACCAGTCGCTGCACCCGTGTGGCGATGGCGGGGTCACGGCGTTCGAAAAAGCCCTGGACCTGAACAAGGGCGGCCATGATTTGGCGGCTGGCAGCGTCAACGGCAGCGAACCTGGTTCGCCCGCAGAAACTGCATCCGGCAGCCTGGTCGGGCAGGTCGGCGGTGGGGTAGGGGCATTGACCTACACCCTGATCGGCAACGCCGTCGGCCAGTACGGCCAGATTCACTTGAATGCGAACGGCTCCTACACTTACACGCTGACTTCGCCAGCAAATTCGCAGCCGCACGCCAACGACGGTGCCAACACCGTCAGCGAGTCTTTCACTTACAGAGTCGAAGACACGGTCGGCAACTGGTCCATCAGCACCGTCCGCATCACCGTTGTCGATGACGTGCCGCAGGCGCATTGCGACTTCGTGAGCGTCAGCAAGGGCGATGAGGTGCGCGGCAACGTCCTGTACAACGACACGATCGGTGCCGATGTGCCTGCCGACTGCGGCTACGTCGTTGGTGTGCGCGCCGGGCACGATACGTCCAACTCAGCCATTGGCCAACTCGGCAGCCATGTCGCGGGCCAGTTCGGTTACCTCACCCTGGATGCCCAGGGCAATGCGGTCTACCACTCCGACCCGAACGTCGCGGCGCCGCGCGACGCCACTGATACCTTCGTCTACACCATCCGCGATGGCGACGGCGACGAAAGCACTGCAGTCATCACCATCAACGTGCACGACAACTCCATGTCTGGGTGTGCCGACGGGTATGGCCGGGGCCAGGAGCAGCGGGTCGTCGATCGCGGCGCGTTCACCCTCGATGCCAGCAGCATGACCGCCGCGCTGGTAGTGCTCGGCTACCTCGGCGCCACCGGCACTGCCGGGGCTCAGGGCAATGCCGAAGAGGTGATCAACGTCAGCCTGCGCAAAGGCGAAACCCTGCAACTGAATCACGACGCACACGACGGCAACCTGGCGCTGGAATGGAAGGATGCCGGCGGCAGCTATCACGCCATCGCTGCCGGCGACAGCTTCACGGCCAGCCACGACGGTGTGTACAGCATCCACGTCAGCGACCCACAGGGTGCGAGCAAGGGAGGCGAAAGCTACAAGCTGAGCCTGGTGCTCGACTATGCCAACGCGCAGGACCCAGCGTCGCACTTGGGCGGCGGCAGTGGCCACGGCGCTGCCGACCTCTCCAGCCCGGTCGAAATCGCTTCGGTGCAAGCGCATGCCCCCGCTGGCGATGAGCACAACGGCCACACGGCCAACTATGCCCTGGCCAAGGGTGCGGTGACCATCGATCTGGGTCATGAAGGACCACAGGACACCGGTGGTGCCGGCGTGGAAACCTTGAACGGTATCCATAACCTGGTCGGCTCCGAGTACGGCGACACCTTGATCGGCAACAGCGCCGACAACCTGCTCAACGGCGGTGCAGGCAACGATGTGCTCAAAGGCGGGGACGGCAATGACATTCTGATTGGCGGGCCTGGCAACGACACGATGACGGGCGGCAATGGCAACGACACCTTTGTCTGGCAGAAGGGGGACAGTGGCCACGACACCGTCACCGACTTCATCCCAGGCAGCGACAAGCTTGACCTGTCGCAACTGCTGCAGGGCGAGCATGCCTCGGGGTCGTCACTGGATGATTACCTGCACTTCAAGGTCAGCGGCTCGGGGGAGCATGTGGTGTCGACCATCGAGGTCAGCAGCGTGGCGGGGGCCGCGCCGATTCAGACCATCGACCTGGCCGGGGTCGACCTGGCCCAGCACTACGGGGTGACGGCAGGGGCGGGCGGGGTGATATCGGCGGGGCATGATACGGCGACCATCATCAATGGGATGCTGGATGATCACTCATTGAAGGTGGATACGGTGTGAGTTGAGCGGCATGGCCCATCGCCTGCTCGCAGGCAATGGGCTCAGCCCGGCTTGCGCAACGTCTTCTGCCGGAGAATATACACACTCACCAGTACCGCACTGGTGAGCATGAACGCCCGCGCCCAGAACAGCGGCACCAGGTAGCAGGACAGGCCGATGCTCGCCCACATCAGCCCGATCGCATAGACCTTGCCCTTGAGCGGAATGCCCGCGCCGCTCAGGTAGTCACGGATCCACGGCCCTAGCTGGGGATGGTTGATCAGCCAGTGATGAAAGCGTGGCGAGCTGCGGCCGAAGCAGGCCGCCGCCAGCAGCAGGAACGGGGTGGTGGGCAACACCGGCAGGAAGATCCCCAGCACCCCCAGCGCGACGCTGAGCCAGCCGATGGCCAGCAGCAGGTAGCGCACCGCCAACTCAGTGGTGGCGAGGCTTGAGCAGCGCCGGCTTCTCTTCAGGGGCGTGCAGCAGCAGGAACAGTGCGCTCAACGCTTCCGGGATCTGCACGATCATGTCGTCCTGCAGGTTGGCGTTGCTGGCGATGTCGGCGAACTCCGGTTGTTCGTCGAACAGGCCCGAACCGACCATGATCGGCAGGAGCATCTCGCTGACTTCTTCCTCGGCGTTCTCGAACCAGGCTTCTTCGCGCAGGAACACGCCTTCCATGAAACCGATGCACCAGCCGCGCAGGTCGGAATCGTCCGGCTCGTCGGTCAGGTCCAGCTCGCACGGCAGCTCGAATTCTTCGTCGCTGGCCAGCAGGCGGGCAATATGGGCCTTGAGTCCTAGCAGGGTCGCTTCGATTTCCTCGCGTTGGGCATCGCTGGCGTAATGGGGCTCTTCGGCGAACAGCGCGTCGATCCATTCACGATCGGGCACGTCCTCCGAGCAGATCGACAGCGCGGTCAGGTAGCCGTGGGCGGCGACGTAGTCCAGCGCTTCTTCGTGCAGTTCGTCGGCGTCGAGGAAGGCTTGCAGGCGGGTCAGTTGCTCGGCGAAGGACATTACAGGGCTACCTTGGGGAATATACGATGCTGAATTCTAGCACCTTGCAGCGATGCCGGGGTAAAGGGAACGTCTGTCAGCGGGGCATCCTGCGCGGGTCGGCACTGGGGTATACTTCGCGGTTTTTCACCCAGGGGCAAGGTTTGCCGGCCCTCTGGTAAAAGCCGCTTACGCATTTGGCGTGTGCGGGGCGGGTTTTTCGTCCAGCCTGTGTCCAGGATGGTACGGCGATTTGTGGAGTTGCACATGCTCGAACAGGCTCAGCGCGTTCTCAAGGATATCTTCGGCTACGACAGTTTCCGTGGGCGCCAGGCAGCGATCATCGAATGCGTGGCCAATGGCGGCGATGCCCTGGTGCTGATGCCCACCGGCGGTGGCAAGTCGTTGTGCTTCCAGGTGCCGGGGTTGTTGCGCCCGGGCCTGACCGTGGTGGTGTCGCCGCTGATCGCGCTGATGGACGACCAGGTCGCCACCCTCGACGAACTCGGCGTCGCGGCGGCTGCGCTGAACTCCACCCTGAGCGCGGAGCAGCAGCGCGACCTGGCCGGGCGCCTGCGCCGTGGTGAAGTGAAGATGCTGTACCTGGCGCCGGAGCGCCTGGTGCAGCCGCGCATGCTGGACTTTTTGAGCGGGCTGGACGTATCTCTGTTCGCCATCGACGAAGCGCACTGCGTCTCGCAATGGGGCCATGATTTCCGCCCGGAATACCTGCAGCTGGGCCAGCTGGCCGAGTTGTTCCCGCACGTGCCGCGCATCGCCCTGACCGCCACCGCCGACATGCGCACCCGAGAGGAGATCGTCCAGCGCCTGCACCTGCAGGGCGCCGAGCGCTTCCTGTCGAGCTTCGACCGGCCGAACATCTTTTATCGCATCGTGCCCAAGGAGTCGCCCCGCAAGCAGCTGATGGCGTTCCTCGGCGAGCGCCGTGGCAACGCCGGCATCGTCTATTGCCTGTCACGCAAGAAGGTCGACGAGACCGCTGCCTACCTGTGCGAACAGGGCTTCCCGGCGCTGCCTTACCATGCCGGCCTGGCGGCGGAAACCCGTTCGTCCAATCAGCACCGCTTCCTCAACGAGGAAGGCCTGATCATGGTTGCCACCATCGCTTTCGGCATGGGCATCGACAAGCCCAACGTGCGCTTCGTCGCCCACCTCGACCTGCCCAAGTCGCTTGAAGCCTACTACCAGGAGACCGGTCGCGCCGGCCGTGATGGCCTGCCGTCCGATGCCTGGATGGCCTACGGCCTGCAGGACATGGTGATGCTCAAGCAGATGCTGCAGAACTCAGAAGGCGACGAGCGTCACAAGCGCGTAGAGCAACACAAGCTCGACGCCATGCTGGCGCTGTGCGAAGAAACTCGCTGTCGCCGCCAGTCGCTGCTGGCGTATTTCGACGAAGTGCTCGAACAGCCGTGCGGGCATTGCGACAACTGCGTCGACCAGATCCAGACCTGGGATGCCACGGAGCCTGCACGCCAGGCCTTGTCGGCGGTCTTCCGTACCGGGCAGCGCTACGGTGTTGGCCACCTGATCGACGTGCTGCTGGGCAAAGATAACGAGAAAGTGCGCAATTTCGGCCACGAGAAACTCGCGGTGTTCGGGGTGGGCAAGGCGATCGCCGAGGTGGAATGGCGTTCATTGTTCCGCCAGCTGGTGGCGCGGGGCCTGGTGGACATCGACCTGGAGGGTTATGGCGGCCTGCGCCTGTCCGACAGTTGCCGGCCACTGCTGCGCGGCGAGGTGACTTTGCAGTTGCGCCGCGACCTCAAGCCGCAGACCGTGGCCAAGTCCTCCTCCAGCGGCGGCAGCCCGGCCAGCCAATTGGTGCGCGCCGAAGAGCGCGAACTGTGGGAGGAACTGCGCACGCTACGGCGCAAACTGGCCGAGGAGCACAGTGTGCCGCCCTACGTCATCTTCCCCGATTCCACCTTGCTGGAGATGCTGCGCAGCCAGCCGACCAGCCTCAGCGACATGGCCCAGGTCAGCGGCGTGGGTGCGCGCAAGCTGGAGCGCTACGGCCAGGCGTTCCTGGAAGTGCTCAATGGCGCCGGTGGCACGCAGGAGGCGCCCAAGGTGGTCCTCGACCTGCGCCATGAACTGGTCAGCCTGGCCCGTGCCGGCATGACCCCGGCACAGATCGCCGGCCAGCTCAATTGCAGCGAGAAGAATGTCTACAGCCTGCTGGCCGAAGCCATCGGTCGCCATGAACTGAGCCTGGACCAGGCGCTGGACTTGCCCGAAGACCTGATGGCGGAAATTCAAGATGCCTTCCTCGACGGCGAAGGGGAGTTGCCGCCGGTGTCGACCATCGCGCCGCTATTCGGTGCGCGTGTCCCCGAGGGAGTGCTCTACTGTGTGCGCGCGGCGCTGGCGGCAGAATTCGAGCTTTAAGCTGGGACATTTCGGACATCCTCTGACCGTTGTCATCCTTTTTGACGATTATCGGACGTTTGCGCATCAGGCAGCCTTGCCTGATGGTCCGGGCCATGGTTAGCTGACTAATAATTAGTTCTAGTCAATGAGTTGCTTATGCCCCTGACCGACAATCAACACCGCTTCGGCATGCAGCTGGCGCAGATGTCCCGCGGCTGGCGCGCCGAGCTGGATCGCCGCCTGGCCGGGCTCAACCTGTCCCAGGCGCGCTGGCTGGTGTTGCTGCACCTGGCGCGTTTCGAAGAAGCGCCGACCCAGCGTGAACTGGCGCAGAGCGTCGGGGTTGAAGGCCCGACCCTTGCGCGCCTGCTCGACAGCTTGGAAAGCCAGGGCCTGGTCCGGCGCCAGGCGGTGCTGGAAGACCGGCGGGCGAAGAAGATTCAGCTGTGCCCACCGGCAAAGCCGTTGATCGAGCAGATCGAGACCATCGCCAATGCCTTGCGCCTGGAGTTGTTCACCGGGGTGGACGAGGCGGATCTGGAAGTGTGCATGCGCGTGCATGCGAAGATTCTTGCGAACCTGGAAAAGTCTTGAAAGGCCGGGGCCGCTTTGCGCTCCATTCGCGGGGCAAGCCCGCTCCCACAGGTTCCGCGCTGGTCCGAGCATTTGCGGGAGCGGGCTTGCCCCGCGAATGGGGCGCGAAGCGGCCCCGGCAATCTAGAAGGTATGCCCCAGGTTCAGATAAACCGCCTGCTCATGCGCACTGTTGGCCCCGTAAGTCAGGTTCAACGGCCCCAGCGGTGTTTCCAGCCCCAGGAACACACTCGCCGCATTGATGTAGCCACTGTCGAACTCATTGTCGTTGTTCCACGCCCGCCCACGCTCAAGTGAGCCGCCGATGTACAGCGGGAAGTCCAGCGGCAGGTAGCCACGCGGGGTGAGGCGCCGGTAATAAACCACGCGCAGCAGGCTGATGTTCTGCCCTGACACCGAGTCCTGTCGGAACCCGGAGAGTTCTCGCGCACCGCCCATCACAAAGCTGGACGTCACCACTTCGGTATCGTCCAGCGTGCGTCCATAACGCCCGCCAAACACCCAGGTGTTCGGCCCGCTGCTGATGGCCTTGTCGAGGTTGAGCAGCCACTGCCGGTAATCTTCGTCCGAATCGAGCGATTTGTCGTACTTGCGCATGGTCAGGCCGAGGTCTTCACCGCTGTGCGGGAAATACACATTGTCGAGGGTGTCGAACGAGTACTTCAGCTCATAGAAGCCTTCATTGAAGCTCACATTGGGCAAATCCTGGTCACCGATGCGCACCTCGGCTTCGCCCCAGGCCTTGCCCGCGCCCAGGCGAACTTCGCCGTAGGTGCCGATCTGGCGGCCGACGTTGAGGCCGAACTCGTAACGTTCCAGGCGGTATTCGGCGACCGGGTCGTTGTCCAGGGTGGCCTCGATGTTCTGCGAACCGAAGTCCAGATACGGCGCGATGAAGTAGCGCGAGCCCACGTCCAGCGGCTGGTAGAACTCGCTGTAGAGCTCCTGCTGGTCGCCGATCTGCGCACGCGTCAGCCACTCCGCGCCCAGGCGGTTGATGCCATTGACGCGGTAGCTGGCGCCCAGGTTGAAGGCACTGTCGCCACGCAGATCGTCGGACAGGTTCAGGCCCAGGCGCAGGTAGTCGGTGCCGCCGCGTTTGCCACGGGCGTTGATTACCAAGGTATGGTCGTCGCCCTTGTGCACCACGCGGTATTGCACGCGGTCGAAGTAGTCCAGCCCGTAGAGGGTGCCCATGTCGGTCTGCAGGCGGTCCAGTTCCAGAGGCTCGCCGAGTGGCTGGCGGATGTAGTAGCGGATCACGTCGTCGCTGACCTTGGAATCGTTCTCCACCCTGATCGCGGTGATCACCGGGGTACGCTGGCGTGGCGAGCGGGCCACGGCCAGCTCGGCGTCACCCTCGGGCTGGCGCAGCGCGGCCAGGCGCGGGTCGAGAAGGCGCGTGGCGCGGTAGCCGGCGTCGATCATGTCGTGGGCGCGGCCAAAGTCGGTAACGCCGAAGGCGGCCAGTTGCGGCTGGATGAGGATGTCGTCGCGGTGCAGGCTGGCCAATTGCTCTTCTGAGTTGCGCCGAGTCATCAGCGTAATCGACTGGTTCAGGACATCGACCACCGTCGCCAGTTGTTTGCGATCGCGCAGCGGAGTGCCGATGTCGACCACGATGGCCAGGTCCACGCCCATTTCCCGGGCCACGTCGACCGGGATGTTGTCGACCATGCCGCCATCGACCAGCAGGCGGCCATCCAGCTCGACAGGGGCGAACACTGCCGGTATCGACATGCTGGCGCGGATTACCTGGGGCAGGTGGCCGCGGCTGAATACCACTTTTTCGCCACTGGCGATGTCGGTGGCCACGGCGCGGAACGGGATTGGTAATTTGTCGAAGTCGCGGGTATCGGCGGTGTGGGCCAGCTTGCTTTCCAGCAGCAGGGCCAGGTTCTGGCCCTGGATCACCCCGAGAGGCAGGCCCAGGCTGCCGTCGTCGCGAAAGCTCAGCTTCTGCTTGACCAAGAAGTCGCGGTCATCCTGCTTGCGCCTGAACGGTACATCCTTGCGCGGCGGCGCGTCAGACAGTGCCTGCTGCCAATCGAGGGTGGTGGCGAGTTTTTCCAGCTCATCGACGCTGTAGCCCGATGCATACAGCCCGCCTACCACGGCGCCCATGCTGGTGCCGGCAATGGCGTCGATGCGCACGCCTTGTTCTTCCAATGCTCTGAGCACGCCGATGTGGGCCAGGCCACGCGCGGCGCCACCGGAGAGCACCAGGCCGACCTTGGGGCGGGGCGGCTCGGCGGCAAGCACGGTGAGCGAGGTGAGTGTCGTTAGGATGCAGAACAGCAGGCGGCGCATCGTGAGTCTCAAACCGAGGGCTAAAGACCGCTAGTATAAGCGGCCCCCTACCTGGAGATCGCCCAACATGGCTGACAGCAAGCCGGAAATCGTCATCACCTATTGCACCCAGTGCCAATGGCTACTGCGCGCCGCCTGGCTGGCCCAGGAGCTGCTGAGCACCTTCGCCGACGACTTGGCCCGGGTGGCGCTGGAGCCGGGAACCGGCGGTGTCTTTCGCATCACCTGCGCCGGCGCGCAGATCTGGGAGCGCAAGGCCGATGGGGGCTTCCCCGAAGCCAAGGTGCTCAAGCAGCGCGTGCGTGACCAGATCGACCCGCAGCGTGACCTGGGCCACAACGATCGCTGATCAGACGCCCTCGGCCACTTCGCGCTGCTTGGGTGGTTGTTCGTCAGCCAGGCGGCTGGACAACACGATGGCGAAGATGATCAGCGCACCGCCCAGCAGCATGCGCAGGGTGGGCGTCTCGGTGAACACCACCCAGGCCACGGCAATGCCATAGACCGGCTCCATGCCGAACACCACCGCAGCGGTACGCGCCTTGATCACGGCAAGACTGGCTACGAACAGGCTGTGGGCGACGCCGGTGCAGAAAATGCCGAGCAGGGCGATCCACAGCCAGTCCATGGCTGCCACGGCACCCAGGCCTGGGGTGGCGAACGGCAGCAGGCACAGGCCGACCACCAGGTTCTGCCACAACGCTGCCTGCACGGCAGGCAAGCGGCCGGAGCCGGCGCGGTTGGTCAGCGACAGCAGCGAGAACAGCAGGCCGGACAACAGTGCCCAAAGCAGGCCGCTGGTGGCTTCGCTGGCCAGGTCGAATGATGGGGTCACCAGCACCAGGCCGAGGCTCACCAGAATCACCAGAACGGCTTCATTGCGGCGGATACGTTCGCGGAACAGTACCCCTTCGAGGATCACGGTAAAGGCCGGGAAGCTGGCAAAGCCCAGGGTGGCAATGGCCACGCCGCTGACTTTGACGGCGATGAAGAAGCTGACCCAATGGCCGGCCAGCAGTATCCCGCCGAGCAGCAGGCGGCGTATGTCCTGGCCGCTCAGACGCTGCCAGCCCGGGCCAGCCAGGCTGGCGAACAGGGCCAGAGCGAGCACTGCGAAGGCGGCGCGCCCGAACACGATGATGGATGGGGTGGCGCTGGCGGCCAGTTTGCCGAAAACGCCGGTGAGGCCGAAGAACAGTGCGCCGATATGCAGCGCGCCGAGGGCGGTGCGGTGGTTCATGCTGGTCCTTTGAGATTTTTTTAGTCAGTCCTGGCCTCTTCGCGGGCAAGCCCGCTCCCACAGGAATGTTGCGATCGCGAAGCCTGGACTGTACCTGTGGGAGCGGGCTTGCCCGCGAAAGGGCCGGAACAGGAACAGTGTAAAGCTGAAGACAAAACAGGTCTGTCGCCCATCTAGCACTCTTTATCGCCAGACTCTCGGCGCAAGGCCCCCGGCGAACACCCGAACGCGCGCAGCATCGCCGCCGAAAGCGCACCATTGTGCCGCATTGTGGGCTGACCATCACCGGTCACATCGCTGCCACCAACCTGTCATGTATGCCTGCCAGTCTCCAGCAAACAGCGCCGGAGCCCGCCCATGAGCCATGCCGAACTCTCTCGTCCGTCGCGCAAGCAACGCGTGCGCACCCTGTGGATATCCGACGTGCACCTGGGCACCCGAGATTGCCAGGCCGAACACCTGTCGCAGTTTCTCAAGGGCTACCAGGCCGACCGTATCTACCTGGTCGGCGACATCATCGATGGCTGGAAACTGCGCAGCGGCATCTACTGGCCGCAAGCCCACACCAATGTGATCCGCCGTCTGCTGACCCTGAGCAAGCGCGGTACCGAGGTGATCTACGTCACTGGCAACCACGACGAGTTCCTGCGCCGCTACTCCAAGTTGATCCTGGGCAACATCCAGTTGGTGGACGAAGCCGAGCACCTGACAGCCGATGGCCGCCGGCTGCTGGTCATCCATGGTGACCAGTTCGATGTGATCACCCGCTATCACCGCTGGCTCGCCTTCCTCGGCGACCGCGCCTACGAGTTCACCCTGGTGCTCAATCGCTGGCTCAACCATTGGCGTGCGCGCTACGGCTATGGCTACTGGTCGTTGTCCGCGTACCTCAAACACAAGGTCAAGGGCGCGGTGAACTTCATCAGCGACTTCGAGGATGCCATCGCCCATGAGTGCACCAAGCGGGGCTTTCATGGCGTGGTGTGCGGGCACATTCACCATGCGGAGATCCGCAAGGTCGGCGAGGTGGATTATCTCAATTGTGGCGATTGGGTGGAGTCGTGCACGGCGCTGATCGAACATTGGGACGGCAGCATCGAGCTTTACCGGCTGGCCGATGCGCAGGCGCGGCAGGCTGAAGCTGATGCAGCGCTGCGCGAGCCTGCCTAAGTAGTTACAGGCTGATCCGGCCGAGCAGGATGTCGCGGAACATGGCGAAATCGCCGATCAAGCTATACAGCGGATGCTTGAAGGTCGCCGGGCGGTTCTTCTCGAAAAAGAAGTGGCCGACCCAGGCGAAGCCATAGCCGAACAGCGGTACCGCCAACAGCAGCAACCATTTGCCGCTACCGATCGTGTACGCCAACAGGGCGATGACCAGGCTGGTGCCGACGAAATGCAGGCGCCGGCAGGTAGGGTTGTTGTGCTCCCCCAGGTAGTAGGGGTAGAACTCGGCAAAACTGCGAAACTGCGCTGTGCTGTTCATGGGCAGTGCTCCGGGATTAACACTTTTTGACAGGATACACGGCGTGGAGCCTGAATCGAGTCTAGAGTCATTGACGGGGCCCGCCAGTGACTACGGGTGCCATTTGAGTATCCTTGGAGTTCACCGCATGAAGCGGTAAGAAGAAGCCCGTCATGAGTGAGAGAACAACGTCTGCCAGCTGGGCATCAGGGATTGTGAAAGCGCTGGAGCTGGAAGGGCTCGATTGCCCGGCCATGTTCAGGCAGCTCGGTTTGGATTTCGCCGCCCTTGACGACCCGGACGCCCGTTTCCCACAAGACGCCATGACCCGCCTCTGGCAGCTGGCCGTAGAGCTGTCCGGCAATGAAGCGATTGGCCTGAACATGGCGCGAGTGGTGCGCCCCGCTTCGTTCCATGTGGTGGGTTACGCCTTGATGTCCAGCCGTACCCTGGCTGAAGGCTTCGAGCGCCTGGTGCGATATCAACGCATCATTGCCGAAAGTTCCGATCTGAGTTTCCGCCTGGGGACTGAAGGATATTCGCTGATTCTCACCGTGCACGGTGATCACCTGCCGCCTACCCGGCACAGCGCCGAGGCTTCATTGGCCTGCGCCCTGGCGTTGTGCAAGTGGCTCAGTGGCCGGGCGATCCAACCCCGGCGGGTACTGGTCCAGGGCCCGCAACCAAAGAACATCGAGCCTTACAAGGTGGCGTTCCATTCGCCGTTGGAGTTCGGCGCACCCCACGACGCCCTGGTGTTCGAACGCTCTGACATGGAAGCCCCACTGCCGACCGCCAACGAGGCCATGGCCATCCTGCATGACCGCTTCGCTGGGGAATATCTGGCGCGTTTCTCGGAAAGCCGGGTAACCCACCGGGTCCGCCAGGTGCTGTGCCGCATCCTGCCGCAAGGCGAACCCAAGCGGGAAACCCTGGCCCAGGCGTTGCACCTGTCCCAGCGCACCCTGCAGCGGCGCCTGCAGGAAGAGGGCACCAGCTTCCAGGCTCTACTGGACGACACCCGTCGCGAACTGGCCGAACAATACCTTGCCCAGCCCGGCATGACCCTACTGGAAACCGCCTACCTGCTGGGCTTCGCCGACCCGAGCAACTTCTACCGCGCCTTCCGCCGTTGGTTCGACGTGACCCCCAGCGAGTACCGTGCCCGCCTGGGCGGGGACAGCGAAGGCGTCAGTGACGCCAGAACGCCGGCATACACAGCACCAGCACCGTGATGATCTCCAGGCGGCCGAGTAGCATGCCGCCGGCGAGAATCCATTTGGCGGCGTCCGGCAGCGTGGCGTAGTTGCCTGACGGCCCGATCACTTCGCCCAGGCCTGGGCCAACGCCGGAAACGGTCCCTGCGGCGCCGGTCAGCGCGGTCATCCAGTCGACGCCCAGCAGCGACAGCAGCAAGGCCATTACGCAGATGGTGATGGCGAAGAAAAACGAAAAGGTCAGGATCGAGCGCACGATATCTTCGTCGAGGCGGTGCCCGTTGTACTTCTGCTTGATCACCGCGCGCGGGTGGATCAGCTGGTTGAGGCTGGCCTTGAGCAGGATGTAGGCCACCTGGAAGCGGAAAATCTTGATGCCGCCGGCGGTCGAGCCGGAGCAGCCACCCACAAAGCCCAGGTAGAAGAACAGCATCAGCGAGAAGTTACCCCACAAGCTGTAGTCGCCCAGGGCGAAACCGGTGGTGGTGACCACTGAGGTCACGTTCAGCGCCACATGGCGCAGGGCATCCAACCAGTGCAGGTTGGTGCTGTACCAGTACCAGGTGCCGAGCACCAGCCAGGTCACCACTAGCATACCCAGCAAGCCCTGCACCTGCTGGTCGCGGATAAGTGCCTTGCGGTTGCCGCGAAGGGTGGCCACGTACAGCGTGAACGGCAGGCTGCCAAGGATCATCACCACCACCGCGACCCAGTGCACCGCCGGGATGTCCCATTTGGCCAGTGATTGGTCCGAGGTGGAGAATCCGCCGGTGGAAATGGCCGACATGGCGTGGTTGATGGCGTCGAACGGGCTCATGCCAGCCCACCAGAAGGCCAGCGCACCCAGCACCGAGAAGCCGACGTATACGCCGACGATCGACTTGGCGACCATGTGCGAGCGCGGCATGACCTTTTCCGAACGGTCGGACGATTCGGTCTGGAACAGGCGCATGCCCCCGATGCGCAGCAGCGGCAGGATCGCGACCGCCATGGCGATGAAGCCGATGCCGCCGAGCCAGTGCAGCATCGAACGCCACATCAGGATGCCCGGCGACATGTTATCCAGCCCGCTGAGCACCGTGGCGCCGGTGGCGGTGATGCCGGACATGCTTTCGAAAAAGGCGTCGGTGTAGCTGATGTGTTGGGTCAGCAAAAAGGGCAGGGCTGCGAACACGCACACCACGACCCAGCTGCACACGGTCAGCAGGTACATGTCGCGCGGTCGCAGGTGGACATGCTCGGGGCGGCCCTGGACCACCATCAGCAGGCCAGCGACGAAGGTGATCAGGCTGGCCCAGAGGAACGACGGCATGTCGCCGGTGCGTTCGAAGACCACCAGGGTCGCCATGGGTACGACCATGCTGACCGCCAGGGTGATCAGGAAGATGCCGATGATGAAACCAATGATCCTTAAGGTCGGCAACGCCATGTGATCTGCTCTGACTCTGAACGGAAGGGCGCCATTCTACCTATGGGTCTGGTGATGTAAACGCTAGAATGGCCGCACATTCACCTGCCAGGAGGGTAGCCGATGGAGGCTCTCGACGCATTGCTCAACCGTGTTTCCGTGCCACGCCTGACCGAGCCGGCGCCCAATGACGCCCAGCGCGAGGCATTGTTCCAGGCGGCGCTGCGCGCGCCGGACCATGGCCAGCTGCGGCCGTGGCGGTTCCTGACCATCGAGGGCCAGGGGCGCGATAAACTCGGGGAGCTGTTCGCCGAAGCGGTGCAGCAAAAGGGTGACGCGACCCCGGCGGCACTGGACAAGGCACGTGCCATGCCGCTGCGCGCACCGTTGCTGATCGTGGTGATCGCCAAGCTGCAGGACCACTACAAGGTGCCCAAGTCCGAGCAACGGCTGGCGGCCGGGTGTGCGGCGCATGGCATTCTGATCGCGGCGCATGCACAGGGGATTGGTGCGGTGTGGCGCACGGGTGACATGGCCTTCGATGCGCACGTGCACAAGGGGCTGGGGCTGGCAGAGAACGAGGAATTGATCGGTTACCTGTATGTCGGTACACCGATGGCCGAGCCGCGCACGGCGCCGATTCTGGATACCGCCGAGTACGTCAGCGTCTGGGGCGAGTGATGCGGTGAACCCTTCGCGGGCAAGCCCGCTCCCACAACTCAAGCGTCATGCTCACGGGCAGCGCTGAACCTGTGGGAGCGGGCTTGCCCGTTAAAAGGTCGGTAAGCCCAGCCTCAATTCAACTGCCGATCTCCACCACTAGCGGCAACTCCAACCGAGCCGCAAACCCACCTTGGGGATGATTCTCCAGCACCAAGCTCCCGCCATGCCGCTCCGCCGCCTTGCGCGCAATCGCCAGGCCCAGGCCATGCCCCGCGGCCTCCTGTCCCGGCGCCCGGAAGAACGGCTCACCCAATTGTGCCAGGTGCTCCGCCGACACCCCCGGCCCATGATCGCGCACGCTCACGACGATACGTTCCTGCTCACGCCCGGCGCGCACTTCGATCGGCTGCCCCTGCGGATTGAACCGCAGTGCATTGCGCAGCAGATTGTCCACGGCACGCTCGATCAATGTCGGCCAGCCCTGCAGCGTCAAACCCGGTTGCGCCTCCAGGCGTACTTCCTGCTCCGGTGCGCTGAGCTGGGCGTCTTTGCGCACACTGCCGAGCAGGGCATTGAGGTCGACAGATTCAGCATGTGCCTGCTCGGCATCGACCCGGGCCAAGGTGAGAATCTCGCTGATCAGGTCTTCCAGGCGGTCGCATTCGCGGGTAAGGCGCGGCCAGAGGGCCTGGCGCTGCTCTGCTTCGGCACGCTCAGCCAAGGCCAGAGCAATGCGCAGGCGCGCCAGCGGTGAACGCAGTTCGTGCGAAACGTCACGCAGCAGCTGGCGCTGGCTGCCGATCAGGCTTTGCAAACGTGCGCCCATCTTGTTGAAGTCCTTGGCCAGCACGCCGAATTCATCACGGCGGGCGGCCAGACGGGCCAGGCTGTTCTGCTGGTAGCTGGCCTGGCCAAGGTCGTGCACCGCACTGCGCAAGCGACTCAGCGGGCGGGTGATGGACAGGGTTACCAGCAGGCTGAACAGGGTTAGCACGACCAGGGCTATACCCAGTGCACTCAGCGGCCAGAGCAGGCTTTCACGGTGCCAGGCATCCAGCTCCGGATGCGGAATACGGTAGATCAGCAGGTAGGTTTCACCGCTGTCGGGGCTGGTGTATTCCTCGGTCAGGCGGCGCCACGGCAGGCGGCGCTCATCATTGTGCTGGCGCGCCTCGAAAGCGGCGGCACGGCGCGGGAAGGTGCCGGGCACCACGGCCTCGCCACTGTCGTCGAGCACCTGCACGTCGATCTTGAAGCGCTGCTTGCGGCGCTCCAGGAACTTTTGCGCCGACTCCAGGCCTTCCTGTTCATAGTGCTTGGCCCAGTGGCTGGCCAGGGTGTTGAGGCCCGGGTGACGGCTGAGGATCCAGGCATCCTGGTTGAGCATGTGGCCCAGCAGGATCGACAGGCCTGCGACCAGGGTGATAGCCAGCCAGAAACTGGCCAGGATGCGCCAGAACAGAGAACGCAAGAGCACCTCCTGTAAACGGGGAAAGCCCGGCCCGCGGGTAGGCGGGCCGGGCAGTGGGGGCAAAGTTTACTGGGCCTTGCCAGCTTTTTCAGCTTTCCAGGCCTGGAATTCCTTCCATTCGGCCTTGCGTGCTTCACGCTCTTTTTGCAGCTCGTCGAACTTCTTCTGTTGCTCAGGCTTGAGCAGGGCGCGCACCTGGTTGTCGGTCTTGTCGTGACTGGCCTTGAGCTCGTCCTTCATGGCCTTCTGGTCGGCAGCTGGCAGCTTGGCCAGATAGCGTTCGGTAATGTCGCGGCGGTTTTTCATCTGGTCGCCCATCAGCTTGCCGATCTGTTGGCGCTGATCGCGGCTCAGGTCCAGTTGGGCGAAAGGCGCGTCACCGCGATGATGCGGGCCGTCGTGACGCGGGCCGCCTTCGGGCATGGCCATGGCCACGGTCGGCAGGGCGGCGGCGAACATCAGGGCGATTAGGGTCTTGCGCATGGTGTCTCTCCTGTCATGGGCCGGTGGTTACCGGATGAGCTCAGTCTAGGGAGATGGAGGTCAAGCGCAGTCAGTGAAGGGTAAAGGCTGGGTAAAGAACGTGGCGGTAAACTGCAAGGAAAACACGTAGTCGCTCTCGCTTGCAGCGCCGTGCCTGATTACAGGCTGTAGTAATAGCCGCGGCTGCGCAGCGCGACGATGCGCGGGCGGCCGTCGGCGTGGGGGCCGATCTTCTTGCGCAGGTTGCTGACGTGCATGTCCAGGCTGCGATCGTAAAGGGTCAGCTTGCGGCCCAAGCCGATCTGCGCCAGATCCTGTTTGTCCAGCGGTTCGCCTGGCTGGCGCAGCAACGCTTCGAGGATACGGCTTTCGGACAGGGTCAGGCTCATCTCGCGGCCGTCGATGCTGACCACGCCGCGCACCGGGCTGAAGGCCAGGTCACCGAGCTCGACTTGGGTGGTGGTGGCGGTCGGGTGGCTGCGGCGCAGCACCGCGCGCAGGCGCGCAGTGAGTTCACGGGGGTCGCAGGGTTTGGCCAGGTAATCATCGGCGCCCAGCTCCAGGCCGAGAATGCGGTCCAGCGGCTCGCCGCGGGCCGACAGCATCAGTACCGGCAGCTCGGCATGCTCGCTACGCAGCTGTTTGAGCAGTTCAAGGCCGCTGCCGTCGGGCAGCATCACATCCAGCACCACCGCTGCCGGTGCGTGCTCGGCCAGCGCCTGGCGCGCGCTCTGGCCATCGTGGCAGGCGCGTACAACAAAACCTTCCTGGGTCAGCCAGCTGCCGAGCAGCTCGCAGAGTTCCTGGTCATCATCAATCAGTAACAGCTCGCTCATGACTCACTCAATTCAAATCGACGGCGTCTGACGCGCTCGCCAGTGGCAAAGATACCGCAGACGCCGCCAATTTATGTATCGATCAAGGCAAGACTTGCTTGAAGGGTTTGACGATGACCTTATCGTACACGCCTGCGGCAATGTAAGGGTCGGCATCGGCCCAGGCCTGGGCGGCGCTCAACGACTCGAACTCGGCAACGATCAGGCTGCCGCTGAAGCCGGCTTCGCCCGGGTCGTTGCTGTCGATGGCTGGGTGCGGGCCGGCAAGCACCACGCGGCCTTCGGCCTTGAGCTGCTGCAGGCGCTCGATGTGGGCCGGGCGTGCGGCCAGGCGTTTTTCCAGGGAATTCGCGACGTCGCTGGCGATGATGGCGTAAAGCATGTCAATCCTTGGTCTTGGTGGTGGAAGGGTCGTCGTGCAGGTGACGCGAGAGATAAACACCCTGCGCCACCAGGAAAATCACGGTCATGCCCAGGCTGCCGAACACTTTGAAGTCGACCCAGAAGTCCTGGAAGGTGAATGCGACGAACAGGTTAGCCGCACCGCAGAACAGGAAAAACGCGATCCAGGCCACGTTCAGGCGGGCCCAGACGGCATCGGGCAGGGCCAATGCGTGGCCCATGATGCGCTTGATCAACACCCGGTCGCCGATGAAATGGCTGCCAGCGAAGCCGAGGGCAAACAGCCAGTTGACCACCGGCGCCTTCCACTTCAGGAACGTTTCGCTGTGGAAGGTCAGGGTCAGGCCGCCGAACACCAGGCAGGCGACCAGGGTCAGCCACTGGCCTTTCTCCAGCTTGCGCTGGCGCAGGAACAGCGCGCCATAGACCACCAGTGAGCTGATGATCAGCATGGCCGTGGCGCTGTAGATGCCGCCGAATTCGAAGCTGTGGCCGGCGACCTCCATGGGTCGAGGGTCGAGCTTGTAGACGATGAAAAACAGTAGCAGCGGGATGAAATCGATGAATTGTTTCACAATGGCAGCCAGAATCGGGATGTGACGGCATAATAACAAACATCGATTCCAGCGGTAGCGCTCCTCCATGAATGTTGATCTGCACTGTCACAGCACGGCCTCCGACGGCGCCCTGTCGCCCACGGTCCTGGTCGCCCGGGCCCATGAGCACGGGGTACAGACGCTGGCACTGACCGACCATGACACCCTCGAAGGGCTGGCCGAAGCCCGCCAGGCCTGCGCCGAGCGCGGCATGCGCTGGGTCAGCGGGGTGGAGTTGTCGTGCACCTGGGGGGGCGCGACCATCCATGTGCTGGGCTATGACTTCCCGCTCGATGCGCCGCCGCTGCTCAAAGCCATCGAGGCGCTTCACCATGGCCGCTGGCTGCGTGCCGAGGAAATCGACAAACGGCTGGCGGCCAAGGGCATGTCTGGCACGCTTGACGGTGCCCGCACTGTGCAACAGGAACTCGGCGACAGCGGCAACGCCCCGGCGCGCCCACATTTTGCCGAGTACCTGGTGCGTGCAGGGTACGTCAAGGACCGGGGTGAAGCCTTCCGCAAGTGGCTGGGCGCCGGCAAGCTGGGCGACGTCAAACTGCATTGGCCGACTCTGGAAGAAACCGTTGCCACCTTGCGGCAGTCCAACGCTTGGGTGAGCTTGGCCCATCCGATGCACTACGATCTGACCCGCAGCAAGCGCAGGCGGCTGATTGCCAACTATATTGAGGCAGGCGGGCAGGCGCTTGAGGTGGTCAACGGGATGATGCCGGCCGAGCAGGTGGGCACGATGTCCATCCTCACCCGTGAGTTCGGCCTGCTGGCAAGCGCTGGCAGCGATTTCCACGGCCCCGGCACCTGGGGCGAGATCGGTGCCTACCGGCCATTGCCTGAGGATCTGCCACCTCTGTGGCGTCGATTCAGCCATGAACAGCCTATGGCGATATGAACAGGACGACTTCGTGAGCCAATTTTTCCAGATTCACGCGGAAAACCCGCAAGCGCGCCTGATAAAACAGGCCGTCGAGATCATTCGCAAGGGCGGCGTGGTGGTGTACCCCACCGACTCGGCCTACGCCTTGGGCTGCCAGATCGGTGACAAGAACGCCATTGAACGGGTTCGCCGCTTGCGCCAGCTGGACAAACAGCACAATTTCACCCTGTTGTGCTGCGACTTGTCGCAGATGGGCCTGTTCGCCAAGATCGATACCTCGACCTTCCGCCTGCTCAAGGCCCATATCCCCGGCCCTTATACCTTCATTCTCAATGCCACCCGTGAAGTGCCACGGCTGCTGATGCATGAAAAGCGCCGTACCATAGGCCTGCGTGTACCCTCCAATCCCATCGTCCTGGCGTTGCTCGAAGAATTGCGCGAACCGCTCATGAGCGTGAGCCTGATCTTGCCGGGCGATGAAGAGCCCATGACCGACCCGTACGAGATCCGTCAACGCCTGGAGCACCATGTCGACCTGATCATCGATGGTGGCTTCGGTGACCTCAAGGCCTCCACGGTAATCGACCTGACCGGCGATGAACCTGCATTGATTCGCGAAGGCTGCGGCGACCCGACGCCCTTCCTGGTCAACGCGTGAGCCAGGTAGAGACCCCCGAGGCACCGAGTATCGATGCCGAAACGCCCCGACAATTGCAGTTGGCCCTGGTCTACGGCGAAGCGCTGACCGAGATGCCGGTGGACCTGTACATCCCACCGGACGCCCTGGAAGTCATCCTCGAAGCCTTCGAAGGCCCGCTCGACCTGCTGCTTTACCTGATCCGCAAGCAGAACATCGACATCCTCGATATCCCCGTGGCGGAAATCACTCGCCAGTACATGGGCTACGTCGAGTTGATGAAAAGCGTGCGCCTGGAACTGGCCGCCGAATACCTGGTGATGGCTGCCATGCTCGCCGAGATCAAGTCGCGCATGCTGTTGCCGCGTTCGGCCGAAATCGAGGAGGAGGAAGGCGACCCCCGCGCCGAACTGATCCGCCGCTTGCAGGAGTATGAGCGTTTCAAGGCCGCCGCCGAGGGTATCGATGAGCTGCCGCGGGTGGGGCGCGACGTGGTCGTGCCGCGCCTGGAGGCGCCGCAGGCCAAAGTGCGCAAGTTGCTGCCCCAGGTCAGCCTGGAGGAGCTGCTGGTGTCCATGGCCGAAGTCATGCGCCGCAACGACCTGTTCGAAAGCCACCAGATTTCCCGCGAGACCCTGTCCACCCGCGAGCGTATGAGCGACGTGCTGGAGCGCCTCAAAGGCGGCGGTTTCGTGCCCTTTGTCGAGCTGTTCACCGCCGAAGAGGGCAAGCTGGGCGTGGTGGTGACCTTCATGGCGATTCTGGAGCTGGTGAAGGAGTCGTTGATCGAACTGGTGCAGAATGAGCCTTTCGCCGCGATCCATGTCCGGGTGCGTGCCGAGCCTGTCGAAGAAGCTGATGAATCTGAATGAACCCCGCGACCTGGCGTCGCTTATCGAGGCCTTTCTGCTCGCCTCGGGCAAGCCGCAATCCCTCGAGCGCCTGTACGAGCTGTTCGAGGAGGCCGAACGCCCGGAACCTCAGGTCTTCAAGAAGGCCCTGGAAGTACTAGGCAAGTCCTGCAGCGGCCGTGCTTTCGAATTGAAGGAAGTGGCCAGCGGCTACCGCCTGCAGATCCGCGAGACCTACGCGCCTTGGGTGGGCCGCCTGTGGGAAGAGCGCCCGCAGCGGTATTCCCGTGCGCTGCTCGAAACCATGGCCTTGATCGCCTACCGTCAGCCGATTACCCGTGGCGAGATCGAGGACGTGCGCGGGGTGGCGGTTAACAGCAACATCGTCAAGACATTGATTGAGCGCGAGTGGATCCGCGTGGTCGGTTACCGCGAGGTACCAGGGCGGCCGGCCATGTTCGCCACCACCAAGGCGTTTCTCGACCATTTCAACCTCAAGAGCCTGGACGAGTTGCCGGCATTGGCCGAGCTGCGTGAAATGGAGCCCGCGCCAATGCTCGATGACCCGGATGAAGCGCCGGTGCCGGCACACCTGCAGGCGCTGGCCGATGCCAGCCTAGGTGAGGAAGATGAGGTGGCCGAGCCGAAGGAGGAAACCAGCTTCCGCAGCCTCCTGGTTGAACTGGATGCCATGGAGGAGGGGCTGAAGACCGATTTCGATGATTTGCGTGAGGAAGAGCCTGAGGTTTAGCACTGAGGCCTATGGTGGTCAGTACCGGCCCTTTCGCGGGGCAAGCCCGCTCCCACGGTTTCTGCGGCCAGCTCGGAATCTGTGGGAGCGGGCTTGCCCCGCGAAAGGGCCGGCACTGACTGCAAAAGCACCACCTGGCAGAATTCCATCTCCACCCCCACAAAACCTCCTAAGCTGCAGTGCGTTCCCTCACCGAACCGCGTATGATGCGCGGCCTTTTGGCACGTTCGTCGCCAGAACTCTGTTTTCATTCCTACACCGGGAGGTGCCCAGATGAGTGAGCAAGACCTGCAAAATACCGAAATCACCCCGCCAGCCGGCGAAAAGCTGCAGAAAGTGCTGGCCCGCATTGGCGTCGGTTCGCGTCGTGACGTCGAGGCCTGGATCAGCCAGGGCCGCATCAAGGTCAACGGCGTCGCCGCTACCCTCGGCCTGCGCGTCGACCTGCACGATGCCATCACCGTCGACGGCAAGCTGATCAAGCGCGAAGAGGCCGCCGAGGCCACCCGCCGGGTGATCATGTACAACAAGCCCGACGGCGAGATCTGCACCCGTGACGACCCGGAAGGCCGTCCGACCGTGTTCGACCGCCTGCCGCGGCCGAAGGAAGGCCGCTGGATCAACATCGGCCGCCTGGACATCAACACCACCGGCCTGCTGCTGTTCACCACCGACGGTGAACTGGCCAACCGCCTGATGCACCCATCCTATGAGATGGACCGCGAATACGCGGTGCGTGTGCGTGGCGAAGTCGACGACGAGATGCTCGATCGCCTCAAGGCGGGCGTGATGCTCGAAGACGGCCCGGCCAAGTTCACCGACATCCAGAAGGCGCCGGGTGGCGAAGGTTTCAACCACTGGTACCACTGCGTGGTGATGGAAGGGCGTAACCGTGAGGTGCGTCGCCTGTGGGAATCCCAGGGCATGGTCGTCAGCCGCCTCAAGCGCGTGCGCTTCGGCCCGGTGTTCCTCAACTCCGACCTGCCGATGGGCCGCTGGCGTGAAATGACCCAGGGCGAAATCGACATCCTGGCCGCTGAAGTGGGCCTGCAGCCGGTTGCATTGCCTGCCATGAACCTCAAGTCCAAAGACAAGATGGAGCGCCTGCAGCGCAAGTCCACTCGCCCGATGGGCCGCAACGAGCGTGTACGCAGCCTGCGCCCGGCGCAGGACGCTGGCACCGCCGAGCGCCCTGCACGCCAGCCGCGTGAAGAAGCGCCGCGTAAAGGCAGCCGTGGCAGCGCCGTGGCCGAGCGCCCGAGCGATATGCGCAAACGCCCGTCCAAGCCTGATGGTGACAAGCCGGCAGGTCGCGGTGGTCGCGGCAAGCCGCGTGGCTGATCTGCTTCGCCAGTGATGAATGAGCCAGCCTTCGGGCTGGCTTTTTTGTGCCTGCGGTTTAGCGGCGCAGCGCCAAGACATTGAACAAAAAGATTTTTTCGGACGACTGGCAAGTTTTCAAACCGGCTTGTAAAGAAATCTATACGAAATTGCCAGATTTCGTGGGTCATGATGATTTTCTGTAAACAGATCTTGCCGCATCAACTTCTGCAGGCTCCCGTCCCAGCCAGCCCCCCTATTGCTCAAACCCCTGTGCCACGGGGATATTGCGGCCATTGCCGTGTGCAAAGAGCCTGTCCACAGAGCCGGGCTGACAAAACAACAAATGGAGGCGCCATGTACGCCGATCACGCCGCCTCAACGGGCATCTACCACAGGATCGCTGCGTTTTTTCCCAAGGGAGCAACGCAACGCGTTGACGCCTGCGCGCTTGCAGGGGTATACAGTGCGCCGCGTTTTACCTGTGACCCTCTTGCGTACCGCGCACTCTTGCTCACACCCGGCTGAGCCGCTCTGGCGGCACCTGTGTTCAAGAAATCCAAGGTAACCACCTTGCCCATTCCGCTGCGCCACGAGCGCGGTGGGTCCGATTCCGTCACAGATAAAAACAATGCAGGTGACTCCGTTCATGAGTGAACACAACATGCATTCAGGCGAGCTCAAGCGGGGCCTGAAGAACCGCCATATCCAGTTGATCGCCCTCGGCGGCGCAATTGGTACAGGCCTGTTCCTAGGCTCGGCAGGCGTGATGAAATCCGCCGGCCCGTCGATGATCCTCGGCTACGCCATCTGCGGCTTCATTGCCTTCATGATCATGCGCCAGCTCGGCGAAATGATCGTCGAAGAGCCGGTGGCCGGTTCGTTCAGCCACTTTGCCCACAAATACTGGGGCGGTTTCGCCGGCTTCATGTCGGGCTGGAACTGCTGGGTGCTGTACATCCTGGTGGGTATGTCGGAGCTCACCGCAGTCGGCAAGTACATTCACTACTGGTGGCCGGAGATCCCAACTTGGGTGACGGCTGCAGGCTTCTTCCTGCTGATCAACTTCATCAATCTGATGAACGTGAAGGTGTTCGGTGAGGCCGAGTTCTGGTTCGCCATCATCAAGGTCGTGGCCATCGTCGGCATGATCGGCCTGGGCGCGTATCTGCTGACCAGCGGCAGCGGCGGCCCCGACGCCTCGGTGACCAACCTGTGGGCGCACGGCGGCTTCTTCCCGCATGGCGTCAGTGGCCTGGTCATGGCCCTGGCGTTCATCATGTTCTCCTTCGGTGGCCTGGAAATGCTCGGGTTCACTGCGGCCGAGGCCGACAAGCCAAAGACCGTGATCCCCAAGGCGATCAACCAGGTCATCTACCGTATCCTGATCTTCTACATCGGTGCGCTGGTCGTGCTGCTGTCGCTGACCCCGTGGGACAACCTGGTCGCCAGCATCGACGCCTCCGGCGGCAGTTACGGCAGCAGCCCGTTCGTGCAGGTGTTTTCCCTGCTGGGCAGCGATGTAGCCGCGCACCTGCTGAACTTCGTGGTGTTGACTGCGGCGCTGTCGGTGTACAACAGTGGCACCTACTGCAACGCCCGCATGCTACTGGGCATGGCTGAACAAGGTGACGCCCCGGCCGCCCTGGCCAAGGTCGACAAACGCGGTGTGCCGGTGCGTTCGATCCTGGCGTCGGCCGCGGTGACCGTGATCGCCGTTCTGCTCAATTACTTCATGCCGCAAAATGCGCTGGAGCTGCTGATGTCGCTGGTCGTGGCGACCCTGGTGATCAACTGGGCGATGATCAGCTACTCGCACCTGAAGTTCCGCCAGCACCTGGACCGCACCGGCCAGAAGCCGCTGTTCAAGGCGCTGTGGTACCCCTATGGCAACTACATCTGCCTGGCGTTCGTGGTGCTGATCCTGGGCATCATGCTGCAGATCGACGGCATCAGGATTTCGGTGTATGCGATGCCGGTGTGGATCCTGGCGATGTTCGTGCTCTACCTGATCAAGCCCAAGCGCCGTCAGTTGGTTGCTGCTGGGGCGGTGAGCAAGTAAGCGCTGTAACGGCCTCTTCGCGGGGCAAGCCCGCTCCCACAGGTTCTGCGTCGGCATCTGTGGGAGCGGGCTTGCCCGCGAAGAGGCCGGTAGGGACAGCCTAAGATTCAGATCTGTTCCAGCAACCAGCTGCGGAACGCTCGCAACGAAGGCAGCGCCTCGTTCCTTGGCGGATAAATCAGGTAGTAGCTGCGCTGGCTGGCAATCGCTACCCCGGGGCTGAACAGCTCACCTTTGGTCAGCTCTTCTTCCACCAGTATCCGTGGCACCAAGCCGATCCCGATCCCGGCGCGCACCGCCTGGATCAGGTGTGACGTCAGCTCGAAGCTCGGCCCCAGACGCATCGATCGGTGCGCCAAGCCATGGTGCGAAAACCATTCGCCCCAGGCATGCGGATTGTTGGCGACATTGAGTAGCACCTCGGCGCTGATCCGCGTCGGATCCCAACCTTGGGCATCGCCACCGGCTTCTGGAGGCAGAATCACCACCAGTTCCTCGGCATGCAGGCGATGGCAGATCAGCCCAGGCAGGTCATGGCTGGCCACCCCGATGGCCGCGTCGATCTCGCTGGTGTCGAAGTTGATCGCTTCGATGCGTGAATGAATATGCACCAGCATCCCTGGATGGGCGCTGTAGAAGGCGTGCAGGCGCGGCAACAGCCACTTTGAACCGAACGTGGGCAAAGTCGCCAGGCGCAGGGTGCCGACCCCAGACTGATAGGCCAGCGCCTGCAAGGTGGCACTGCGGATGCGCCCCAGGGCTTCGCTGAGCTCGCGCTGGTATAGCCGGCCAACATCGGTGAGTTGCACCTGGCGGCCTTCCCGGCGGAACAGGGTGAGGCCCAGCTGCTGCTCCAGCGCCTGCACCTGGCGGCTGACTGCGCTCTGGGTCAGGGATAGCTCGGCGGCGGCGCGGGTGTAGCTTTCATGCCGGGCAGCGGCCTCGAAAGCCAGTAGCAGCGACATGGACGGTGTCAGGTGGCGGTAATTCATTCATAAAAGTCATTGATAGCGGCAGGATTATCCGTTTGCCCCTGGAGCGAAACTACAGGAACATTGGCCTATACGTCATCCCTGCATGGCTTGACCCATGCCGGCACGACAGGAATTCCGTGAATTAGCCCATATCAAGAGGCCATCCTTCGATGATCGCCCAGCTGCCGACCGTTGCACCGAGCGCCAACTACCCCGAATTCCTCGAAGCCCTGCGCAGCAGCGGCTTCCGTGGCCAGATCAGTGCCGACTACGGCACCCGTACGGTGCTGGCCACCGACAACTCGATCTACCAGCGCCTGCCTCAGGCGGCCGTGTTCCCGCTGGACGCCGATGACGTGGCACGGGTCGCCACGCTGATGAGCGAAGCGCGCTTCCAAGAGGTCAAGCTGACCCCGCGCGGCGGCGGCACCGGCACCAACGGGCAGTCGCTGACCGACGGTATCATCGTCGACCTGTCGCGGCACATGAACACCATCCTCGAAATCAACGTCGAGGAACGCTGGGTGCGGGTGCAGGCCGGTGTGGTCAAGGACCAGCTCAACGCCGCGCTCAAGCCCCACGGCCTGTTTTTCGCTCCAGAGCTTTCCACCTCTAACCGCGCCACCGTCGGCGGCATGATCAACACCGACGCCAGCGGCCAGGGCAGCTGCACCTACGGCAAGACCCGCGATCACGTGCTGGAGCTGCACAGCGTGCTGCTCGGTGGCGAGCGCCTGCACAGCCTGCCGATCGACGGCGCCGCGCTGGAGCAGGCCTGCGCCGCGCCTGGCCGGGTCGGCGAGGTCTATCGCACGGCCCGTGAGATCCAGGAAACCCAGGCCGAGCTGATCGAAACGACGTTCCCCAAGCTCAACCGCTGCCTGACTGGCTACGACCTGGCGCACCTGCGCGACGAGCAGGGCCGCTTCAACCTCAACAGCGTGCTGTGCGGCGCCGAGGGCTCGCTGGGCTATGTGGTCGAAGCCAAGCTCAATGTGCTGCCGATCCCGAAATATGCGGTGCTGGTCAACGTCCGCTACACCAGCTTCATGGACGCGCTGCGTGATGCCAACGCGCTGATGGCGCACAAGCCGCTGTCGATCGAGACGGTGGACTCAAAGGTTTTGATGCTGGCGATGAAGGACATCGTCTGGCACAGCGTTGCCGAATACTTCCCGGCCGACGCCGAGCGCCCGACCTTGGGAATCAACTTGGTGGAGTTCTGCGGCGATGAACCGGCCGAAGTGAATGCCCGGGTCGAAGCTTTCGTCGATCACCTGCAGCGCGATACCAGCGTCGAGCGCCTGGGTCACACGCTGGCCGAAGGGGCCGAGGCGGTGACCCGCGTCTACACCATGCGCAAGCGCTCGGTGGGCTTGTTGGGTAACGTCGAGGGCGAGGTTCGCCCGCAGCCGTTCGTGGAAGATACAGCGGTGCCGCCAGAGCAACTGGCGGACTACATCGCCGAGTTCCGCGCCTTGCTCGATGGCTACGGCCTGGCCTACGGCATGTTCGGCCATGTCGACGCCGGCGTGCTGCATGTGCGCCCGGCCCTGGACATGAAAGACCCCGCCCAGGCCGCGCTGGTCAAGCCGATCTCCGATGCCGTGGCGGCGTTGACCAAACGCTACGGTGGCCTGCTGTGGGGGGAACACGGCAAGGGCCTGCGCTCGGAATACGTGCCGGAGTACTTTGGTGAGCTGTATCCAGCGTTGCAACGCCTCAAAGGTGCGTTCGACCCGTGCAACCAGCTCAACCCTGGCAAGATCTGCACCCCGCCGGACAGCGCAGAAGGCCTGACCAAGGTCGATGGCGTGACGTTGCGTGGCGACCTCGACCGCGCCATCGACGAGCGTGTGTGGCAGGACTTCGGCAGCGCCGTGCACTGCAACGGCAACGGTGCCTGCTACAACTACGACCCCAACGACGCCATGTGCCCGTCGTGGAAAGTCACCCGCGAACGCCAGCATTCGCCCAAGGGCCGTGCGTCGCTGATGCGCGAATGGCTGCGTCTGCAGGGCGCGGCGAACATCGACGTACTGGCGGCGGCGCGCAACAAGGTGTCCTGGCTCAAGGGGCTGCCTGCCAGGCTGCGCAACAACCGCGCCCGCAGCCAAGGCCAGGAAGATTTTTCCCACGAAGTCTATGACGCCATGGCCGGCTGCCTGGCGTGCAAGTCCTGCGCTGGTCAGTGCCCGATCAAGGTTAACGTGCCGGATTTCCGCTCGCGCTTCCTTGAGTTGTACCACGGCCGCTACCAGCGCCCGATGCGCGATTACCTGATCGGCTCCCTGGAGTTCACCATCCCGTACCTGGCCCACGCACCCGGGCTGTATAACGCGGTGATGGGCTCGAAGTGGGTGAGTAAACTGCTGGCGGACAAGGTCGGCATGGTCGACAGCCCGCTGATCAGCCGTTTCAACTTCCAGGCCACCTTGACCCGCTGCCGCGTGGGCGTGGCCAGCGTGCCGGCACTGCGTGAACTGACCCCGGCCCAGCGCGAGCGCAGTATCGTGCTGGTGCAGGACGCCTTCACCCGCTATTTCGAGACGCCGCTGCTGGCCGCGTTCATCGAGCTGGCGCATCGCCTTGGTCATCGCGTATTCCTGGCACCCTACAGTGCCAATGGCAAGCCGCTGCACGTGCAGGGTTTCCTCGGCGCCTTCGCCAAGGCGGCGATTCGCAATGCCACTCAACTCAAGGCCCTGGCCGATTGCGGCGTACCGCTGGTAGGGCTGGATCCGGCGATGACTTTGGTTTATCGCCAGGAATACCAGAAAGTCCCAGGCCTGGACGGGTGTCCGGAGGTGCTGTTGCCTCAGGAATGGCTGATGGACGTGCTGCCCGAGCAGGCGCCGACCGCACCCGGCAACTTCCGCCTGATGGCGCACTGCACCGAGAAGACCAACGTGCCGGCCAGTACTCGCCAATGGGAGCTGGTTTTTGCGCGCCTGGGCCTGAAGTTGGTAACCGAGGCCACGGGATGCTGCGGTATGTCCGGTACTTACGGGCACGAGGCGCGTAACCAGGGAACCTCGCGGGCCATTTTCGAGCAGTCGTGGGCGACCAAGCTGGACAAGGAGGGCGAGCCGCTGGCCACGGGCTATTCGTGCCGCAGCCAGGTCAAGCGCATGACCGAGCGGCAGATGCGCCATCCGCTGGAAGTGGTGCTGCAGTACGCGCAGCGGTAGGTCAATACCGGCCCTTTCGCGGGGCAAGCCCGCTCCCACGCTGACTTGTGGGAGCGGGCTTGCCCCGCGAAAGGGCCAGCAGGGTCAGCCTTGCTGCAGGGAATTCCTAGAGAGCCGCGCCTGCCTGAAGAGGTATAAACTCAACACCAGCCCGCAACATGCAGCCGCTGCCGCAAACAGGAACATGGAAGCAAACCCGAACCCGGACGCCACCGCGCCCACCAGTGGCCCGGTGATCCCCAGTGACAAATCGATGAACAAGGAATACGCGCCCACCGCCGCCCCGCGGTTGGCCGCTGATACCTGATTGACCGCCTCCACCCCCAGTGCCGGGAACACCAGCGAGAAGCCGAAGCCGCTAAGTGCGGCCCCGGCCAATGCCATCTCGGCGTTGGGCGCTAGCCACAGCATCAGCAAGCCCAGGGTTTCCACTGAAAGACAAGCAATCGCCACGCGAAACCCGCCAATCCGGTTGATCAGGTTGCCGAACAACAGCCGCGCGCAGATAAAGCTGGCGCCGAACAGGCTCAAGGTCAGTGCTGCATTCGCCCATCCTTGGCTGGCGTAATACAAGGTGATGAAGGTGGCGATGGTGCCAAACCCGATCGAGCCCAGCGCCAGCCCCGAGCCATGTGGGAATACTTTGCCCAGCACTTGCAGGAACGGCAGGCGCACGCCGCTGACGATTGGCGCCGCCCGTTTTGGCCAAGCCAGCAGCAGCCCGAGCACGCACAGCAGAATGATGCTCACGCCCATGCTCCATAGCCCCAGTTGCTTGACCATCAGCACGCCCAGCGGGGCGCCGATGGCCAGGGCACCGTAGCTGGCGATGCCGTTCCAGGAAATCACCTTGGCCGTGTTGTCGGCGCCGACCCGGCCGATACCCCAGCCAATTGAGCCTGAGCCCACCAGGCTCTCGGCGCTGCCCAGCACCAGACGGCCGACCAGCAGGCAGGCCAAGCTCAGCCACGGCAGGTGGGTGAGGTAAGCGCAGGCGAGCATGAACACGCCGCTCAGGCCACATCCGGCAAGGCCATACATGACCGCCTTCTTGCTGCCCAGGTTGTCGATGATGCGGCTTGCAGTAGGACGGCTGAGCAGGGTAGCCAGGTATTGCACGCTGATCACCAGGCCCGCGATCACGGTGCTGAAGCCCAGGTCGTTGTGCACATAGCCGGGCAGCACCGCCAGGGGGATGCCGATGTTCAGGTAGCCGATGAAGGTGAATAGAACGATGGAGACGACTTGCAGGGTGACCGCAAGGGGGCGCGGTGAGTCGGGCATGGGGGCCTACGTGGCAGCTGTTCTGGACGGTGTGAAAACGTGATGAAGGCGGTAGTCCGCAGATCAGCCGTTTTCACACTGTCGGGGGGATGCGCAGTTTATTCCTGGTCAGCGCTGGATTGATCGTCGCCATCCTCGACGGCAGGCGTCGGTTCGGAGTGAGCAGCAACGGTCTGCTCTTCTGGGTTCAGGCTTGGGAAGGGAAGATTCGGGATTTCGTGCATCTCGTCGTCCTCGCAAGTGTGAGTGAAAAGTCTGCGCCAGGCGCGTTTGGAGCTTTGCAAAGCTGGGGCAGGATACACAAGTCTGGATGACAGTTTGGATTTTTTCCCGGTCGCTTGTCGGTTTTGCGGGCGGATACCGGACATTATCGGGCAAAAAAACAGGGCCGTTGCGGCCCTGTCGGTGGTCTTTACTTACGCCCTTCGGCCGTTTCGGCCACCTTGTCGGTGCGCGCGCACATGATGAAATCGTTGCGGTGCAGGCCCTTGATCGAATGGCTCCACCAGGTCACGGTGACCTTGCCCCATTCGGTCAGCAGGCCTGGGTGGTGGCCTTCGGCTTCAGCGATTTCGCCCACGGCGTTAGTGAAGGCCAGGGCATGCTTGAAGTTCTTGAACAGGAACACGCGCTCCAGCTCCATGTGGCCGTCGCGTACTTCGATGTTCCAGTCCGGAATCTCGCGGATCAGTTCGGCCAGCTCGTCGTCGGTGACTTTCGGCGCGTCGGCGCGGCAGGCTTCGCAGTGGGCTTGGTTCAAGGCATTCATGGCTTGTTTTCCGATTCGAGTTGTTGTCGCAAGGCCGCTCAGGCGGCGACCTTGGGTGGAAACTTCGGTGCATGCAGCCCCAGCTGCATGGCGTGCTGGACCATGCCCATGATGTCTTCGTGGGCCAGGTCGAACAGGCGCTTGAGGTTCGGCAGCACGAAATACAGCGGCTGCAGAATGTCGATGCGGTACGGGGTGCGCATGGCCTCGACCGGGTCGAAGGCTTGGTGCTCAGGCTCGCTGGACAAACTGTAGACGGTCTCCTTGGGCGAGGAGAGGATGCCGCCGCCATAGATCTTGCAACCTTGCGGGGTCTCCATCAGGCCGAACTCGATGGTCATCCAGTACAGCCGCGCCAGGTATACGCGCTGTTCCTTGGTGGCGGCCAGGCCAAGCTTGCCGTAGGTATGGGTGAATTCGGCGAACCAAGGGTTGGTCAGCAGCGGGCAATGGCCGAAGATCTCGTGGAAGATGTCCGGTTCCTGCAGGTAGTCCAGTTCTTCTGGCGTGCGGATGAACGTGGCGACCGGAAAGCGTTTGCTGGCCAGCAGTTCGAAGAATGTCTGGAAGGGGATCAACGCTGGCACGCGGGCAACCTGCCAGCCAGTGGTGGCGCCCAGTACCTTGTTGACCTCGCCCAATTGCGGGATGCGGTCATGGGGCAGCTTGAGCTGGTCGATACCGTCCAGGTATTCCTGGCAGGCGCGACCTTCGATGACCTTCAGCTGGCGGGTAATCAGCGTGTTCCACACCGCATGCTCTTGCTGCGGGTAGTGGATAAAACCATGCGCATCGGGCTCGCGCGCCACGTACTGCGTCTGTTTCATGTGGCTCTCCTGGTGAGGGCTTTCTTGTTATGTCCACGACATACCCTAGAAATATCCCTTCACTCGCCCAAATGCACGGGGGCCACACGGTACCAAGCGAGATTTTTTCGAGCATTTCGTAACGATAATTTTACAAAAAGCCCGCCGTCACGGAAAATTCGGCTCGTCTAGCTGGCGTCAGTGCTTATTTTGTCAGCTTATATTTACGACTTTTCTGCGCGAGGTTAAAAAACTTCGCTGCTTCGAGAGCTTTCATGCGAATCAAAGTGCACTGCCAGAACCGAATCGGCATCCTTCGCGACATCCTCAACCTGCTGGTGGAGTACGGTATCAACGTGTTGCGTGGCGAGGTGGGAGGCGACCATGGTAACGCCATCTATTTGCACTGCCCGAACCTGATCAATCTGCAGTTCCAGGCACTGCGGCCGAAATTCGAGTCGATTGCCGGGGTGTTCGGGGTCAAGCGCGTCGGCCTGATGCCCAGCGAGCGGCGGCACATGGAACTCAATGCGCTGCTCGGTGCCCTGGATTTTCCGGTGTTGTCGGTCGACATGGGCGGCAGCATCGTGGCCGCCAACCGTACTGCCGCGCAGTTGCTTGGCGTGCGCGTTGACGAGGTGCCGGGCATGCCGCTGGCGCGCTACGTCGAGGACTTCGACCTGCCGGAACTGGTACGGGCCAACCAGTCGCGCATCAATGGCCTGCGGGTGAAGGTCAAGGGTGATGTGTTCCTGGCCGATATCGCGCCTTTGCAGTCTGAACACGATGAGAGCGAGGCGTTGGCTGGCGCCGTGCTTACCCTGCACCGCGCTGACCGTATCGGCGAGCGCATCTATAACGTGCGCAAGCAGGAGCTGCGCGGCTTCGACAGCATTTTCCAGAGTTCGCGGGTGATGGCGGCGGTGGTGCGCGAGGCGAGGCGCATGGCGCCTCTGGATGCGCCTCTGCTGATCGAGGGGGAGACCGGCACGGGGAAGGAGTTGCTGGCGCGTGCCTGTCACCTGGCCAGCCCGCGCGGCCAAGCGCCGTTGATGGCACTCAACTGTGCCGGCCTGCCGGAATCCATGGCTGAAACCGAGCTGTTCGGTTATGGCCCTGGAGCTTTCGAGGGTGCGCGCGCCGAAGGCAAGCTGGGGCTGCTGGAACTGACCGCTGGCGGCACGCTGTTTCTCGATGGGGTAGGGGAAATGAGCCCCCGGCTGCAGGTAAAACTGCTGCGCTTTCTGCAGGATGGTTGCTTCCGGCGTGTAGGTAGCGATGAAGAGGTGTACCTGGATGTTCGGGTGATCTGCGCAACCCAGGTGGACCTTTCTGAATTGTGCGCCCGTGGCGAGTTCCGTCAGGACCTCTATCACCGCCTCAATGTGCTGTCGTTGCACATACCGCCGTTGCGCGAGTGCATGGATGGCCTGGAGGGGTTGGTGCAGCACTTTCTCGATCAGGCCAGCCGACAGATTGGTTGCGCCATGCCGCGCCTGGCGCCGGCGGCGATGGACAAACTTGCGCATTACCACTGGCCGGGCAATGTAAGGCAACTGGAAAACGTATTGTTCCAGGCCGTATCGTTATGTGAAGGCGGGGTGGTCAAGAGCGAACATATCCGCTTGCCGGATTATGGTGTGCGGCAACCGTTGGGTGAGTTTTCCCTGGACGGAACGCTTGCGGAAATTGTTGGGCGGTTTGAAAAGGCGGTATTGGAAAGTTTGCTGGGGGAATATTCAAGCAGCCGCGCACTGGGTAAACGCCTGGGTGTATCCCATACAACGATCGCTAACAAGTTAAGAGACTATTCGCTTGGCAAGTCTGCCGATTAATTGAGTCGCGACAGGGCCCCGCGGGGCCCTGTTCAGTCGAAGCGATCAGCCGTTGGAGCAGCCGTTCCCCATCACGCGGTATTCGAGAATGTGCTTCTGGCCCTGGGAATCTTCATAGGTCATGCGGGCGGGCACCACTTCGCAGACATTCGGTACTTCGCTCATGGAGATGACGCGAGCGATGTCCAGGTGCTGCGAGTAACTGTACTGTTCAACCGGAATCTGCTCGGCATTATTCGCCTCGCCGGCCATCGCCGCGCTGCAAAGACTGCCAAGTACCAATGCCAGTAAAGCTTTCATTTTCTATTTACCTGTCTAAGGTCGTGAGGGGGCGCGCGGCGCTTGTGGCACCGCGAATGCAGCCAAGTTTTCAACTATCGGATTAGAGTGGGATTAACCGAATGCCTTCGTGGGGGCTGATACTGTTACCAGTTATTAATCCCGTGCCGTTGTTGGCGAGGTGAATCTTATGCCTGGCTTACTAAGGGAAACAGAGGGCGTTTTGATAAAGTTTTTTCGCCTTTTGACAGAATCTGTAACAATCCCCCGGCAAAATCTTCCATTTTTCCCCCTCGTCGGGCCACCGGCTGCGGCCTAGAGCCTTTCCCGTCGATTGCTGCGTTCGCATTCGGTCGCGTTACTACCATCGTCGTATGGCTTTTGCCGCTCTGGTACAGTTACAAACGGTTCCATACAAAAACAACTATTACACCGAGGTAACACAGATGAGTGCGGCTCCACTGTATCCCGTTCGTCCCGAGGTTGCGGCCACTACCCTGACCGACGAGGCCACCTACAAGGCCATGTACCAGCAATCGGTGATCAACCCGGACGGCTTCTGGCGTGAGCAGGCCCAGCGTATTGACTGGATCAGGCCTTTCAGCAAGGTCAAGCAGACCTCCTTCGATGACCATCATGTCGATATCAAGTGGTTTGCCGACGGCACGCTGAACGTGTCTTCCAACTGCCTGGACCGCCATCTCGCAGAGCGCGGCGACCAGTTGGCAATCATCTGGGAAGGCGACGACCCATCTGAACACCGCAACATCACTTACCGCGAGCTTCACGAGCAAGTCTGTAAGTTCGCCAACGCCCTGCGTGGCCAGGACGTGCACCGAGGCGATGTGGTGACCATCTACATGCCGATGATTCCGGAAGCCGTCGTGGCCATGCTGGCCTGTGCCCGCATCGGCGCTATCCACTCGGTGGTGTTCGGTGGTTTCTCGCCGGAGGCACTGGCGGGGCGGATCATCGATTGCAAATCCAAGGTGGTGATCACCGCTGACGAAGGCGTGCGTGGGGGGCGTCGTACCCCGCTCAAGGCCAACGTTGACCTGGCGCTGACCAACCCGGAAACCAGCAGCGTGCAGAAGATCATCGTGTGCAAGCGCACCGGTGGCGACATCGCCTGGCACCAGCACCGCGACATCTGGTACGAAGACCTGATGAAGGTTGCCTCCAGCCATTGCGCGCCGAAAGAGATGGGCGCCGAGGAAGCGCTGTTCATCCTCTATACCTCCGGCTCCACCGGCAAGCCCAAGGGCGTGCTGCATACCACGGGCGGCTACCTGGTCTATGCCGCACTGACCCATGAGCGCGTGTTCGACTACCGCCCGGGCGAAGTGTACTGGTGCACCGCAGACGTCGGCTGGGTCACCGGCCACAGCTATATCGTCTACGGCCCGCTGGCCAATGGTGCGACCACCTTGCTGTTCGAAGGCGTACCGAACTACCCGGACATCACCCGCGTGTCGAAGATCGTCGACAAGCACAAGGTCAACATCCTCTATACCGCACCGACCGCCATCCGCGCGATGATGGCCGAGGGCGAGGCAGCCGTTGCCGGTGCCGACGGTTCCAGCCTGCGCCTGCTGGGCTCGGTGGGCGAGCCGATCAACCCCGAAGCGTGGAACTGGTACTACAAGACCGTAGGCAAGGAACGCTGCCCAATCGTCGACACCTGGTGGCAGACCGAAACCGGCGGCATCCTGATCAGCCCGCTGCCGGGCGCCACTGGCCTCAAGCCGGGATCGGCGACCCGTCCGTTTTTTGGCGTGGTACCGGCGCTGGTAGACAACCTGGGCAATCTGATCGACGGCGCAGCCGAAGGCAACCTGGTGATTCTCGATTCCTGGCCGGGCCAGTCGCGTTCGCTGTACGGCGATCACGACCGCTTCGTCGACACTTACTTCAAGACCTTCCGTGGCATGTATTTCACCGGTGACGGTGCGCGCCGCGACGAGGATGGCTACTACTGGATCACCGGGCGAGTCGATGATGTGCTCAATGTGTCCGGTCACCGCATGGGCACCGCCGAGATCGAGAGCGCCATGGTGGCCCATGCCAAAGTGGCCGAGGCCGCAGTGGTAGGGGTGCCGCACGACATCAAGGGGCAAGGCATCTATGTCTATGTCACCCTCAATGCCGGTGTCGAGTCGAGCGAACAATTGCGCCTGGAGCTCAAGAGCTGGGTGCGCAAGGAGATCGGTCCGATCGCTTCGCCGGATGTGATCCAGTGGGCGCCGGGGCTGCCGAAGACCCGCTCGGGCAAGATCATGCGACGAATCCTGCGCAAGATCGCCACCGGTGAATACGATGCGCTGGGTGATATTTCGACCTTGGCTGATCCGGGGGTGGTGCAGCACCTGATCGACACCCATAAGGCGATGAACCTGGCTTCGGCCTGATAGATGCTAGGGCTGCGCTGCAGCCCATTCGCGGGCAAGCCCGCTCCCACCGCTACAGCGCTTTTCTGAGAATGGCGCTATACCTGTGGGAGCGGGCTTGCCCGCGAATGGTTTCAGGAGCAATTCCAAATCTTGCTTTGTTACCCGACATTCATCGGTAACTCTTCTGTCACCGCATTCGCACGAAAACGGGGCGCCGAGAAACAGTCGAGCGCCCTTTGGGTGCGTTTTTCTCGGCATTTTGTGCAGCACAGCACGCTGCACTTGCCGTAGCACAAGGCTTTGCCAATAATAGGCCCAGTAATTGCTAGTTCTATGGGTTCTATTTCCCTCGCATTTGCATAATTTGCAAAGGCTGTCAACCTGGCTCGCTGCGATTTCAAGCGCTTCTGTAAGTAGTTGTCGCTTTGAAGAAATATCGACTATCGGGCTGTCGTTAAAATGCCACTCACTCGCTCGTGGTCATCGACCGACCTTGCGCGGCTTGCGTTGTACCCATTCGCATATCGGGCAGCCGTTACCCTGCCTTGTATTGCCCCGTACCGATGGAGTTACCTGATGAAGAAGCTCGCACTGCTTGGCGCCCTGGCGCTTTCCGTGTTTTCCCTGGTGTCGCAGGCCGAAGAAAAACCGTTGAAAATCGGTATCGAAGCGGCTTACCCACCCTTCGCCTTCAAGCAGCCTGACGGCAGCATCGCCGGTTTCGACTACGACATCGGCAATGCCCTGTGTGAAGAAATGAAAGCCAAGTGCACCTGGGTCGAGCAGGAATTCGATGGCCTGATCCCGGCACTGAAAGTACGCAAGATCGACGCGATCCTGTCGTCCATGTCGATCACCGACGACCGCAAGAAATCGGTCGACTTCACCAAGCGCTACTACCTGACTCCGGCCCGCCTGGTGATGAAGGAAGGTACCGCCGTGAGCGACAGCCTGGCTGAACTCAAAGGCAAGAAAATCGGCGTACAGCGCGGCTCGATCCATGACCGCTTCGCCAAAGAAGTGTTGGCCCCTCAAGGCGCCACCGTCGTGCCTTACGGCACCCAGAACGAAATCTACCTGGATGTCGCTGCTGGCCGCCTGGACGGCACCGTGGCCGATGCCACGCTGCTCGAAGACGGCTTCCTGAAAACCGACGCCGGCAAAGGCTTTGCTTTCGTGGGCCCATCGTTCACCGACGTGAAGTACTTCGGTGACGGCGTCGGCATCGCAGTGCGCAAGGGTGACACGGCCAACGCCGAGCGCATCAATGCCGCTATCGATGCGATCCGTGCCAACGGCAAGTACAAGCAAATTGAAGCCAAGTACTTCAACTTTGACATCTACGGTCCAGACTCGAAGTAAGTCGTCGAGTTTCACCTGTGCAATGGTGCAAACAGCAGAGGCTCTGAGGTTTGCACCATTTTTCATTCTCTAGGTCGAGGACCTCATCATGTTGAAAGGCTACGGGGCAGTCATCCTCGACGGGGCGTGGCTGACGCTGCAGCTCGCCCTGTCGTCGATGGCCCTGGCCATCGTGCTCGGCCTGATCGGCGTGGCGCTGCGCTTGTCGCCGGTGCGCTGGCTGGCCTGGTTGGGCGATATGTATTCCACGGTGATCCGTGGGATTCCGGACCTGGTGCTGATCCTGCTGATCTTCTATGGCGGTCAGGACATCATCAACCGAGTAGCGCCGCTGCTCGGCTACGACGACTACATCGACTTGAACCCGCTGGTCGCCGGTATCGGCACGCTGGGCTTCATCTTTGGCGCGTATCTGTCGGAGACATTCCGTGGCGCCTTCCTCGGTATTCCCAAGGGTCAGGCCGAAGCAGGCGTGGCCTATGGCATGAGCAACCGTCAGGTATTCTTCCGCATCCAGGTGCCGCAGATGATCCGCCTGGCGATCCCGGGCTTCACCAACAATTGGTTGGTGCTGACCAAGGCCACTGCGCTGATCTCGGTGGTCGGCCTGCAGGACATGATGTTCAAGGCCAAGCAGGCGGCAGATGCCACGCGCGAACCCTTTACCTTCTTCCTGGCAGTGGCGGCGTTGTACCTGGTGCTGACCAGTGTCTCGCTGCTGGCCCTGAAGTATCTCGAGAAGCGCTACTCGGTGGGCGTCAAGGTGGCTGAACTATGATCTTCGACTACAACGTCGTCTGGGAGGCCATGCCGCTGTACCTTGGCGGCTTGCTGACGACCCTCAAGTTGCTGGTGATATCGCTGTTCTTCGGTTTGCTGGCGGCTGTTCCGCTGGGTCTGATGCGCGTGTCCAAGCAACCGGTGGTGAACTTCACGGCCTGGCTTTATACCTACGTGATCCGCGGTACGCCAATGCTGGTGCAGCTGTTCCTGATCTACTACGGCCTGGCTCAGTTCGAGGCGGTGCGCGATAGTATCTTCTGGCCATTGCTGTCCAGCGCGACCTTCTGTGCCTGCCTGGCATTCGGCGTCAACACCAGCGCCTACACCGCCGAAATCATCGCCGGCAGCCTCAAGGCCACGCCCCATGGCGAGATCGAGGCGGCCAAGGCCATGGGCATGTCGCGCATGAAGATGTACCGCCGCATCCTGTTGCCGTCGGCCCTGCGCCGCGCGTTGCCACAGTACAGCAACGAAGTGATCATGATGCTGCAGACCACCAGTCTGGCGTCCATCGTCACCCTGATCGACATCACCGGTGCTGCACGTACGGTCAATGCCCAGTACTACCTGCCTTTCGAGGCCTACATCACGGCGGGCGTGTTCTATCTGTGCCTGACCTTCATCCTGGTGCGCCTGTTCAAGATGGCCGAACGCCGCTGGCTCGGCTACCTGGCGCCGCGCAAGCACTGAACGCTCTGTGAGAACCGACAGCATGTACAAACTCGAAGTCCAAGACCTGCACAAGCGCTACGGCAGCCATGAAGTCCTCAAGGGCGTGTCTCTGGCGGCCAAGGCAGGCGATGTGATCAGCATCATCGGCTCCAGCGGTTCGGGCAAGTCGACGTTCCTGCGTTGCATCAACCTGCTCGAGCAGCCGCACGCCGGCAAGATCCTGCTTAACAATGAAGAGCTGAAGCTGGTCGCCGGCAAGGACGGCGCGCTGAAGGCGTCCGACCCCCGCCAGCTGCAGCGCATGCGCTCGCGCCTGTCGATGGTGTTCCAGCACTTCAACCTGTGGTCGCACATGACCGCGCTGGAAAACATCATCGAAGCACCCGTTCATGTACTGGGCGTGAGTAAAAAGGAAGCCCTGGAGAAGGCCGAGCACTACCTGGCCAAAGTAGGCGTGGCGCACCGCAAGGACGCCTTCCCCGGGCACATGTCCGGTGGTGAGCAACAGCGTGTGGCAATTGCTCGCGCGCTGGCCATGGAACCTGAGGTTATGCTGTTCGACGAACCGACCTCGGCACTCGACCCGGAGTTGGTCGGTGATGTGCTCAAGGTCATGCAGGCGCTGGCCCAGGAGGGCCGGACCATGGTGGTGGTAACGCACGAGATGGGCTTTGCCCGCGAGGTGTCCAACCAGTTGGTGTTCCTGCACAAAGGCCTGGTTGAAGAAACCGGTTGCCCGCGTGAAGTGCTGGCCAACCCGCGATCGGAGCGGCTCAAGCAGTTTCTCTCCGGCAGCCTGAAGTAAAGGCTGCACCTTTGCACCAAAGTAGGGCATGCTGCGCAGCAAGCGCAGCCTGACCCGGCGCCACAGACTCGAACGAACTCAGGTTTCGGACCGCACCCTATGACCACCCAGCGTATCGGTTTTCTCATCTGGCCAAGCACCAAGCCTTTGACTCTGGCGCTGGCAGAGGAAGTGTTGCTGGTTGCCCAGCGGGTACACCCCGACGTGGTCTACGAACTGGCCTTCCTGCAGGCCGAGCCGGTCGAGGAGGGCGCCTGGCGGCTGCCAGGTGAGCCGTGGAGTGGGCGACTCGAAGGTTGTCACAAGCTGTTTTTGCTGGCCGATGAGTTGCCGCAGGCGGTCGGTTCTACCCTGTCGACGGCGCTCAAGCAGCTGGCTCGCAGCGGTTGCATGATCGGCGGTCTTTCCGCTGGCGTGTACCCGCTGGCCATGCTCGGCCTGCTCGATGGCTATCGTGCGGCGGTGCACTGGCGCTGGCAGGACGACTTTGCCGAGCGCTTCCCAAAAGTGATTGCCACCAGCCACCTGTTCGACTGGGATCGTGATCGCCTGACTGCCTGTGGCGGTATGACCGTGACCGATTTGCTGTTGGCGGTACTGGCACGCGACCATGGTGCGGAGCTTGCCGGGGCGGTGTCCGAAGAGCTGGTGGTCGAGCGCATTCGCGAGGGCGGCGAGCGTCAGCGCATTCCCTTGCAGAACCGCTTAGGCTCCAGTCATCCGAAGCTGACCCAGGCGGTACTGCTGATGGAGGCCAACATCGAAGAACCGTTGACCACCGACGAAATCGCCCAGCATGTCTGCGTGTCGCGCCGGCAGTTGGAGCGCATCTTCAAGCAGTACCTCAATCGTGTGCCGAGCCAGTATTACCTGGAATTGCGCCTGAACAAGGCTCGGCAGATGCTGATGCAGACCAGCAAGTCGATCATTCAGATCGGGTTGTCCTGTGGCTTCTCGTCCGGTCCGCATTTCTCCAGCGCCTACCGTAACTTCTTTGGCGCAACGCCGCGGGAAGATCGGAATCAGCGGCGCAGCAGCAGCCCGTTCGAATTGAGCTCGGCGCCTGCCGAAAAGGGCTGAGATCTTGGTTATCAGTGCCGGCCCATTCGCGGGGCAAGCCCGCTCCCACAGGTTGAGGTGAGCGCCGGCTCTGTGGGAGCGGGCTTGTCCCCTGAAAAGGTCGGTAGAAGCAACTTCCCTTCATATGTGAACAGCCGTTCACCCAGTCTCTCTCTGCCGGTACACTGCGCGATTGCGACAGTGTTTGTCGCATTGCCGAAAGCCTGGTTAAAACTGGGTTTTGCGCTGTAACAAGTTGTCGCTTGGCCGCAAGGACAGGCGCTGATCAGTCCTTACAATCCCCCCATCGCTTGCCACTTCCAGGCCAGCGTTCCTCTTCAGGAGACTCAGATGTCCGTTGAGCAAGCCCCGGTGCAACGTGCCGATTTCGACCAGGTCATGGTCCCCAACTATTCTCCGGCGGCCTTCATTCCTGTGCGAGGCGAGGGTTCCCGCGTCTGGGACCAGTCGGGTCGCGAGCTCATCGACTTTGCCGGCGGCATCGCGGTGAACGCCCTGGGCCATTGCCACCCGGCTCTGGTCAAGGCCCTGACCGACCAGGCCAATACCCTCTGGCACGTGTCCAACGTCTTTACCAACGAGCCGGCCCTGCGCCTGGCGCACAAGCTGGTCGACGCCACCTTTGCCGACCGTGCGTTCTTCTGCAACTCCGGTGCGGAGTCCAACGAGGCCGCCTTCAAGCTGGCCCGTCGGGTCGCCCATGACCGTTTCGGCCCCGAAAAGCATGAAATCATCGCCACCGTGAACAGCTTTCACGGTCGCACCCTGTTCACCGTCAGCGTCGGTGGTCAGCCGAAATACTCCGACGGTTTCGGCCCGAAGATCACCGGCATCAGCCATGTGCCCTACAACGACCTGGAAGCGTTGAAGGCGCAGATCTCCGACAAGACCTGCGCTGTGGTCATCGAACCGATCCAGGGCGAGAGCGGTGTGGTGCCGGCCGACAAGGCGTACCTGGAAGGCGCGCGCAAGCTGTGCGACGAGCACAACGCCCTGCTGATCTTCGACGAAGTGCAGACAGGTGTCGGCCGTACCGGCTCGCTGTATGCCTATCAGCACTACGGCGTGACCCCGGACATCCTGACCAGCGCCAAGAGCCTGGGCGGTGGTTTCCCGATCGGCGCCATGCTCACCACTGCCGAACTGGCCAAGCACCTGGCCGTCGGCACCCATGGCACCACCTATGGCGGTAACCCGCTGGGCTGTGCCGTTGCTTGCGCCGTGCTGGACGTTATCAATACCCCTGAAACCCTGGCTGGCATCAACGCCAAGCACGAGCGCTTTAAAACCCGTCTGGAAAAGATTGGCCAACAGACCGGCCTGTTCTCCCAGGTGCGCGGTGTCGGCTTGCTGATCGGCTGTGTGCTGACCGAAGCCTGGCAGGGCAAGGCCAAGGACATCCTCAATGCCGCCGAGAAGGAAGGTGTGATGGTGCTGCAGGCCGGCCCGGATGTGGTGCGTTTCGCGCCAAGCCTGGTGGTCGAAGACGCCGACATCGACGAAGGCCTGGAGCGCTTCGAGCGCGCCGTGGCCAAACTGATCCAGGGCTGATCCGCCTGCGGTCCTTTCGCTGGCCCTGAGCGGGCCGGCGATACCAGAATTCCAGTGCCGGTGCGTGCTTGCAGATTCATTCACGCGCCCGCCGTTTTTCCGTGCCGTCCTGAACGGCCCGTTTTTCCAAAGGAGTGACACCATGCTGGTGATGCGCCCCGCGCAAATGGCTGATCTGAACGAAGTGCAGCGCATGGCTGCAGACAGCCCCGTTGGTGTCACCTCGCTGCCGGACGATAGCGCCCGCCTGGGCGACAAGATCGCTGCCTCGGAAACATCGTTCGCCGCCGAAGTCAGCTTCAACGGTGAAGAGAGCTACTTCTTCGTGCTCGAAGACAGCAAGACCGGCAGGTTGGCCGGCTGCTCGGCCATCGTCGCTTCAGCCGGCTATTCCGAGCCGTTCTACAGTTTCCGTAACGAAACCTTCGTGCACGCGTCGCGCGAACTGAAGATCCACAACAAGATCCACGTCCTGTCGCTGTGCCACGACCTTACCGGCAACAGCTTGTTGACCAGCTTCTATGTACTGCCCGAACTGGTCGACAGTGGCTGGGCTGAACTCAATTCGCGCGGTCGTCTGCTGTTCATGGCCGCGCACCCGGAGCGCTTCGCCGACTCGGTAGTCACCGAGATCGTCGGGTACAGCGACGAACAGGGCGAATCGCCGTTCTGGGACGCCATCGGTCGCAACTTCTTCGACCTCAACTACGCCCATGCCGAGCGCCTCTGCGGCCTCAAGAGCCGTACCTTCCTCGCCGAACTGATGCCGCACTACCCGATCTACGTGCCGCTGCTGCCCGATGCCGCGCAAGAAGCCATGGGCCAGGTGCACCCGCGGGCGCAGATCACCTTCGACATCCTCATGCGTGAAGGCTTCGAGACTGAGCACTATATCGACATCTTCGACGGCGGCCCGACCTTGCACGCGCGTGCCTCGGGCATTCGCTCGATCGCCCAGAGCCGCGTGGTGCCGGTCAGGCTGGATGAGACGCCGGTCAAGGGTGGCCGCCCGTACCTGGTGTGCAATGGCCAGCTGCAGGATTACCGGGCCGTGCTGGTGGAGCTGGACTGGGTGCCGGGGAAACCGGTCAGCCTCAGTGCCGAGGCAGCCGAAGCATTGGGTGTGGGCGAGGGCGCCAGCGTGCGTCTGATCGCGGTCTGAAGCCTGGGAACAGAGAGTTTTGCGGTGGCCGCAGCTGCCGCACAAGGAGATAGCATGATCGTTCGTCCTGTACGCAGCAGCGATTTACCTGCGCTGATCGAATTGGCACGCAGCACCGGTACCACTGGGCTGACCACTTTGCCAGCCAACGAGGAGCGCCTCGGGCATCGGGTCGGCTGGGCCGAGAAGAGTTTCCGTGGCGAAGCTGAGCGTGGCGACACCGACTACCTGTTCGTGCTGGAAAACGATGAAGGCCTGGTGGTCGGTATCAGTGCCATCGCCGGCGCCGTCGGCCTGCGCGAGCCCTGGTACAACTACCGGGTCGGTCTGACCGTCAGTGCTTCGCAGGAACTGGGCATCTACCGCGAAATCCCCACCCTGTTCCTGGCCAACGACCTGACTGGCAACTCCGAGCTGTGCTCTCTGTTCCTGCGCAGCGACTACCGCTCCGGGCTCAATGGCCGCTTGCTGTCGCGCGCGCGCATGCTGTTCATCGCCGAGTTTCCCGAGCTGTTCGGCAACAAGATCATTGCCGAGATGCGTGGCATGTCTGACGAGCACGGCCGCTCACCATTCTGGGAAAGCCTGGGGCGGCACTTCTTCAAGATGGAGTTCAGTCAGGCCGACTACCTCACCGGCGTGGGCAACAAGTCGTTCATCGCCGAGCTGATGCCCAAGTTCCCGCTGTACACTTGCTTCCTGTCAGAGGCTGCGCGCGACGTCGTCGGGCGGGTGCACACCGACACGGAGCCGGCGCTGGCCATGCTCAAGCAGGAAGGCTTCAACTACCAGGGCTATGTCGACATCTTCGACGCAGGACCGGCGATCGAATGCGAAACCTCGAAGATTCGCGCCGTGCGCGAAAGCCAGGCGCTGGTGTTGGCTGTAGGCACGCCGGGCGATGACGCCACTCCTTACATCATCCACAACCGCAAACGCGATGACTGCCGCATTACCGCCGCGCCCGCACGCCTGGCCGCCGGGACCCTGGTGGTCGACCCACTGACTGCCAAGCGCCTGCGCATGGGGGCTGGCGACAACGTGCGCGCGGTGCCGCTGTCGGCAAGTCGGGAGGTCCAGTAAATGACCACACATTACATCGCCGGCAATTGGCAGGCCGGCCAGGGTGAAACCCTGCAATCGCTAAACCCGGTCAGCCAATCCATTGTCTGGGCGGGGCAGGGTGCCGATGCTGGTCAAGTCGATGCGGCGGTCAAGGCTGCCCGTCAGGCATTTCCGGCCTGGGCGCAACTTAGCCTGGAAGCTCGCATCGACGTGCTGGAAAAGTTCGCCGATCAGCTCAAGCAACACGCCGAAGCGCTGGCTCACTGTATCGGTGAGGAAACCGGCAAGCCGCTGTGGGAATCGGCCACGGAAGTCACCAGCATGGTCAACAAGGTGGCGATCTCGGTGCAGAGCTACCGTGAGCGCACCGGTGAGAAAAGCGGCCCGCTGGCCGACGCTACTGCCGTGCTACGGCACAAGCCACATGGAGTGGTCGCCGTGTTCGGCCCCTACAACTTCCCCGGCCACCTGCCAAACGGCCATATCGTCCCAGCGCTGCTGGCGGGCAACTGTGTGGTGTTCAAGCCCAGCGAGATGACTCCGAAAGTTGCGGAGCTGACCGTCAATTGCTGGATTGCCGCTGGCCTGCCGGCCGGTGTGCTGAACCTGGTCCAGGGCGCGCGTGAGACGGGCGTGGCGCTGGCGGCCAATGCCGGTATCGATGGCCTGTTCTTCACCGGCTCCAGCCGTACCGGCAACCTGCTGCATCAGCAGTTCGCCGGGCGCCCGGACAAGATCCTCGCGCTGGAAATGGGTGGCAACAACCCCCTGCTGGTGGATGAGGTCAAGGACCTCGATGCAGCGGTGTACACCATCATCCAGTCGGCATTCATCTCAGCCGGCCAGCGCTGCACCTGTGCCCGCCGCCTGCTGGTGCCGCAGGGCGCCTGGGGTGATGCTTTGGTCGCGCGATTGGTCGAGGTGTGCAAGACCCTCACGGTCGGCGCCTTCGACCAGCAGCCTGCACCTTTCATGGGCGCGGTGATCTCGCTGCAGGCAGCGCAGGCGCTGATGGCGGCGCAAGCCGAATTGCTTGGCAAGGGCGCCACCTGCCTGCTGCAGATGACTCAGCCTCAAGCCAATGCCGCATTACTGACTCCGGGCATCATCGATGTCACCGCGGTCGCTGATCGCCACGACGAAGAGTTCTTCGGCCCTCTGCTGCAGGTGATCCGTTACGCCGACTTCGATGCCGCCATCGATGAAGCCAACAACACCCGGTACGGCCTGGCCGCCGGCCTGCTGTCCGATTCGCGTGCTCGCTACCAGTACTTCTGGCTGCGCAGCCGCGCCGGCATCGTCAACTGGAACAAGCAGCTGACCGGTGCCGCCAGCAGTGCGCCGTTTGGGGGCGTTGGCGCCAGTGGTAACCACCGCGCCAGTGCCTATTACGCCGCCGATTACTGCGCGTACCCCGTGGCTTCGCTGGAGACCGCCAGCCTTGCCTTGCCGGCAACCCTGACGCCGGGCGTCACCCTATAACAACAGGTCACGGAGCCTAGCCGATGAAATCCCATGAAGTGAATTTTGATGGCCTGGTGGGGCCGACCCACAACTACGGCGGCCTGTCCTACGGTAACGTGGCTTCGCAGAGCAACAGCCAGCAGGCGTCCAACCCGCGTGAAGCGGCGCGCCAGGGCCTGGCGAAGATGAAAGCGCTGGCCGACCTTGGTTTCAAGCAAGGCGTGCTGGCACCGCAGGAGCGTCCGGATGTCGCCGCGCTGCGCCGCCTGGGCTTCAGTGGCAGCGATGCCGAAGTGATCCAGCGTGCCGCCAGGGAGGCCATGCCGCTGTTGGTCGCCAGTTGCTCGGCGTCGAGCATGTGGGTGGCCAACGCCGCCACTGTCAGCCCCAGCGCCGATACCGCCGATGGCCGCGTGCATTTCACCGCCGCCAACCTGAACTGCAAGTACCACCGCAGCATCGAGCATCCGACCACCAGCCGTGTGCTGGCCGCGATGTTCAACAATGAGAAACACTTTGCCCATCACCCGGCGCTGCCTGCCGTGGCACAGTTCGGCGATGAGGGCGCGGCCAACCACACGCGTTTCTGCCGTCGCTATGGCGAGGCTGGCGTCGAGTTCTTCGTTTATGGCCGCAGCGCCTTCGACAGCCGCTTCCCTGCGCCGCAGAAATACCCGGCGCGGCAAACCCTCGAGGCTTCGCAAGCGGTGGCGCGCCTGCATGGCCTGAGTGAGGGCGGAGTGGTCTACGCTCAACAGAATCCGGCAGTGATCGACCAGGGTGTGTTCCACAACGATGTGATTTCGGTGGGCAACGGCGAGGTGCTGTTCTACCACGAGGATGCCTTCCTCGAGACCGACGCGGTGCTTGGCCAGCTGCAAGCTAAACTGGCCAGCAAGGGTGGCAACTTCCAGCCCATCCGGGTACCGCGGGCAGCGGTGGCAGTAGAGGATGCAGTGCGTTCCTACCTGTTCAACAGCCAGTTGCTCAGCCGTGACGATGGCTCGATGCTCTTGGTAGTGCCGGAAGAGTGCCGCAACAACGAACGTGTCTGGGCGTACTTGCAGCAACTGTCCAGCCAAGGCGGCGCAATCAAGGAGGTCAAGGTATTCGACCTCAAGCAGAGCATGCAGAACGGCGGCGGCCCGGCTTGCCTGCGCTTACGTGTGGCATTGCAGGAATCGGAACTGGCGGCGGTCAATCCAGGCGTTATCATGACCGCCCCGCTGTACGACACACTGTTGCAGTGGGTCGCCAAGCACTACCGCGATCGCTTGGGCGAGGCGGACCTTGCCGACCCACAATTGCTGGTCGAATGCCGTACGGCATTGGATGAGTTGACCCAGATCCTGAAGTTGGGTTCGGTCTATCCGTTCCAACGCCAACCTTGAAGAGAGAGTTTGTAATGACCGACGCCCTGCGCCTGATCCTTGAAGATGAAGACGGTACCCAGCTGGAAACCTCTTGCACCCGTTTTGCCGTGGTCTGGCAAGGCAAGGAAGTGTGGATTCAGCAGGATGGCCGTGGCCAGCTGCTGATCGGGGTCGACGTCGACGAGAACGACACCGAGTACGCCAACCTGCTGCTGCGCCCGATGGCTACCAACCTGGTCAGCCTGCAACTGGAGATGGAGCCGGCAGAAGTCGGTGAAGATGACGACCATGTCCATGGCCCCGACTGCGGCCACCACCACTAAGGAAGCGCCTATGCTCGCCCTTGGCAAATTGCTTGAGCTGACCCTGACCGATCACGAGCCGGCCGAGAAAACCCAAGTAACACCCAAGGGCGCGCGTTTGCGCTGGCTGGGGGACGGCGCACTGGAAGTTCGCCCCCCGGACGCCGAGGATTGCGGGCTGGACCTGCTGTTGTCGGCGGGCATCCATGGCAACGAAACAGCACCGATCGAGTTGCTCGAACGCTTGCTGCACGGCGTCGCCAACGGCAAGATCAAACCGCGCGCGCGGGTGCTGTTCCTGTTCGGCAACCCGGTGGCCATCCGCAAGGGCGAGCGCTTCATCGAGCAGGATATCAACCGCCTGTTCAATGGCCGCCACGAACTCTCCAGTGGTTTCGAGGCGCTGCGCGCCGCCGAGCTTGAACAGTTTGCCCGGGTGTTCTTCAGTAAACCGGAGCGCACCCGCCTACATTACGACCTGCATACCGCCATTCGTGGCTCCAAAATCGAGCAGTTCGCCTTGTACCCTTATAAAGAGGGGCGTCAGCATTCCCGGCGCGAATTGGCTCGCCTGGCGGCTGCCGGCATGGAAGCGGTACTGCTGCAGAGCAAGTCGTCGATCACTTTCAGTGCCTTCACCTATGAGCAGCTCGCTGCGGAGGCCTTCACGCTGGAGCTTGGCAAGGCGCGGCCGTTCGGGCAGAACGAGCAGGTCAACCTGGACAAGCTTGAAGATCGCCTGATTCAGATCATCGAAGGCACCGAGCCCGAAACCGAAAGTTCGCTGGATGGCTTGAAACTGTTCAGCGTCTCGCGCGAGATCATTAAGCATAGCGAGGGCTTCCGCCTGCACCTGCCAGCAGATATCGAAAACTTCTCCGAGCTGAGCAAGGGTTACCTGCTGGCCGAAGACCTGTCCGAGACGCGCTGGGTGGTGGAGGAGGAGGGCGCGCGTATCATTTTTCCAAACCCGAAGGTGAAGAATGGTCTGCGGGCGGGAATTCTCATCGTGCCTGACAGCGGCGACCGATTGGCTTGATGGTTTAGTACTTCAGGCGAGGTGGCAGCCCAAGTTCGTGCCGTAGGGCATTCTCGTTGAACGGGGCCGGGTTGGTTCTGTTCGCAGGCGTCGAGGGATCATCGTCGAAATCGAACGCTTCTCCGCTGTCGAGCCCTACGGCTTGGTGCTCTCGGTTTCCCAGCATGCTGCCGGTGGCCAGGTTCCAGGCGTGGCAGAGCTCGTGGTACAGGGCTACCACCGCTGGCTCCCGGCGGACGTTGATCAAAGGGTTGAATTCGATCACGCACTCAAGGACTCGATCACCGCGTTTCCTCCCATGGACGCGAGGATTTTGGAGCAATCCACTGCTGCGGGTATGGGCGTTGTACAGATCCGGCGTATTGCGAATGCTCACCTTGGCCTGTTTCGCCACGAGGTCGGCGAGCAAGACTGAGGCGGTCTGGCTGCTTTTGAGCAAGTTGAGCAGTACGGTGATCTTGTTTACGTAATAGCCATCGCCTTGGATAACGAACGTCGCAGCATAGGCTCCGGCAAGCGGCTCGTTCCTTGCTTCCAGCAACAGCGGTGCATCATGCCCGGCGGTGGCGACGACGCTTTCGGCATGACCGTAGATTCGATCGTCGAGTGGTCCGTTGGCGATGGCGTTAATTCCGCTCATCGCCTCGATGATGGCGCGACCAGCCTCGACGGTCAGCGTATCGTCCCCGGTGGCAGCGTAGAGCATGCCATAGGTGGCTGAGCTGTAAATCTCGTCATTGCCTGGCCCGCCGTCCAGCTCCGCCTCCTGCACGTCATGGGCACTGATTGTGTCGTCGCCTGGCCCAGCGTCCACGACCATTCGCGCCCAGTCTTCTTCGGTCATCGGTGAGTAGTTCAGAGTGACCTGGTCGTTACCCTCTAGGGTCTCGACGACGACCCGTGCATTGCCCTCGGCTGCAATTTGCACGTTGTCGTTGCCGCTGCCTGTCCTGATGTAGGCGATATCGGTGGATAAGAACAGCGTGTCGTACCGGAGGTCGCCAAGCTGTATGCCAAGTCCTGGGGGTGAGGCCTGAACAATCACATCGACACCTTCAATCAGTACCTCGACGATGACTGTGAACGGCGCATTCTTGATCGATACTTGGTTGTCGCTGTAGGGCAGGGGTTTTCGGGTTGAAGGCAAGTTGCCTCGGGAAATAGTGAGGGTGCGCGGGCTCATGTCGTAGCATTCCATTGACATACGGGTCCGCAGGGTCGCGAATAATTTCGTCGCTCAGTGGTGCAGGGGTAGCACCGATGGCGTCGGCTGGTAGTGGTATGTGCCCTTTCAGGGGTTGGAAACCGTTGATTAACCGGCTGTTCCGTTTTCCGCTACGTTGAGCGGTAATTCGCTTGCCAGCCACGAAAGGCTGCCTTTAGCATCACGCTTATGCCTTCTGATCTGTTCGGGATCGAAAAACCGCCAGATCGACGCTTTCTATCGCATAAACACACTGCACCTAGATTGCAGGACCGATATAATGCGGCCCTTTGCCGTCGTTTCGTCGACGCGTTTGCCCCCAAAGGGCCGCCGTTTCCGTGGAAGAACCTATGAAAAGCGCAGAAATCCGTGAAGCCTTCCTTCGCTTCTTCGAAGAGCAGGGCCATACCCGAGTCGCCTCCAGTTCGCTGATCCCGAACAACGACCCGACCCTGCTGTTCACCAACGCAGGGATGAACCAGTTCAAGGACTGCTTCCTCGGTGCCGAGAAGCGGGCCTACACCCGTGCGGTCAGCAGCCAGAAGTGCGTGCGTGCTGGTGGCAAGCACAACGACCTGGAAAACGTCGGCTACACCGCGCGTCACCACACCTTCTTCGAAATGCTGGGCAACTTCAGCTTCGGCGACTATTTCAAGCGCGATGCGATCACCTTCGCCTGGACCTTCCTGACGTCCGACAAATGGCTGAACCTGCCCAAGGAAAAGCTTTGGGTGACCGTCTACGCCAGCGACGACGAAGCCTACGACATCTGGACCAAGGAAGTCGGCGTGCCGGCCGAGCGCATGGTGCGCATTGGTGACAACAAGGGCGCCCCATACGCCTCCGACAACTTCTGGACCATGGGCGACACCGGCCCGTGCGGCCCGTGCACCGAGATCTTCTACGACCACGGCGCCGACATCTGGGGCGGCCCACCCGGCTCGCCTGAAGAAGACGGCGACCGCTATATCGAGATCTGGAACAACGTCTTCATGCAGTTCAACCGCACCGCCGACGGCGTGCTGCACCCGCTGCCAGCGCCGTCGGTGGATACCGGCATGGGCCTGGAACGCATCAGTGCGGTCATGCAGCACGTGCACTCGAACTACGAGATCGACCTGTTCCAGAACCTGCTGTGCGCCGCGGCCACGGCCATCGGTTGCAGCAACGACGCCCAGGCATCGCTGAAAGTCGTGGCGGACCATATCCGTTCCTGCGGCTTCCTGATTGCCGACGGCGTGCTGCCGTCCAACGAAGGCCGTGGCTATGTGCTGCGCCGCATCATTCGCCGTGCCTGCCGTCACGGCAACAAGCTGGGCGCCAAGGGCAGCTTCTTCTACCAGATCGTTGCCGCCCTGGCTGCCGAGATGGGTGAGGCCTTCCCTGAGCTGAAAAACCAGCAGGCGCACATTGAGCGTGTGCTCAAAGCCGAAGAAGAGCAGTTCGCCAAGACCCTGGAGCAGGGCCTGCGCATCCTCGAACAGGACCTCGCCCAGCTGCAGAGCAACGTGGTACCGGGCGACGTGGTGTTCAAGCTGTATGACACCTATGGCTTCCCGATGGACCTGACCGCCGACATCGCCCGCGAGCGCGAGCTGACCATCGACGAGGCCGGCTTCGAGCGCGAGATGGACGCCCAGCGTGAGCGTGCGCGTTCCGCCAGCGCCTTCGGCATGGACTACAACAGCCTGGTCAAGGTTGACACTGCCACCGAGTTCCTCGGTTATGACGCCACTGAAGGCCAGGGCAAGATCATCGCCCTGTACAAGGATGGCCAGTCCGTCGACCAGCTGGGTGAAGGCGAGCAGGGCGTCGTGGTCCTCGACCGCACGCCGTTCTACGCCGAGTCCGGTGGCCAGGTGGGTGACAGTGGCTTCCTGCAGGCCGGCGCAGCACGCTTCGACGTGCGCGATACCACCAAGACCGGCGGTGCCTTCCTGCACCACGGTGTGGTCGCCAGCGGTGCGCTGGTCATCGGTTCGCCGGTCGAGGCCAAAGTCGATGCCGACGTGCAGCACGCCACTTCGCTGAACCACTCGGCCACTCACCTGCTGCACGAAGCGCTGCGCCAGGTGCTGGGCGAGCACGTGCAGCAGAAGGGCTCGCTGGTCGACAGCCAGCGCCTGCGCTTCGACTTCAGCCACTTCGAAGCGGTGAAACCGGAGCAGATCAAGGCCCTGGAAGACATCGTCAACCGTGAAGTGCGTAAGAACACCCCAGTTGAAACCGAATTGACCGATATCGAAACCGCCAAGGCCAAGGGCGCCATGGCCCTGTTCGGCGAGAAGTACGGGGATACCGTGCGCGTGCTGAGCATGGGCGGCGATTTCTCCGTCGAGCTGTGCGGCGGTATCCATGCCAAGCGCACCGGCGATATCAGCCTGTTCAAGATCATCAGCGAAGGCGGCGTCGCTTCTGGCGTGCGCCGTATCGAAGCGGTGACCGGCGCCGCCGCGCTGGCCTACCTGAACGCTGCCGAAGAGCAGGTCAAGGAAGCCGCGCAGCTGGTCAAGGGTAACCGCGACAACCTGATCGACAAGTTGTCGGCTGTGCTCGAGCGCAACCGTCAGCTGGAGAAGCAGCTGGAACAGCTGCAGGCCAAAGCCGCCAGCGCCGCAGGGGATGATCTCTCCAACGCGGCCGTTGAGGTCAAGGGCGCCAAGGTCCTTGCTGCCCGCCTGGATGGGCAGGATGGCAAGGCATTGCTGGCCCTGGTCGATCAGCTGAAGAACAAGCTCGGCCACGCAGTGATCCTGCTGGGCAGCGAGCATGAGGGTAAGGTCGTGCTGGTGGCCGGCGTGACCAAGGACCTCTCCAGCCAACTCAAGGCTGGTGACCTGATGAAACAAGCTGCTGCTGCAGTAGGTGGCAAGGGCGGTGGCCGTCCGGACATGGCCCAGGGTGGTGGCGTAGACGTCGCCGCCCTGGACCAGGCCTTGGCGCTGGCCGTGCCGTTCGCAGAGCAGGGACTTTGAGATGAAGGGGCGAGTGGTCTAGTCACTCGCCCCTTCATGTTGGATGGTTTTTTTGGGGCCCTGTATGGGCTGAGGCACCATTGAAATGGCGTTGATCGTACAGAAATTTGGCGGCACCTCTGTCGGTTCCATCGAGCGGATCGAGCAGGTTGCCGAAAAGGTCAAGAAACACCGTGAAGCGGGCGACGACCTGGTGGTTGTGCTGTCGGCCATGAGCGGCGAAACCAATCGCCTGATCGACCTGGCCAAGCAGATCACCGATCAGCCGGTCCCGCGTGAGCTGGATGTGATCGTGTCCACTGGCGAGCAGGTCACCATTGCCCTGCTGACCATGGCCTTGATCAAGCGTGGCGTGCCAGCGGTGTCCTACACTGGCAACCAGGTGCGCATCCTCACCGATAGCTCGCACAACAAAGCGCGCATCCTGCAGATCGACGACCAGAAGATTCGCGCTGACCTCAAGGAAGGGCGCGTGGTGGTCGTGGCAGGCTTCCAGGGTGTCGACGAGCACGGCAGCATCACCACCCTCGGCCGCGGTGGTTCCGACACTACCGGCGTGGCCCTGGCGGCTGCGCTCAAGGCTGACGAATGCCAGATCTACACCGACGTCGACGGCGTCTACACCACTGATCCACGCGTCGTGCCGCAGGCTCGCCGCCTGGAGAAGATCACCTTCGAAGAGATGCTGGAAATGGCCAGCCTCGGTTCCAAGGTGCTGCAGATCCGTTCGGTGGAGTTCGCCGGCAAGTACAACGTTCCGCTGCGCGTGCTGCACAGCTTCAAGGAGGGTCCAGGTACCCTCATTACCATTGATGAAGAGGAATCCATGGAACAGCCGATCATTTCCGGTATCGCCTTCAACCGTGATGAAGCCAAGCTGACCATTCGCGGCGTGCCGGACACCCCAGGCGTCGCCTTCAAGATCCTCGGCCCGATCAGCGCCTCGAACATCGAAGTGGACATGATCGTGCAGAACGTCTCGCACGATAACACCACCGACTTTACCTTCACCGTGCACCGCAATGAGTACGAGAAGGCTCACAGCGTGCTGGAAAACACCGCACGTGAAATTGGTGCCCGCGAAGTGATTGGCGATACCAAGATCGCCAAGGTGTCGATCGTCGGTGTTGGCATGCGTTCCCACGCAGGTGTGGCCAGCCGCATGTTCGAAGCCCTGGCCAAGGAGAGCATCAACATCCAGATGATCTCCACGTCCGAGATCAAGGTTTCGGTGGTTATCGAAGAGAAGTACCTGGAGTTGGCCGTACGCGCGCTGCACACCGCGTTCGAACTCGACGCGCCTGCCCGACAGGGCGAGTAAGGCATTGCCTTGAGGGGCGCGGCTTGCCGCGCCCTTCGCGTTTCTGTGGGTTACGCAGGCCCTGTCCTGCCAGCGTGGCCCGCATCAAGGTCCTGCGTCGCTGTCCACGACCAGGTCCGGTTGTTCCCTGACTGTTATCCCTGAATGTTTGCGTAAGGAGAAAGCTATGTTGATTCTGACTCGTCGGTGCGCCGAGAGCCTGATCATTGGAGACGGCGAGATCACCGTGACGGTACTTGGCGTGAAAGGAAACCAGGTGCGTATCGGCGTCAGCGCTCCGAAGGAAGTGGCCGTTCACCGCGAGGAAATCTACCTGCGTATCAAGAAAGAGAAGGATGAAGAGCCAAGCCTTTAATTTTTTTGAAGTTTTTTTCAAAAAAAGGGTTGCAAAGGTGAAAGAGGTTCTTTAATATTCGCCTCGTGTTGCGGTGAGGTGGCCGAGTGGCCGAAGGCGCTCCCCTGCTAAGGGAGTATACCTCATAAGGGTATCGGGGGTTCGAATCCCCCCTTCACCGCCATTATTCGCTTAGAGCGCTGTAAACGGTAAGAACGCTAAGTAGTTGATTTTAAACGAAAAAAGTTCTTGCAAAAATGTTTCAGCGACCTATAATGCGCGGCAAGACACGGACTCATAGCTCAGCTGGATAGAGTACTCGGCTACGAACCGAGCGGTCGGAGGTTCGAATCCTCCTGAGTCCGCCACTTTTGAAGTGGCTTTGCTTACAAAGCTGTTTCGAATAACCAGTGGTAACCTGGTCTAAAACTACCATTGCGGACTCATAGCTCAGCTGGATAGAGTACTCGGCTACGAACCGAGCGGTCGCAGGTTCGAATCCTGCTGAGTCCGCCACTTTTTGAAGTGGCTCTGCTTGCAAGGCGGCTTCAGTAAACCAGTGGTAACCTGGTCTAAAACTACCACCACGGACTCATAGCTCAGCTGGATAGAGTACTCGGCTACGAACCGAGCGGTCGCAGGTTCGAATCCTGCTGAGTCCGCCATACATCAAGAAGCCCGCTCATTTGAGCGGGCTTTTTGTTTTCTGCTGTATTCGTCGTCAGTCATTCTGTGCCTCCGAAATCGAGCACCGCCCGCGCGGCGCATCGCGAATAAATTCGCTCCTACATTTGGTGCAAACGTACCCCTCCAGTTGCGCCATGGTTGTCAGCCCTGGCCTATCCTTCTAGAAGGAGTTGCGATTTGCATCATCGCACCTACGGCTTCGAGCGTTGTCCTAGCTTTATCGCGCAAACGATTGTTCTGGCCAAAAATTTAAGCGATCTGACAGCTTAGGCAGTGTATGATTGCGCCCGTCAGCCCCGCCGGGGCTTGTGGAACACCACCATGGACTTACCCAGTAGTTACTCCTTAACACGATTCATACGACTTGATCTGACCGATTGACTCCCTCGGCGTGCTCCGCTGCTGGGAGTGGAGTTCGCCTATGACTGAAGTAGAAGTAAAGAAAGCGCAAGAGAGCCTGCAGGATCGCCTGGCCCAGGTGGTCGACCTGTTGCATCGCCAGCGCGTAGTGGAAGACCTGACCCACCGTCAGGAAGGTCAACATAATGACCTGGTGGAGAATCTCGTCCACCGTCAGAACCTGGTCGAGCTGCAACGCAAGCTCGACGACCTGCACCCTGCCGACATCGCATACATCCTCGAAGCCTTGCCCCTGGACGACCGCCTGACGGTCTGGCAGCTGGTGCGCTCGGATCGTGATGGCGATATCCTCCTTGAGGTTTCCGATTCGGTTCGCCAATCGCTGATCGCCGACATGGATGATCACGAGCTGCTCGCCGCAGCCAAGGAGATGGACGCCGACGAACTGGCCGACCTGGCGCCGGAGCTGCCGCGTGACGTCGTTCACGAGCTGATGGAAACGCTCGATGCTCAGCAACGTGAACGTGTGCGTTCGGCGCTGAGCTACGACGAAGAGCAGGTCGGTGCACTGATGGACTTCGAGATGGTCACCATCCGCGAAGACATCAGCCTGGAAGTGGTCCTGCGCTACCTTCGCCGCCTGAAAGAGCTGCCCAACCACACCGACAAGCTATTCGTGGTCGATTACGACGGCATCCTCAAGGGTGTGCTACCGATCAAGCGCCTGCTGGTCAACGACCCGGACAAGAAGGTGGCGGAGGTCATGGCGACTGACCCAGTGTCCTTCCACCCCGAGGAAGATGCCTACGCCGCTGCGCAGGCTTTCGAGCGTTATGACCTGGTTTCGGCGCCGGTGGTGGACAAAAGTGACCGCCTGATTGGTCGTCTGACCATCGATGAAATGGTCGACCTGATTCGTGAGGAGAGCGAAAGCGAAGTCCTCAACATGGCAGGTCTGCGCGAAGAGGAAGACATTTTCGCTTCAGTCTGGCGTTCGCTGCGCAACCGCTGGGCGTGGCTCGCGATCAACCTGATTACCGCATTCATCGCTTCTCGGGTCATTGGCCTGTTCGAGGGGTCGATCGAGAAGCTGGTGGCCTTGGCTGCGTTGATGCCGATCGTGGCGGGTATCGGCGGTAACTCCGGCAATCAGACGATTACCATGATCGTCCGCGCCATGGCGCTGGATCAGGTGTCGCCGGGCAACACCAGCCGTCTGATGCGCAAAGAGCTGGCGGTGTCGTTGCTCAACGGCCTGATCTGGGGTGGCGTTATCGGGGTCGTGGCGTTCTGGTTGTATGGCAGCTGGTCACTGGGATTGGTGATGACTGCGGCCATGACCTTGAATTTGCTGCTGGCGGCACTTTTAGGCGTACTGATCCCGATGACCCTGACGCGCCTGGGTCGCGACCCGGCCATGGGGTCCAGTGTGATGATCACTGCGGTAACCGACAGCGGTGGTTTCTTCATCTTCCTGGGGCTGGCAACGCTGTTCCTGCTTTGATCACACCTGCAGTGGGGGCTGGATACAGTCCCCATGACACAACGAAAAAAGCCAGCTTACGCTGGCTTTTTTGTGCTCGCTAAGCGCCTCAGGAGGCGTCGGCGGCCATTTCCACATCGTGAGCGATGAGAGCGACCAGCGCGTTCTGCTGGCGGTGGGACAGTTGGCGGAAGCGTTGCAGCAACTCGCGCTCATGCAGGGACAGTTCAGGGCTGTCCAGGCGCATGCTCAGCTCGTCACCCAGCGCACCTTCCTGGATAAGGCTTTGTTCCAGGCGTGCGATGATTTCGGAGTTCATGCTGCGGTGGTGGTTGCGCGATACCTCGGCAATGCGCTCACGCATTCCGTCTGGCAGGCGGACGACGAACTTGTCAGCGGTGCGGCTCGAATAGATAGCCTGTTTCATTGGGCGCATATAAATTGACCGGTTTTTGGTTCAGGGGAAGCGGTTCTCAAATTGGCCGCACGGGATGGTGGTACGACCGTGGCGACGACAAAATGTTCAACCGACAGGAAAATTTGGTGCTCATCTTGCCTCAAGGTCGCCGTTTCCTTGGCGTCAATTCTGTGACAAATAGTGATCCCGGTAAAGGCTTTTTGCCAGTACCAATTATCAGAAATGAGTACTGGTTTGAAAAGTTTTGCATTCCCAGGTTCACCGTACCGTCAGACCTTTGCCGTCAAAAACCTGTAAAACGCAGCAAAGGTCACAGAAAACCACTAAAATGCGCGGGTTTCCTTTCATAGAGCATAGTGGCTATGCAACATGACGCAAGCGCTCAGACTAAAGCCTCAGGCCGCCTGATATTTCTGATAGGACCGTCGGGTTCGGGAAAAGATTCCCTGATCGATGCAGCTCGTGCGGAGCTGACTACAGCGGGTGTGGAAATCGCCCGCCGGGTCATTACCCGTTCCGCCGAGGCCAAAGGGGAAGCGGCACATGGCGTTACGTCAGAGCGATTCGCGGCGATGCGTGCGGCCGGGGAGTTCGCCATGTGCTGGCAAGCCAATGGCTTGGAGTACGGCATCCCCGCGCAAGTAGATAAATGGCTTGGGCAAGGGCGATCGGTACTGGTGAATGGTTCGAGGGCCTACTTGCCGGAAGCACGCCGGCACTATCCGGACCTTCTGGCCGTTTGCCTTGAGGTCCGGCCTGAGGTATTACGCGAACGCTTGCTCGCCCGAGGGCGGGAGACTCCGCTTGAAGTCGATCAACGTCTGGCACGCAGTGCCCGGCTGCAGGCAGAACCTGATTCGGCGGTGCACCGGCTGGACAACTCGGGAGCGTTGGTGACGGCCGTGTGCGCCTTGCTCGACCTGCTGCGCAAGGAGGGGCTGCCGGTTTGATTGCGCCGGAAAGCCCCTACGTGCAAAAAGCCCGATTGATGCATGACAAACGGCAGTCCGCTGGTTAACATGCTTGCCATCCAGCTGTGCAGCGCTCGCTGCCGGTTCTTGTGTCTCAGTAGCTCAATTGGATAGAGCATCCCCCTCCTAAGGGGAAGGTTGGCCGTTCGAACCGGCCCTGGGACGCCATATTTTTGCTACCTGCAGTTACCCGCCTTGCGATACCCCGCCGCCTGCGCCTCGGCCTCGGTGCCAAATGCCACCTGGTTTTTCTGCGAAACCTGGCTGTAACCCGGGCAACCACTCGCCAGGTGATACACATGGCTGTTGCGATTTCCCAAGATCGCAGCGTCGATCGACGCGTTCGCCAGGGTCGGAGCGGTCACATCCTTCACGACGTTCTTCGGGGCTGCTGATGCGGTAATGCCGGTTGCGCCCGCAGGCTTGTAACCCAGTGTCCACGTCCTTGCGCCGGTGACGAAGGGGTTGGAGTGACCCATGATCGCGGCAATGCGCTGGTCTCGCTGCTTTTCCCACGCCGATACCGGGTGCTGCTTGTTCCAGGCCATCAGCAATTGTTGCTGCTGGCGCGACATGTTCAGCTGGTAGCGATCGAACATGTAGAACGTCGTGCGGGCAACCAGGCCTTTCACCTCATCGCGTGGTTCGGCAACTTTTTGCTGGAAGTCGACCTTGGTGGTGCACTGGCCGTACTGTGGAGCGACACCCGAGACCATGCCGTAGTTGAAGTTGCTACGGTCACCGTTCACTTCACCCACGGACGGGTAGAGGTTGAACAGGTCGGCCTCCATGGCGCGGAAGGTCGGGTCCTTGTCGACGCACTGCTCGCGCCCGCCATTCTGCCAGCACTGACGCTGGTGGCCGAAGGTCCAGGCCGGCACGATGTGTTCCCACTCGGTGCGCTCGGCCCGGGTCTGCAGCTTGCGGGTTTCATAGCCGCAAGACTTGGCATCGACTCGGCCACCGGACTTGCCAACCCAGGTCCATTTGCAGCCACAGTACAACTCGCCCATCGAGCTGTTGGCCTGGTCCTGGTAAATCTTCTGCTTGGCGATGGCCTTGGCTTCGGTAAAAGTCGCGGGAGGGTTGGCGAAGGCACTGGGGATGGCAGCGAGGGCGAGGGTAACGACGTACAGCAGTTTCTTCATGAGAAAACATCATCGGATTACAGGGGGGCGCGATTATACGGCCTCCCCACGTCGATTAATGCCCTAAAATTGTGGTGCCACGCCTACAGACCCAAATGCTGGAGTCCCCACAGCGCCGCCATGCCAACACCCAAGGTCAGCAGCGTACTGCGCGTGCGCCAGGCCACCACTCCGGCGACGACAGCTGCAGGAATCTGCGGATTGCTCCAGGCGAGCCCGCTGTGCGCGTCCTGGAACACCACTGCTGGCAGCACCAGCGCGGCCAGCACGCTGGCCGGTACGTACACCAGTGCGCGCCTGAGCGGGGGCGGCAGGCGCAGGGCGCCGTAGAACTCGATGAAAGACAGGCGGATGGCGAAGGTGCCTGCGCCGATCAGCAAGAAGGTGGTCCATTGCGCCAGTTCGCTCATGGTGCCTCCGCTTCGGCATCGTCGTTGTGCGTAACGGGCGCGCCTTTGCGCCATTGCTCAAGGGTCAGTCCGGTCGCCACGCCGCCGATGGAAGCAACCAGCAACCCCAGGTTGTAGGGCAGGTCGTGCGCAAGCACCGCCAATGCGCCACCGACCAACGCAGCGCCGAGGGTGGCTGGGTTACGGATACCGGGGATGAGCAGCGCCAGAAAAGACAAGGGAATGGCAAAACCCAATGACCATGACTCAGGTATCCCGCTGCCCAGGAACACGCCTGCCAGCACCGCCAGGTTCCAGCCGAGCCACATCGGTACTGCGGTCCCTACGTAATAGGGGAACGCGAAGCGACCCAAACCACCCGCTGCGAATTTCAGGCTGCACAGGGCGAACGATTGATCTGAAAGCAGGTAGGCCAATGGCCACGTACGGCGCCGAGGCTGGGCGCTAAGGTGAGGGGCAAGCGCAGCGCTGTACATCAAAAAGCGCAGGTTGATCACCAGGGCTGTGACCACCATGGTCATGGGCAGCGCGCCGTTTTGCATCAGCTGTAGCACGACCATCTGCGCGGAGCCCGAATAGAACAGCAAGGTCATCCCCAGGGTGTCTAGCGGCGACATGCCCATGCCGACTGCGGTAACGCCGGTGATCAGGCCGAACGGCACCACGCCGGTGGTCAATGGGAGAACACCGCGGGCACCGTCCACGAACGCGTGCATCCCACTTCGATAATGCATGAGAGGTCCTTGAGAATAACTGCGAAAGCCTTTGTGTGGTCGCTTCAAGGTAAAGCGCTTACACACTTGGTAACAACGCAGATTTCTGAAATATTAGGCCTAGAAAAACTCAGGCTCAGAACATGTCTCTAGATTCCCCCACGCGGCACATTTTGCAGCTCAACGCCCTGCGGGCATTCGAAGCATCCGCTCGACTCGGCGGTTTTTCCCGTGCCGCCCAAGAATTGAAAGTGACCCCCGGTGCCATTGCAGCGCTGGTCAAAACGCTGGAAGCCCAGTACGGCGCGGCCCTGTTCGAGCGTCATGCAAAGGGCGTGAGGTTAACCCCGTTGGGCGAGAGCGTGAGTGCCCAGTTCACCGAGGCATTTGATGCCGTTGAATCGGCTGCACGCACGCTGCGTCAGCTGTCGGCCCCGCAGCGGGTGCATATCGTCACGTCGCCGGCTTTGGCGCAATTGTGGGTCGGGCCCCGGCTGCCGCGTCTGACCGAAATGCTCGCACCCATTGAAATTTCGGTCACGGCGGTCGATGAGCCGCCCAACCTCAAGCGCAGCCCGTTTGATCTCTGCCTGTTTTATGTCGAGCGGCTGGAGCGCAGCCAGCGCAGCCTCGCCGAGGAGCAGGTGCTGCCGGTCTGCAGCCCTGCGCTGGCCGGGCGGATCAGGGGCGCGCAAGACTTGGCCAGTGCTCGTTGCATCAAGGATGTTGGCTGGCGAGATTGGGATGTGTGGTCCGAGGCCGTCCTGCCCGAGCAGCATTTCGTCGCCCAAGGCCCCGGTTTTTCCTTGTACTCGATTGCGTTGCAGCAAGCCTTGCTTGGGGCGGGTGTGCTGATCGGTCGCAAAAGCCTGGTGCAACCTTACCTGGACAGCGGTGAACTGGTTGCGCCCCTTGATCGACCGGTGCCGCTGGGGTTGACCATTGCTGCCTGGCGGCTGCCCGGCGCGGCTGGCAACCAGCGGGTGGCGGCGGTGGAAGAGGCCCTCTTGCAGTTGGCGTGAACGGCGCATCGGTAAATTAGGGCGCCTGGGCTATTCCGCTTGCCTTGTACACGGAATATGCTCACCCGGCAGAGGAACGATATTGCCGCCAGCGGCAATCTACGAACACCGTCGGCAGCACCTTGATCGGGAGCGCAGTTGCTGGACATCAGGGAGAGCGTCCATGAGTAACGAATCCAGGCCGGTGCCCGCCGGCTTCAGTGAACAGCAGCTACAGATGTTGTTCGAATTGATCAGCGATGGCATCTGGGATTGGAATGCCAACACCGGCTACGTCTATCGTAACCCCGGCTGGTACGCCATGCTGGGTTACGCCAGTCATTCGATGGCCAACAGCGTGCTGACCTGGGAAAGCGTGATCCACCCCGAGGACTACCCACGGGTGATGGCCCACTTCGAGGCGTACATCAACCAGCGCAACGAGCGCTACCTCATCGAATACCGTTGCCGCTGCCAAGATGGCAGCTACTTGTGGATCGAGGACAGCGGCCACATCATCGCCCGCAACGACGACGGCTCGGTGGCGCGCATGCTCGGCGCGCATCGCAACATCGACGCCGGCAAGCGCCTGGTGGCCGAACTTGAGCAAAAAAACCAGTCGCTGGAGGCCCAGGTGGCCGAGCGCACCCGCGAGCTGTCCTGGGTCAACCAGCAGTTGCAGCGTCAGCTGGACGAAAATCGCGAGCTGGCCGAGCGCGATGCACTGACCCGCATCGCCAATCGTTACCGGTTGGAAAAGTCGCTGCAGCAGGAGTGCAGGCGCGCGCAACGCTTCCGTGAGCCGTTGGCGGTGATTGCCATGGATGTGGACGACTTCAAGCCGATCAATGACCGGTATGGCCATGCCCAGGGCGATGCCGCGTTGGTCAGCGTCGTGGAGAACTTGCGTACCTGCCTGCGCGACCAGGATCTGCTGGCGCGCTGGGGCGGGGACGAGTTCGTCATGGTGTTGCCGCAGACCACGCTGGGCGAAGCGTTGGAGGTGGCGGCGCAGTTACGTCGAGCAATGGTTCAGGTCGAGCCGATCGGCGAGTGCCGGCTGACCTTGAGTTATGGGGTGGTGCAGTGGCAGGAAGGGGAGGATCAGGATGATCTGCTCGGGCGGGCTGACAAGGCTTTGTACCGGGCCAAGGGATCGGGCAAAGACGCGATTTCCGAGTGAGTCTGTACCGACCTCTTCGCGGGGCAAGCCCGCTCCCACAGGTACACCACTGACCTTGAAGCCAGTGGTGTACCTGTGGGAGCGGGCTTGCCCCGCAAAGAGGCCGGCACTGAATGAAAGGTCAGATGTGCAGGGCGTGGCCCAGCGCGCGCAATGCCGCTTCCTGTACCGCCTCGCCAAGGGTTGGGTGAGCATGGATAGTGCCGGCGATATCTTCCAGGCGAGCGCCCATTTCCAGCGACTGGGCAAAGGCGGTGGACAGCTCCGAAACCGCCACGCCCACCGCCTGCCAACCCACGATCAGGTGATTGTCACGGCGTGCCACCACCCGCACGAAACCGGTTTTCGACTCCAGGCTCATGGCCCTGCCGTTGGCGGCGAACGGGAACTGCGCGACGATGCAGTCCAGCCCTTGCTCGTTGGCCTGGTCCGGTGTCTTGCCAGCCACCACCACTTCCGGATCGGTGAAGCACACCGCCGCGATCGCGCTGGGCTCGAAGCGTCGCGCCTTTCCGGCGATGATCTCGGCAACCATCTCGCCCTGCGCCATGGCCCGGTGAGCCAGCATCGGTTCACCGGCCACGTCACCGATGGCCCAAACATTGCGCATGCTGGTCTGGCAGCGTTCGTCGATGGCGATCGCGGCACCGTTCATCTTCAGTTCCAGGCTTTCCAGGTTGAAACCCTGGGTGCGCGGGCGACGGCCCACGGCCACCAGCACCCGGTCGGCTTCCAGGCGCAATTGCCCGCCTTGGCCATCGCTGGCCAGCAGGCACCCGTCGCTGTAGCCTTCGACGCTGTGCCCCAGGTGCAGGGCAATGCCCAGTTTCTTCAATGACTCGGCCACCGGCGCAGTCAACTCGCTGTCGTAAGTCGGCAGGATGCGGTCGCGTGCTTCCACCACACTGACCTGCGCGCCCAGTTTGCGGTAGGCGATGCCCAGCTCCAAACCGATGTAGCCGCCGCCCACCACCACCAGGTGTTTGGGCAGTGTCTGTGGGGCCAAGGCTTCGGTCGAAGAGATGATCGGCCCGCCGAGCGGCAGCATCGGCAGTTCGACGCTGTTCGAGCCGGTGGCCAGCAGCAGGTGTTCGCACTGGATGCGCTGGCCGTCGACGTCGACGTGCTTGCCGTCGAGGATCTTCGCCCAGCCGTGGATCACCTTGACGCCGTGCTTTTTCAGCAGTGCGGCGACGCCAGTGGTCAGCCGGTCGACGATGCCGTCCTTCCAGGCCACGCTGCGGCCAATGTCCAGCTGTGCTGAGGCAACGCTGATGCCCAGTTCGGAAGGGGCGGTGTATCGGGAGGCCTGGTGAAACTGCTCGGCCACATGGATCAATGCCTTGGACGGAATGCAGCCGATGTTCAGGCAGGTGCCGCCCAGCGCGTGCCCCTCCACCAGCACGGTGGGGATGCCCAGTTGCCCGGCACGGATGGCGGCCACGTAGCCGCCAGGGCCGCCACCGATGATCAGCAGCGTGGTGTCGATAGTCTGGCTCATGTTCACTCCACGAACAGGCAGGCGGGTTGCTCAAGCAGGCCACGCACGGCCTGGATGAACAGCGCGGCATCCATGCCATCGACCACCCGGTGGTCGAACGAGCTGGACAGGTTCATCATCTTGCGAATCACGATCTGGCCGTCGATCACCATTGGCCTTTCGACCATGCGGTTGACGCCGACGATCGCCACTTCTGGGGTATTGACCACCGGCGTGCTGACGATGCCACCGAGGGCGCCGAGGCTGGTCAGCGTGATGGTCGAGCCGGACAGTTCCTCGCGGCTGGCCTTGTTGTTGCGGGCGGCATTGGCCAGGCGGGAAATCTCGCCGGCATTGCCCCACAGGCTGCCGGCCTCGGCGTGGCGCAGCACCGGCACCATCAGGCCATTGTCGCCCTGGGTGGCGATGCCCACATGCACTGCGCCATGGCGGGTGATGACCTGGGCTTCGTCGTCGTAGGTGGCGTTGATCTGCGGGAAGTCGCGCAAGGCGACGACCAAGGCGCGGACCAGGAACGGCAGCAGGGTCAGTTTGCCGCGGCTGTCGCCGTGCTTGCTGTTGAGTTGCTGGCGCAGGGCTTCCAGCGCCGTCACGTCGATTTCCTCGACGTAGCTGAAATGCGCGACGCGGCGTTTGGCATCCTGCATGCGCTGGGCGATCTTGCGGCGCAGGCCGATCACTTGCACCTGCTCGCTGTCGGTGCGCTTGGCATAGCCGCCAGGCGCCTGCCCGGCAGCGCTCTGCGGTTTGCTGATGAAGGCGTCGAGGTCTTCATGCAGGATGCGCCCGGCCGGGCCGCTGCCGTGCACGTAACGCAGTTCGATACCGGCATCCAGGGCGCGCTTGCGCACGGCCGGCGAGGCCAGCGGTTTTTCGTCGGCCTGGCGCGGTACGATCGGGGCCGGCTCATGCTTTGCGGGCGCTTGGTGCGCCGCTGGCTGTGGTTCGGCTTGCGGTACTGGCTTGGCCGCGACCGGCGCTTCCACTGGCTTGGCGTGCGGTACATCCACATGGTTGCCACTGCCTTCCACTTCGATACGGATCAGCTCGCTGCCGACCGCCATCACTTCACCTGGCTGGCCGCCCAGGGCCAGCACCTTGCCGCTGACCGGCGAGGGAATTTCCACGGTGGCCTTGTCGGTCATGACATCGGCTACCACCTGGTCTTCGGCAATCACATCGCCAACTTTGACGAACCACTCGACCAACTCGACTTGCGCGATGCCTTCGCCAATGTCCGGCATCTTGATGACGTGCGTGCCCATTCAGACCTCCATGACCCGTTTCAATGCCGCACCTACCCGCGAAGGGCCTGGGAAGTAAGCCCATTCCTGTGCGTGGGGGTAGGGGGTGTCCCAGCCGGTGACGCGCTCGATCGGCGCTTCAAGGTGATGGAAGCAATGTTCCTGCACCAACGACACCAGTTCGGCACCAAAGCCGCAGGTACGGGTGGCTTCGTGCACGACCACGCAGCGGCCGGTCTTCTTCACCGATGCGACGATGGTCTCCAGGTCCAGCGGCCAGAGGCTACGCAGGTCGATGACTTCGGCGTCGACGCCGGTTTCTTCGGCGGCCACCTGGGCCACATACACGGTGGTGCCATAGGTCAGCACGGTGACGTCGTTGCCGGGGCGGGTGATGGCGGCTTTGTCCAGGGGCACCGTGTAGTAACCATCCGGCACGGCGCTGTGTGGATGTTTGGACCAAGGCGTTACCGGGCGATCATGGTGGCCATCGAACGGGCCGTTATACAGGCGCTTGGGTTCGAGGAAAATCACCGGGTCGTCAGACTCGATCGAGGCTATCAGCAGGCCTTTGGCGTCGTACGGGTTGGACGGCATCACCGTGCGCAAGCCACACACTTGGGTGAACATCGCCTCTGGACTCTGGCTGTGCGTCTGCCCGCCGTAGATGCCGCCGCCGCAGGGCATGCGCAGGGTTAGCGGGGCGATGAACTCGCCGGCCGAGCGATAGCGCAGGCGGGCCATCTCGGAGACGATCTGGTCCGAGGCGGGGTAGAAGTAGTCGGCGAACTGGATTTCCACCACCGGCCGCAGGCCATAGGCGCCCATGCCGACGGCGGTGCCGACGATGCCGCTCTCGGAGATCGGTGCGTCGAATACCCGCGACTTGCCGTACTTGTTCTGCAAGCCTTCGGTGCAGCGGAACACGCCGCCGAAGTAGCCGACGTCCTGGCCGTATATCACCACGTTGTCGTCGCGCTCTAGCATGACGTCCATGGCCGAGCGCAGGGCCTGGATCATGGTCATGGTGGTGGTGGCCATGGCGGTTTCCGGGTTGATGCTGTTGTTGTGGTCGTTCATCTCAAACCCCCAGTTCCTGGCGCTGACGGCGCAGGTGGTCGGGCATTTCCTTGTACACGTCCTCGAACATCGAGGCGGCGCTCGGGATGTGGCCGTTGGCCAGGGTGCCGTACTGTTCGGCTTCCTTCTGCGCGGCGATTACCGCGGCCTCGAACTCGGCGGTGACCGCCTGGTGTTCTTCCTCGGACCAGTGACCGATCTTGATCAGGTGCTGCTTCAGGCGGGCGATCGGATCGCCCAACGGGAAGTGGCTCCAGTCGTCCGCTGGGCGGTATTTGGACGGGTCGTCGGAGGTCGAGTGCGGGCCGGCGCGGTAGGTGACCCACTCGATCAGGGACGGGCCAAGGCCACGGCGGGCACGCTCGGCGGCCCATCGCGAGGCGGCGTACACGGCGACGAAGTCGTTGCCGTCGACGCGCAGGGAGGCGATGCCGCAGCCGACGCCACGGCCGGCGAAAGTGGTCGATTCACCGCCAGCGATGGCCTGGAAGGTGGAGATCGCCCACTGGTTGTTGACCACGTTGAGGATCACCGGGGCGCGGTACACGTGGGCGAAGGTCAGCGCAGTGTGGAAGTCGGATTCGGCGGTGGCGCCGTCGCCGATCCAGGCCGAGGCGATCTTGGTATCGCCCTTGATCGCCGAGGCCATGGCCCAACCGACGGCCTGCACGAACTGCGTCGCCAGGTTGCCGCTGATGGTGAAGAAGCCGGCCTCGCGCACCGAATACATGATGGGCAACTGGCGGCCTTTGAGCGGGTCGCGCTCGTTGGACAGCAGCTGGCAGATCATTTCCACCAGCGACACGTCGCGGGCCATCAGGATGCTCTGCTGGCGGTAGGTGGGGAAGCACATGTCGGTGCGGTTGAGGGCCAGCGCCTGGGCGCTGCCGATGGCTTCCTCGCCGAGGCTCTGCATGTAGAAGGACATCTTCTTCTGGCGCTGGGCAACCACCATGCGGCTGTCGAAAATGCGCGTCTTGAGCATGGCGCGCATGCCTTGGCGCAGCACCTGCGGGTCGATGTCCTCGGCCCAGGGGCCCAGTGCATCGCCCTGCGCGTCGAGCACGCGGATCAGGCTGTTGGACAGGTCGGCGGTGTCGGCAGCGTCGACATCGATGGGAGGTTTACGGACTTGACCCGCGTCGTTCAGCCGCAGGTAGGAAAAATCGGTCTGGCAGCCTGGCCGGCCGGTAGGCTCGGGCACATGCAAACGCAGGGGGGCGTACTCGTTCATGCTTTTTACGCTCGCTCGGATGTTGTTTTTGTGAGCTCTGAAGCGGTCGCCGCTGATTGCCAGCTTGTGACTGGCAGGTCAGCGTCAATTACATAGTAGTGACAGCTGGGGAGAATTTTTCTCTCAAGTTTGTTGCCTTTGGCGCACGGCGCAGATAAACATTCCGCATAAACACAAAAAACCGGTGAATTTGTCTCATGCGCAAACTCGATCGTACCGACATCGGCATTCTCAACAGCCTGCAGGACAACGCCCGCATCACCAACGCCGAGCTTGCGCGTTCGGTGAACCTGTCGCCGACCCCTTGTTTCAACCGGGTAAAGGCCATGGAGGAGCTGGGGGTGATCCGCCAGCAGGTGACCTTGCTCTCGCCAGAAGTGCTGGGGCTGGACGTCAATGTGTTCATTCACGTCAGCCTGGAGAAGCAGGTTGAAACCGCGCTGCACCGCTTCGAGGAAGAAATCGCCGAGCGGCCCGAAGTGATGGAGTGCTACTTGATGACCGGCGACCCGGACTACCTGCTGAGGGTGCTGTTGCCGAGCATTCAGGCGCTGGAGCGGTTTCTCGATTACCTGACGCGTTTGCCGGGGGTGGCGAACATTCGCTCGAGCTTTGCCTTGAAGCAGGTGCGCTACAAAACGGCACTGCCGTTGCCTGCAAACGGGATGACGTTGCGCGAGTGATCGTTGAATGTCCCGGCCTCTTCGCGGGGCAAGCCCGCTCCCACAGGTTGAGGGAGGCAACGCAAATTCCTGTGGGAGCGGGCTTGCCCCGCGAAGAGGCCGGCACTGACACACCATCAGGTGCTTGATATTTTAAACACCCCCAGCCTATGTTGTGGTCAGCCGACAACAACAAGGACAAGCGTCATGACCACCGCAGCCCAGCGCTCGCTCGCCGAGCAACTCCAGGGCATCGATCAGATCGAATGCGTCACCCCCGACCTCAATGGTGTACCCCGCGGCAAGGTGATGACCGCCGAAGGCTTCCTCGAAGGCCGTCGCCTGCAGATGGCGCGCGGCGTGCTCCTGCAATGCATCATGGGTGGCTACCCGCCTGCGCGGTTCTATGGCAGCGACGACGGCGATCTGGCGCTGGTGGCCGAGCCGACGCAGATCCATCGGCTGCCCTGGGGCGATGAGGGCCTGGCCCTGGCGATCTGCGATGCCAACGAGCTTGATGGCCGCCCCTCGGGCTTGTCCACCCGTGGGCTGTTGCAGGCGGTGGTCGCCCGTTACGCAGCCCTCGGCCTGGCGCCAGTGGTGGCGACCGAACTGGAGTTCTTCGTCTTCGCCCCCAATAGCGACCCGCAGCAGCCGTTTTTGCCGCCGCTGGGTAAAGATGGCCGCCGCGAACTCGGCCACTCGGCGTTCAGCGTCAGTTCCAACAACGGCCTGCGGCCGTTCTTTCAGGAGGTCTACCAGTGCATGGCAGCCCTTGGCCTGCCGCGCGACACCTTCATGCACGAAATGGGCGTCAGCCAGTTCGAGATCAACCTGCTGCACGGCGACCCATTGTTGCTGGCCGACCAGACCTTCCTGTTCAAGCACCTGCTCAAGGAAGTTGCGCTCAAGCACGGCCTGAGCGTGGTGTGCATGGCCAAGCCGCTGGCGCATACCCCGGGCAGTTCGATGCATATTCATCAGAGCCTGGTGAAGATCGCCACAGGGCGTACTGTATTCAGGGATGACCTTGGACAGCCGACCGACACCTTCTACCACTTCATCGGTGGCCTGCAGGCGTGCATGGCCGACTTCACCGCGTTGTTCGCGCCCAACGTCAATTCCTATCAGCGGCTCTGCCATCCCTACGCGTCGCCGAACAATGCCTGCTGGTCCGAGGACAACCGCGCCGCGGGTCTACGCATCCCGGCCAGTGCGCCGGTGGCGCGGCGTGTCGAAAACCGCCTGCCAGGCGCCGACGCCAACCCTTACCTGGCCATCGCCGCCAGCCTGGCCGCCGGCCTGCACGGCATCGAACAGTGCCTGCAGCCGGCAGCGGCCATCCAAGGCGAGTTCGAGGTGCCCGAACACCTGAGCCTGCCGTGCACCCTGCATGCTGCACTGGAACGTCTGAAGCGCAGCGCGCTGGCACGGGAACTGTTCGGCAGTGAGTTCATCGAAGGCTACGTTGCCACCAAGACGCTGGAACTGACCGATTTCTTCGACGAGATCACGCCATGGGAGCGCCGCGTGTTGGCCGCTCAGGCCTGATCGCGACACGACCGGCACTGGACACGCCCCGGCTCGGCGATTTCGCTGGCGGGGGACTGCACTGCGGCACAATTGCTTTTATGCTTGCCAGGCCAACGCCACCTGACCAGGGAGCCCGAGGGGACGTATGCGAAACATCTGGAAGCCGTTTCAGTCGCTGTATTTCGCTGCCTTGATGATGCTGATCGGGTCGGGCCTGCTCAGCACCTACCTGGCCCTGCGCCTGGCGGCCGATCACGTCGACAGCCTGTGGGTCGGTGCGTTGATGGCGGCCAACTACTTCGGCCTGGCCGTGGGTGGCAAGGTCGGCCATCGGCTGATTGGCCGGGTTGGCCATATTCGCGCCTACACCACCTGTGCCGGCATCGTCTGCGCGGCGGTGCTCGGCCATGGCATGACCAACTGGCTTCCGGCCTGGGTAGGGCTGCGGATGATCGTTGGCCTGGGGATGATGTGCCAGTACATGGTCATCGAGAGCTGGCTCAACGAACAGGCCGATGCCAAGCACCGCGGCGCGGTATTCAGTGGCTACATGATCGCCTCCTACCTGGGGCTGGTGCTCGGCCAGTTGATCCTGGTGGTGCACCCCGAGCTGGGTCCTGAACTGTTGATGCTGGTTGCCATGTGCTTCGCCCTGTGCCTGGTGCCGGTGGCGATGACCCGGCGCATTCACCCGGCACCGTTGCGTCCGGCACCAATGGAGCCGAAATTCTTCATCAAGCGGGTGCCACAGTCGTTGAGCACGGTGCTCGGTTCAGGGTTGATCGTTGGCTCGTTCTACGGCCTGGCGCCGCTGTATGCCAGCAGTCAGGGGCTGTCGACCGAGCAGATCGGTCTGTTCATGGGTAGTTGCATCTTTGCCGGGCTGGTGGTGCAGTGGCCGCTGGGCTGGCTGTCTGATCGTTACGACCGGGCTGTGCTGATTCGCAGTGTGGCGGTGGGCTTGGCGTTGGCGGCGGCGCCGCTGGCGTTTCTTCCCAACGTGCCGCTTGAGGCGCTGTTCGGCATCGGTTTCGTGATATCGCTGCTGCAGTTCTGCCTCTACCCACTGGCGGTGGCGTTTTCCAATGACCATGTGGAAAGCGAGCGGCGCGTTTCGTTGACCGCCATGCTGCTGGTCACCTACGGCGTGGGGGCGTGCATCGGGCCGCTGGCGGCGGGGGTGCTGATGAAGGTGCTGGGTCCTCAGATGCTCTATGCCTTCTTCGTGTTTTTCGCGTTGGTGCTGGTGTGGCGGATTCGGCCGAAAGCCGTTACCGGGTTGCACCAGGTTCAGGATGCGCCGCTGGGGCACGTGGCGATGCCGGCGGCGGGTTCGCCATTGTCGGCGGCATTGGACCCACGGGTGGATGAGCAGACCGTGCAGGACGTGATGCAGGCGCCGGTGGCGGCTGAGGATACTGAGGTGGAGGAGAAGGCTGAGCCTGTGGCTGAGGCCCCGGCGGGGGATGAGGTCAGTAAGTCGGTTTGAGCCTTGTGCCGGCCTCTTCGCGGGGCAAGCCCGCTCCCACAGTTAAGTCTGCAGTGAACCTGTGGGAGCGGGCTTGCCCCGCGAAGAGGCCGGCACAGGCACTTAACAAACAAAAACGCCACCCAATGGGTGGCGTTCGCACATTCAGCCAACGATCAATAATCGTCCTTGTCGAACCGCCGCGCCTCACGCTGCAGCTGGTACACAAAACTCTCGATCTTGCGCTGCGCCTGCCCATTGAGGTTATGGAAGCGCACGCCTGCGAAAGTGGTGTTGATGCGTTCTTCATGGTGCAAGTGACGCAGTTCGACCATGGTGTCGACCAGCCCCAGCGGGTTACCGGCCTTGAAGCGTTCGTACACCTGGCCCAGTTGCAGGCGGTCTTCGACATTGCCATCGAAGCGCAGTTTGCAGCCGGTGGCGGAGATGTCCAGCAGCTTGCCGCGCAGGGCTCCATTGCCCTTGAGGTGGGCGCCGTCGAGGATCACATCGACCAATTGCGACAGCTTCAGCGCAGCGCGGAAGGCATTGCGCCGCTGGTGGTAAGTCATCTCTTCGGGCATCGCCCCACGGTACGAGCGGTGGCCGTCGACTTCGGTAACCTTCAGTTCGTGGTTGCATTCCCAGGCGATACGCACGCCGTCATGAAAGCCTTCGACGCGGAACGGTTCACCGTTCTCGATGTACTTTTCGCCATCGCGCGGGATCATCTCGTCCAGCGCCAAGGTATTGCTGTCACGGTCCACGTGCACCACGTAGCTCTGGAATCGCTGGCTGCGCTCATGGAAGGTGATGATCAGAGGGTCGTGGCTGTCCTGCAGCTGGCGCAGGTTGGCCGCGATCTCCAAAGGCGTGTTCAGCACCTTCGGCGGTTGCGGGGCATCGGTCTCATTGAACACGGGTTATCAATCTCCAGGCAAAAACGGCACACGCAAGTAACGGCATTTTGCCAGTATGTTCCGTGCCTTGATAGAACTAATCACACTTGGCTGAGCGCCCGGGGCTTGGCCAGTGGTGATGTGGCGCCACGGCTGTCGTAGAGCGACGGCGAATCGCCGCCCATGAGGATTCTGATCTGGTTGGCCGTGACGTGTTGCTGAACCTGGATGATCCGGCCATTGGTCTCGTTGACCTTCTGGCAGGCGTCCATCAACTGGGTCAGCGCATTGAGCTGCTGCATGATCACTTCACCATTGGGCGACTGCGCGGCCACGGCCTGCACCCCGGCGCGGTCGGCGCTGAAGCCGAGGCTGGCGAGCAGGTTGTTGCGACGGATGCCTTGCTGCTCCAACAGGACGATCAGCGATTGCTTGCGGGCCAGGATGCCCTCCAGCGGTGCCATGTCGCGGCCGTGCAGGGCGACTGCTTCCTGTTGTAGCAGGTCGAGCAGTTCCTGAGTCGGTGCGATGTCGTCTTCGATCAGTTGCAGCAATGTGATGTCGTGCATGGCTAACTCTTGGCTTTTATAGCGTCCGTGAAGTCAGCGCGCCGAACGGTCAGCGCTGGGCTTCGAAATCGAGCAGTTTGCTGGCGACCCGGCCGGCATCGACCTGGTAGCTGCCGTCTGCGATCGCCTGTTTCAACTGTGCCACGCGGGCATTGTCGACAACGGGCTGGTCGCGCAGCTTGTCGCTGATCTTCTGCAACTGCTGGGCCTCTTGGCTGAGGTGTACCGCTTCTCCGCTGGCGCTGGCGCTGGCGCTTTTCGGCGCTTCACCGGTTTCGCCAGGCTTCTCGGCGGTGCCGGGTGCGGCATTGCCGCGAACGCCGCCCGTGACGGACGGAGAATTATTCAAACGACTGAAGTCGATGACCATGATCAGAAACCTCTGGGTATTTGGACGCTTACCTTGTTTTCGGCCAGCCCGAAATAAACTTTAGGCACAAATGCTCACGCCTGTCGGCAAGCTCGCGAACCCGTGTTCTGACACAGTTTAGGAAAAGCGGTTCCACACTGCCAGCTGAATCTACATGGCCACCTCGACCTGTCCAGGGCCGGTAACCCGGGCTTTTACCACCCGTTGCGAATTGAGGTTGCGCACGCGGATCTGTTCGTTCTGGCCGCCTTTGCTCAAGGCCTCACCGGGCATGCGCACGCTGAGGCTGCCGCTGCGGGCAGTGATCACCACATGGTCGCCCTTGCGCACCACTTCAGCCTGTTCCAGGTGTTGCGGGGTGAGTACCTGGTCGATCACGGTCGGGCGCAGCATCTTCATGCCCACGGCCTGATCGAGCTCGCTGAGAAAACCCTGGGTGAGGGTGCCGACATCGCGTTCGCGCAGGGCCACGTCATTTTCACCGACGATATCCTGGCGCCTGAGCGGGCGGGTCACCACCACCACGTCGCGGAACAGCCGCACGGTTGCCGGAACGAAAATGGTCCACGGTGCGCTGCCATCGCAGCGTACCCGCACGGTCACCCGGCCCAGGGGTTGCGCCGGGCTTTCCAGCGAGGCGTCCAGCTGCTGGCTGCACAGCGGCATGCGCAGGCGCGGGTCCAGCGGGTTGACCTGGATCTCGTAGCGCCCCGGCGTCTGGGTGGTCGCCAGGTAATCCTCGACGGTAAATTCAAGAAACCCTTGGGTGACACCGATAAGCTGTTCAGGCAAGGTAACCGCGTCCGCCAGCGTACGCGCGCCGGGCGCCAGCAGGCAGAGCACGGCCAGTGAGCCACTCAGCAGGCGCGTCAGTCGTCGGAAAATTGTCGTTTTCATATGCATGGCGCTCAAAAAAGCAAAGCCCGTGCCGACTCGCTGTAAGAGTTGCTACGAAATGGCACAGAGAAGAAGGAGTCAGGCATGGCGGGGGTAATGGATTCAGTCAACCAGCGCACACAGCTGGTTGGGCAGAATCGCCTGGAATTGCTGCTGTTCCGCCTCAATGGCGCGCAGCTGTACGGGATCAACGTGTTCAAGGTTCGCGAGGTGTTGCAGTGCCCGGAACTGACCGTGCTGCCCAAGTCCCACCCGGTGGTGCGCGGCGTGGCCAACATTCGCGGCGCGACCATCCCGATCCTCGACCTGTCGATGGCCACCGGGCTGCCCGGGTTGAAGGAAGAAACACGCAACAGCTTCGTGATCATCACCGAGTACAACACCAAGACCCAGGGTTTTCTGGTGCATTCGGTCGAGCGCATCGTCAACATGAACTGGGAAGCGATCCATCCACCACCCAAGGGCACTGGCCGTGACCACTATCTGACGGCGGTCACCCGGGTGGACGACCGCATGGTCGAGATCATCGACGTGGAAAAGGTGCTGGCCGAGGTGGCGCCGTCGTCCGAGCAGGTCTCTGTCGGCGTGGTCGATGCCGAGACCCAGGACAAGGCCGTGCTGCTGCGGGTGCTGACCGTCGACGACTCGTCGGTGGCGCGCAAGCAGGTCAGCCGCTGCCTGCAGACCGTGGGCGTGGACGTGGTGGCGCTCAATGACGGCCGCCAGGCCCTGGACTACCTGCGCAAGCTGGTGGACGAGGGCAAGAAGCCGGAAGAAGAATTCCTGATGATGATTTCCGACATTGAAATGCCGGAAATGGACGGCTACACGCTGACGGCGGAGATCCGCAGCGATCCGCGCATGCAAAAATTGCATATCTGCCTGCATACTTCGCTGTCCGGGGTATTCAACCAGGCGATGGTGAAGAAAGTCGGCGCCGATGACTTCCTGGCCAAGTTCAAGCCGGACGACCTGGCCCAGCGCGTGGTCGACCGGATCAAGGCAACGCATTGAAGCCGCCGGGGGCTTGCTCCCGGCACCAGTGATTGAAAAGAGGCCGCAGTAGTGTCTACGGGTAATTTGGATTTCGAACAGTTCCGGGTCTTCCTGGAGAAAGCCTGTGGCATCCTGCTGGGCGAGAATAAGCAGTACCTGGTGGCCAGCCGCCTGAACAAGCTGATGGAGCAGCAGGGCATCAAGAGCCTGGGCGAACTGGTGCAACGCATCCAGGCCCAGCCGCGTGGCGGCCTGCGCGAGCAGGTGGTCGATGCGATGACCACCAACGAAACCCTGTGGTTTCGCGATACCTATCCGTTCGAAGTGCTGAAGAACAAGGTCATTCCCGAGTTCATCAAGAACAATCCTGGTCAGCGCCTGCGCATGTGGTCGGCGGCCTGTTCGTCGGGGCAGGAACCGTATTCCATTTCGATGGCCATCGACGAGTTCGAGCGCAGCAATCTCGGCCAGTTGAAGATGGGCGCGCAGATCGTCGCCACCGACTTGTCCGGCTCGATGCTGAACAACTGCAAGACCGGGGAGTACGACAGCCTGGCGATTGCCCGCGGCCTGTCCCAGGAGCGTTTGCAGCGCTATTTCGACACCAAGGGGCCGGGACGTTGGGCGGTTAAGCCGGCCATTCGCAGCCGGGTTGAATTCCGGTCGTTCAACCTGCTCGATAGCTATGCGGCGTTGGGCAAGTTCGACATCGTGTTCTGCCGCAATGTGCTGATCTACTTCTCGGCGCAGGTGAAGAAGGACATTCTGCTGCGGATACATAGCACCCTGAAGCCGGGGGGGTACCTGTTCCTGGGGGCCTCCGAGGCGCTGAATGGGTTGCCGGATCATTATCAGATGGTGCAGTGCAGTCCGGGGATCATCTACCAGGCTAAGTAGGGCATTGTTAGAATTTCCGAGGGGCTGCTTGGCAGCCCCTATTCACAAGGCTCTGATGCTGGATCAGAAGTCCGAGAAGCTATAGGGCTCAAGGGGGGAAAGCTGTGATAGGAAAATAAGATGTTCCACCGCTTTCACTTTTTCGACATGGTCAACCTTGGCTGTCCCACCAAGCAGCAATGCTGGAACAAAAGCATACATCTCGTCATGCTTAGGTGCGCCGAGCCTTTTCTTGAGAGGCTCAAACATATCCTCAAAGTCATCAATTTCTCTATCTTTCATAGCGAAAAAGCTTTGCACATGCCGGTCCATGTCCGTTAGTTTTCTATGTATGCCATTGTAGAAAGAATAGTAACCGATAATTTTTAACGAAAATCCCGTTTGCTCTCCGAAGAAATAAAGGTCGCCGAAAGCGCTTCTGCCAATCAGGTGGTATTTGTCTCTTTCACCTAAGTTCGTTCCCTCGATCCATGAAGCGGTCACGCCTTCATACTCTTGAGGATTAACTGTCCAAAATAATCCGTCGGCATACCCGCACCACCCATGTTCTGCCCAATACTCCAATAGTTGATTTGGCAGTTTTCCTTTGTAGCGCTCAATGCTTGATGTGGGAACCTCCTGCCGATAGATGGGGTGCCCCATTGATTCGATAAAAATAGTGAATGCTTCGTCCATCGTAAGTTGCCACCTTAAATCAGCATTTATGGAGTTTGACGTTCATCAGTGCTGTACGTCTGTCGAGGTTCGCCATCTGCTCAGCTGCAGTTTTCATATTGCTCAATTTGGTCTTCCATTGAGGGCCGATGGTCGAATTGACTTGCCTATCGCCGAAGCCAGATATCACGTCTTTGCCGCCTGCGCTTAAGTCTGGATTATGCAGCGCGGCGAGGGTTGTCATTGTTTCCTTAGCTTGCTTGATGGCCTCTTTTCTAGCGTCGGCATGACTCATTGTGTTGGATAGTTCTTCCTGAATTCTCTCCTCCAGGCTTTTTTTCAACTCTCGCCGAGCCTTGCGTGCGACAGCTGGATCACGCTTCACCGGGTTGGCAACATTTTCCAGAAACTCGTCTACCGTCAGCCGGTTCAGTCCATCCTGCTGCCCTTTCAACTGCCGTTCAAATTCCCCATGCTTGGAAGCCGGCAAATTGTCCGCTTTGAAACAAGCCACCGTATGCAGCGGCATGCTACCGGGCTTGGCTGTCGAAGGCTCCTTGTCTTTCCCCGCAGGCCGATTAGTCGGCGCGGGCTGTGGATCATTAACCGCTCCCTTGCGCCGCTCCGGCACCTGCAAATCCGGCCGCTTCTTCAACCCCTCTTCATGCTTGAGCATCCATTGCCCAAGCCGCGCACCCTTGTTGCTGGCCGCCATTTCCTGCGCCAGCACCCGGGCATCGCCGCGTCCCCGTGTGAGGTACGAAACAATCGCCCCCAGCAACAGCACAACGACTTCCACATGGCCAAGGGCAATCGAATGCGCGGCCCGCGATATCGCATTCGGATCATCCCGGCCGAACGGGCTCAAGCCTTCGTCGTGCGTGCCTTCCCAAGCGCTGCGGATGCCGTCCAGGTAGTACTCGCCTATGCGCGGCAAGCCTTCGATGAAGAACTCGGCGATGGAGGACAGGCCGAGTACGCCGAGGATCCAGCCGCTGACCTTCAGGCCCATCGCGGCACCGACCCCGGCGAGGGGAAGAGCCCCGGCACCTGCGCCAAAGGCACCGATGCCGGCACCGATGGCGCCGCCGGTAACGGCACTGCCGACGACGATCATCGCCATCTGCCGGACTACGACCAATAGTTCGTCGAGGATGCTGGCGATTTCCAAGTCGGCGAAGCGTTGGCGCAAGAGGTGCGCGGCTTGCCATTCGGCTTGGTTGAAAGCGGATTGGACGGCCCTGATGCGGCGAATGTTGAGTGCCAGTGAGGCGACCGGTTGGTTGTACTGATCGACGAAATGGGCGCCTCCCTGATAGCCCATTTCATCGATGATGCGTGATTCGATCTCGTGCCATGAGGGCACGAGGTGGTTCAGAAGCATGTGTGTCTCCCTGACAAGTTTGTGCAGGGGGAATCACATCATGGATCGAGCGTAATCATTTCTGAGAAAGCTGTAGGAAAAGTCTATATCGTCGCTGAATGGTGGGGATTGTGCTGTGTTCTGGTGTGCTTGGCGTGATTGTTTTAGCGCCCATGAGATCGAGCGCCGCCCGCGCGGCGCATCGCGGATGAATCCGCTCCTACGGTCTACCTTCGGCCAGTTATGTCTGTGGCATCTTCGCTGTCCGTCTTGTGTGTACAACTCGATATCAAGCCATCCACCAAGGCTGACAGCGGTGATATCACTGACAAAATTGGCCGGAGGTAGACTGTAGGAGCGGATTCATCCGCGATGCGCCGCGCGGGCGGCGCTCGATCTCAAGAGCGCAAAAACCTCCCGGCAGGCGCTTTTGCCCACCCCACGCCCTCTGACGTCAATTTTTTGTTTTGCCGCTTTTGCCACCCGGCAATTGCCGCTTTCCTCCCGCCATGCGGAAGCACTTTGCCGCTTTTCTGGCAGCACCCAGTCAATGATGCGTGTCGTGGCCCAGTATTTTCGGGCTTCCAAGCTGTTGGCACAGCCCTTGCTATAGCTTGGCCAACAAGTTTCCGGTCAACCTTCGAAGGTTTCCCCGACATGAGCATCAGTTTCGACAAGGCGCTTGGCATCCATGAAAAGGCCCTGGGCTTCCGCGCCCAGCGCGCCGAAGTGCTGGCCAACAACATCGCCAACGCTGACACGCCCAACTACAAGGCGCGTGACATGGACTTCTCTTCGGTGCTCGCCGCCGAAAGCCAGAAGCAGCAAACCGGTGGCCGCTTCGCCATGGACCGCACCAACAGCCGGCACATCGAGGCTGAAGGCCTGGCGATGGCCGACGACACGCTGCAGTACCGCACGCCGAGCCAGCCGTCGATCGACCAGAACACCGTGGACGCCCAGATCGAGCAAGCGAACTACACGGAAAACGCCATGGGCTTCCAGGCCAGCTTCACCCTGCTCAACAGCAAATTCAAAGGGCTGGTATCGGCCCTGCGCGGAGAATAACCATGTCCCTGTCCAGCGTTTTCAACATTGCCGGTAGCGGCATGAGTGCGCAGAACACCCGCCTCAACACCGTCGCCTCGAACATCGCCAACGCCGAGACCGTCTCGTCGAGCATCGACCAGACCTACCGTGCGCGCCACCCGGTGTTCGCCACTACCTTCCAGAATGCCCAGGCCGGCGGCAGCCAGTCGTTGTTCGAAGATCAGGGCGAGGCAGGGCAGGGCGTGGAGGTCAAGGGCATCATCGAAGACCAGAGCAATCTGGAAGCGCGCTACGAGCCCAATCATCCGGCGGCGAACAAGGACGGCTACGTCTACTACCCGAACGTCAACGTGGTCGAGGAGATGGCTGACATGATCTCCGCCAGCCGGGCGTTCCAGACCAACGCCGAGCTGATGAACACCGCCAAGAACATGATGCAGAAAGTCCTGACCCTGGGTCAGTGATAAGGAATCCAGACCATGGCAGTCGATAGCACCAGCGGTGTGAACCTCAACGATGTCCTGACGGCATCGGGTGTAGGCAGTACCACCAAAAAAACCGCCGATACCGCGTCCAAGACCGGTACCGACACGCTCGGCAAGGACGCGTTCCTGCAGCTGCTGGTTACCCAGATGCAGCATCAGAACCCGCTGGACCCGCAGGACAACGGCGAGTTCGTGGCGCAGTTGGCGCAGTTCAGCAGCCTCGAAGGCATCACCTCGCTGAACGATTCGGTCACCAGCATCACCAACGCCATGGCCTCGTCTCAGGCCCTGCAGGCGTCGTCGCTGGTCGGCCGTTCGGTGGTCGTGCAGAACGACAAGGCCGTGGTCGATACCGCCGAGAGTTTCAATGCACAGTTCGTGGTGCCGCAGGCGATCGGCGAAGCGAAGGTCACCATCAAGGACAAGGACGGCAACACCGTCAAGACCATCGAGCTGGGCGAGCAGAAAGCCGGTTATGCCGACTTCATCTGGGATGGCACCAACAACAGCGGCGAGAAGGTCGATCCGGGCACCTACACCTTCACCGCCAGCACCACCGTGGATGGCCAGTCGGTGCAGATGAACACCCTGCTGCCGGCCAAGGTCACCAGCGTCAGTTTCAACGCCACCGGCGAAATGGTCCTCAACCTCGCGGGTGTCGGCAAGGTTTCCCTCTCCGACGTACAAACCATCGGTATCTAAGGCCCGCTAGCGCGGCACAGGAGCGAATTCATGTCTTTCAATATCGGCCTTAGCGGTCTGTACGCAGCCAACAAGCAGCTGGACGTTACCGGCAACAACATCGCCAACGTCAACACCACCGGTTTCAAATCGTCGCGCGCCGAGTTCGCCGACGTCTACGCCGGCGCCAACCGCCTGGGCGTGGGCAAGAATCAGGTCGGCAACGGCGTGCGCCTGGCGGCGGTGTCGCAGCAGTTCACCCAGGGTGACGTCAACACCACCGGCAACGTGCTGGACATGGGCATCCAGGGCCAGGGCTTCTTCGTCCTGTCCGACAACGGCTCGCGCGTCTATACCCGTGCCGGTGCCTTCCAGGCCGACAAGGACAACTTCGTGGTCACTTCGGACGGCCTGCGCCTGCAAGGCTACGCCGCTGATTCCACCGGCAAGATCGCCAAGGGCGTGCTGACCGACCTGCAGATCGACACCTCGGCATTGCAGCCCAAGTCCACCAGCCTGATCGACCAAGGTATCAACCTGAATTCCTCGGCCAAAGACATCCCGCTGGAAATCGACGATGGCACCGGCAACATGGTCCCCAACCTGACTTTCGATCCGACCGACGAGACGACCTACAGCAAGTCGTTCCCGACCAAGGTGTACGACAGCCAGGGTAACGAACACACCATGGAGCAGTACTACCGCAAGACCGGCACCAACGAGTGGACCATGTACACCCTGGTCGACGGTCGCAACCCGTTCGATCCGTCCTCCACCACGCCGCTGACCGGCACCATCAGCTTCAACAGCGATGGCTCGGTGAAGAGCATGTCGGCTGACAACACGGGTCACCCGGCAGGTTCGTCGTTCACCGTGACCAACAACACCTTCACCATGACCGGTTGGGTGCCAGCGGTTGAAGATGCGTCGGGCAACTGGGCGTCCAATGGTGCGACCGGCAATGCCGACGGCATGAAGCTGTCGATGAACAGCACCACGTCCTACAACACCGAGACCGCGCGTATGTCGCAGTCCCAGGACGGTTACGCCACCGGCATCCTGTCGAGCCTGAGCATCGACTCCACCGGTGTGCTGTTCGCCAGCTTCAGCAACCAGCAGTCGCGTGCCATCGGCCAGGTGGCCCTGGCCAGCTTCGCCAATGAGCAGGGCCTGCAGCAGATTGGTGGTACTCGCTGGACTGAAACCTACTCGTCCGGTATTCCCGGCATCGATGCGCCGAAGACCGGTACCTTGGGTGGCGTCGAGTCCAACGCGCTGGAAGGCTCCAACGTCAACCTGACCCAGGAGCTGGTCGAGCTGATCAAGGCGCAGAGCAACTACCAGGCGAACGCCAAGACCATCTCCACCGAAAGCACCATCATGCAGACCATCATCCAGATGACCTGATGGTCGCGGGTTGATGGCGTGAAGGCGAACCCCTTTGTCGTGAAGGGGTTCGTCGTTTTTGCCGGAGGCAGCATGAAGAAGTGGTTTGTGGCATTGCTGGCGATGTTCTGTCTGTACCAGGTCCAGGCCGGCCCGGCGCCGTGGTGGCGCTGGGAGAGTCAGGTGGATGGGCGCCTGGTGTGCTCGCAGTGGCCGCCGGGGGAGGGCTGGAAGCGGTTTGCCGGCCCTTACAACAATGGTGGGTGCCGGGATCGGTGAAATCGGTGCCGGCCTCTTCGCGGGGCAAGCCCGCTTCCACAGGGAATCGCGTTGCGCCATCAAACCTGTGGGAGCGGGCTTGCCCCGCGAAGAGGCCGGTACAGGTTTGCCGCAATCGGCAACCTGGCGCCGGATAACCGGCGTTGCCCTGAGTGCCCTATCCCGCAAAAGCCCGTATTCACGGGCTTTTTCTCAATATATAAAAGTTGGTTCGGAACTTGCTTTAGTGCCTGCACAGCAACGGCGAGCGGCAAGCGATCGCCAGTGCAGCGGAGGATGACTGTGGACAAGATGCTTTACGTGGCCATGACCGGCGCCAGCCAGAACGCGCTGGCGCAGAAGGCCCATGCCAACAACCTGGCGAACATTTCCACCAATGGTTTTCAGCGTGACCTGGAGCAGGCGCGCTCGATGCCGGTGTTCGGCGACAGCTTTCCGTCGCGGGCCTTTGCCATGACCGAGCGTCCCGCCACCGACTTCAGCGAAGGGCCGATGATCGAGACCGGGCGTGACCTGGACGTGGCCGTGAGCGGCCAGGGCTTCATCGCCGTGCAGGCCCCGGACGGCAGCGAAGCCTATGTGCGCACCGGCAGCCTGAACATCGATGCCCTCGGCGTATTGCGCGCCGGCAATGGCATGCCAGTGATCGGCAACGGCGGCCCGATCGCCATTCCGCCGGAGCAGAAAGTCGAAGTCGGCTCCGATGGCACCATCAGCATCCGCTCCATGGGTGAAGACCCGCGGGTGATGGCCGAGGTCGACCGCATCAAGCTGGTCAACCCGGATACCAAGGGCATGACCAAGGGCCTCGACGGCTTGATCCACACCACCAATGGCCAGCCAGCGGCAGCCGACGTCAATGTCAAGGTGGTGTCGGGCTTCCTCGAAGGCAGCAACGTCAACGCCGTCGAGGAAATGACCTCGGTGCTGGCGCTGTCCCGCCAATTCGAACTGCACGTGAAGATGATGAACGCGGCCAAGGAAGGCGATGAAGCCATGGCGCGTGTTTTGCAAATCGGCTAACCACACTTGAACGGGTGCCGTAAAACAGGCGCACGAGGAGAATACTGATGCTTCCGGCTCTTTGGGTCGCTAAAACCGGCCTGTCCGCCCAGGACACCAACCTCACGGTCATTTCCAACAACCTGGCCAACGTTTCGACCACCGGTTTCAAGCGCGACCGCGCTGAATTCCAGGACCTTTTGTACCAGATCAAACGCCAGCCAGGCGCGCAGTCCACCCAGGACAGCGAACTGCCGTCAGGCCTGCAGGTCGGTACCGGTGTGCGCATCGTCGGCACCCAGAAGAACTTCCAGACCGGCAGCCTGCAGACCACCGAAAACCCGCTGGACATGGCGGTCAATGGCCGTGGTTTCTTCCAGGTTCTGCAGCCGGACGGCACCGTCTCGTACACCCGTGACGGTACCTTCCACCTGAACTCCGATGGCCAGATCGTCACCGCCAACGGCTTTGCCCTGGAGCCTGCGGTCGTCGTGCCAAACGACGCCCAGACCTTCACCGTCGGCCAGGACGGCACCGTGTCGATCACCACCGCCGGCAACCCGGCCGCGCAGGTCATCGGCAACATCCAGACCGCCGACTTCATCAACCCGGCCGGCCTGCAAGCCATCGGCGAAAACCTGTTCCTGGAAACCGCCGCCAGCGGCGCGCCGCAGGTCGGTACCCCGGGCCTGAACGGCTTCGGCACCACCCTGCAGCAGACCCTGGAAAACTCCAACGTCAGCACCGTGGAAGAGCTGGTGAACATGATCACCACCCAGCGTGCCTACGAGATGAACTCCAAGGTCATCTCCACTGCCGACCAGATGCTGTCGTTCGTCACCCAGCAGCTGTAAGCCCACCAGGTTCCGTTACACCGTGAGGTATGCGTCATGAAGCGTTTGTTGTCCGTATTCGCCCTGGGGGGGGTGGTGGTTCTGGCTGGTTGCGTCGCGCCGACGCCCAAGCCCAACGACCCGTACTATGCGCCGGTCCTGCCGCGCACCCCATTGCCGGCCGCGGCCAACAACGGTTCGATCTACCAGGCCGGTTTCGATCAGAACCTGTACACCGACCGCAAGGCGTTCCGGGTGGGTGACATCATCACCATCACCCTTAACGAACGAACCTCGGCGAGCAAGAACGCAGGCTCGCAGATCCAGAAGAACAGCAAGGCAGACATCGGCCTGACCTCGCTGTTCGGCGCCACGCCGAACACCAACAACCCGTTCGGTGGTGGCGACCTGTCGCTCGAAGCTGGCTACAGCGGTGACCGCACCACCAAGGGCGACAGCAAGGCCACCCAGGGCAACACCCTGACCGGCTCGGTCACCGTGACCGTCGCCGAAGTGCTGCCCAACGGCATCATTGCCGTGCGCGGTGAGAAATGGCTGACCCTGAACACCGGCGAGGAGCTGGTGCGCATCGCCGGCCTGATCCGCGCCGACGACATCGCCACCGACAACACCGTGCCGTCCACCCGTGTGGCCGACGCGCGCATCACCTATTCGGGCACCGGCTCGTTCGCCGATGCCAGCCAGCCCGGTTGGCTGGACCGCTTCTTCATCAGCCCGCTTTGGCCATTCTGAGTACGGATGAACATGTTCAACGTCAGGCAGCTGATTGCCGCAACCTTGCTTCTGTCCTGTGCGTTCGGTGCCCATGCCGAGCGCCTGAAGGACATCGCCAGCATTTCTGGCGTGCGTTCCAACCAGTTGATCGGTTACGGCCTGGTGGTGGGGCTCAACGGCACGGGTGACCAGACCACCCAGACGCCGTTCACCCTGCAGACCTTCAACAACATGCTGTCGCAGTTCGGCATCAAGGTGCCGGCCGGCTCCGGCAACGTGCAGTTGAAAAACGTCGCCGCGGTGTCGGTGCACGCCGACCTGCCGGCGTTCGCCAAACCCGGCCAGGTCGTCGACATCACCGTGTCGTCGATCGGTAACTCCAAGAGCCTGCGGGGCGGCAGCCTGCTGATGACCCCGCTCAAGGGTATCGACGGCAACGTCTATGCGATCGCCCAGGGCAACCTGGTGGTCGGCGGCTTCGACGCAGAAGGCCGCGACGGCTCGAAAATCACCGTCAACGTTCCGTCGGCGGGCCGTATCCCCGGCGGCGCCTCGGTCGAGCGTGCCGTGCCGAGCGGCTTCAACCAGGGCAATACCCTGACCTTGAACCTCAACCGCCCCGACTTCACCACCGCCAAGCGCATCGTCGACAAGGTCAACGAGCTGCTCGGCCCCGGTGTTGCCCAGGCCGTGGATGGCGGTTCGGTACGGGTCAGTGCACCGATGGACCCGAGCCAGCGCGTGGATTACCTTTCGATCCTCGAGAACCTCGAGATCGACCCAGGCCAGGCCGTGGCCAAGGTCATCATCAACTCGCGGACCGGCACCATCGTCATTGGCCAGAACGTCAAGGTCTCGCCAGCGGCGGTGACCCACGGCAGCCTGACCGTGACCATTACCGAAGACCCGATCGTCAGCCAGCCGGGGCCGTTCTCCAACGGTGAGACCGCCGTGGTGCCGCGCTCGCGAGTCAATGCGCAACAGGAAGCCAAGCCGATGTTCAAGTTCGGCCCGGGCACCACGCTGGATGAAATCGTCCGCGCGGTGAACCAGGTCGGCGCGGCGCCCAGCGACCTGATGGCGATCCTCGAAGCCCTGAAACAGGCCGGCGCCTTGCAGGCCGACCTGATCGTGATCTGAGGACGCCACGGATGAATTCGAAAAGCCTGGTTTCCAGCACCGCCGACAGCGGCGCCTACACCGACCTCAATCGCCTGAGTTCGCTCAAGCACGGCGACCGCGACAGCGACGCCAACGTGCGCAAGGTGGCCCAGGAGTTCGAGTCGCTGTTCATCAGCGAGATGCTCAAGGCTTCGCGCAAGGCCAGCGATGTGCTGGCCGACGACAACCCGATGAACAGCGAGACGGTCAAGCAGTACCGCGACATGTACGACCAGCAGCTGGCCGTGAGCATGTCCCGCGAGGGCGGCGGTATCGGCCTGCAGGACGTGCTAGTGCGCCAGCTCTCGAAGAACAAGAGCACCCCCGCGAACACCAGCCCATTCCCGCGCATCGAGGGTAATGCGCCGACGCTGTGGGGCAACAAGGTGGCCGAGCCGGTGCACGCCGCCCAGTCGGCCAGCCGCAACGACGTCGCCGCGCTTAATTCGCGACGCCTGGCCTTGCCGGGCAAACTCACCGACCGCCTGCTGGCCGGTATCGTCCCGTCGGCCAGCAACCCGGCTGCCAGCACCAATACTGCTGCCGTGCCGGCGCGGGACGGGCAGCAAGTGGCCAGGGCCATCGCCGTCCCGGACAACGGCCTGCGCATTACTGGCCGCGCCGTGGCGCAGCCACCGCTGGCGCCGAAAAAGGCCTTTGCCGACAGCGACGAATTCGTCGCCACCATGCTGCCGATGGCCGAGCAGGCGGCCAAGCGCATTGGTATTGACCCCCGCTACCTGGTGGCCCAGGCGGCGCTGGAAACCGGCTGGGGCAAGTCGGTGATGCGCAACAGCGATGGCAGCAGCAGCCACAACCTGTTCGGCATAAAGGCCAGCGGCAACTGGCAAGGCGATTCGGCGCGGGCGATCACCAGCGAGTTCCGCGACGGCCAGTTCGTCAAAGAGACCGCAGCGTTCCGTTCCTACGATTCCTACCAGGACAGCTTCCACGACCTGGTCAGCCTGCTGCAGAACAATTCCCGCTATCAAGATGCGGTGAAGGCAGCCGATAAACCAGAACAGTTCGTGCAAGAGTTGCAAAAGGCCGGGTACGCCACCGACCCGAATTACGCCAGCAAGATCTCGCAGATAGCAAGACAGATGCAGTCGTACGAGCAATACGCAGCGCTCGGTACCACAACGAAACTTTAAGGGCATGGAACCATGGCGAGTTTGATCAACATTGGTATGTCGGGGCTTGGCGCCGCGCAATCGGGGATGTACACCCTCGGTAACAACATCGCCAACGCCGACGTCGAGAGCTACTCGCGCCAGCAGAACGTGCAGAAGACCAAGGGTGGCCAGCAGGTCGGCCAGGTCTTCATCGGCAGCGGTACCACGCTGGCCGATGTGCGCCGGGTGTACAACGCGTTCCTTGAGAACCAGCTGCGTACCACCACTTCGCTGAGCAGCGAAGCCTCCTCGTACCTCGACCAGATCACGCCGCTGGATACCGCCCTGTCCAGCAGTGACACCGGCATCACCGCCGCGCTGCAGAGCTTCTTCACGGCCATGCAGGATGCCGCCGCCAAGCCGACCGAGGACGCCTCGCGCCAGCTGCTGCTGACCAGCGCCCAGTCCCTGGCCAAGCGCTTCAATACCCTGGCGTCGCAGCTCAACCAGCAGAACAGCAACATCAACGCCAACCTGGGGTCGATGGCCAACCAGGTCAACAACCTGACCAAGACCATCGCCGACCTCAACGGCCAGATCTCCAAGCTGACCGCCATCAATGGCCAGCCCAACGACCTGCTCGACCAGCGCGATGGCGCGGTGCGCGAGTTGACGGCGCTGATCGGCGCCGATGTGGTAGAGCAGAAGAACGGCAACTACGACATCTACCTGAAGAACGGCCAGGCGCTGGTGCTGGGTAACACCACCCAGACGATCGGCGTCGAGCCGAGTGCCACCGACCCGACCCGCATGAGCCTGATCCTCAATCGCGGCTCGACCAAGATGGACATCACCAGCAGCACCAGCGGTGGTGAAATCGGCGGCCTGCTGCGCTACCGCAAGGAAACCCTCGATCCTGCGCTCAACGAGCTGGGTCGCGTGGCCCTGGTGGTGGCCGATGCAATCAACAGCCAGCTGGCCCAAGGCATCGACAAGAATGGCGACTTCGGCGCCACCCTGTTCGGCGACATCAACAGCGCCGCCGCCATCGCCCAGCGCAGCATCGCCAAGACCGGCAACAGCGCAGGCTCCGGCAACCTCGATGTGACCATCAAGGACACCGGCAAGCTGTCCACCAGCGATTACCAGGTGACCTTCACCAGCGCCACCGGCTACAACGTGCGCAAGTTGCCCGACGGCACCGACATGGGCAGCTTCGACCTCAGTACCAACCCGCCGCCGGTGATCGATGGCTTCACCTTGTCGCTCAATGGCGGCGGCCTGAGCGCCGGTGACAGCTTCAAGATCACCCCGACGCGCAATGCCGCAGCGAACATCGACACCGTGCTCACCGACCCCAAGCGCCTGGCGCTGGCCTCGCCGCTGACCGCCACCAGCGGTTCCGGCAACAAGGGCACCGGCGTGATCACCCAGCCGACGCTGACCTCCGAGCTGGACATTTACGACGCCGCGCAGCGTACCCAGCTGCAGAACGGCCTGAAATATTCGACCCCGGTCAAGCTGGTGTTCGGCGACGAAACCACCTCGCCCCAGGCGTACAAGATGTACGACGCCAAGGGCACCGAAATTGGCAGCGGCACCATCGTGCCGGGCCAGGAAAACAAGCTGCAGCTGTCGGTGCCGATGGTCGATGGCAACGGCAACTCGCTGGGCGGCAACTTCACCTTCGAGATGAGCGTCTCCGGCGCCCCGAAGAACGGCGACAGCTACACCGTGGCGCTGACCGGCGCAGGCTCGGCGGACAACCGCAACGGCCAGTCGGTGCTCGACCTGCAGACCAAGTCCACCGTCGAGGTCGGCGCCGATGGCAAGGGCATCAGCTTCACCGATGCCTACGCCAAGCTGGTGTCCAACGTCGGCGGCAAGGCTGGACAGGCGCAGATGGACAGCGATGCCACCACGGCCTTGCACACCTCTGCACAAGACAGCCGAAACGGCCTGTCGGGCGTGTCGATCGACGAAGAGACCGGCAACCTGATCAAGTTCCAGCAGTACTACACCGCGTCGTCGCAGATCATCAAGGCGGCCCAGGAAACTTTCGCCACCCTGATCAACAGTCTTTAAGGAGCCGTAGATCGTGAGCGTACGCATCTCTACTTCGCAGTTCTACAACACCAACAGCGCCAACTATCAGAAGAACTTCGCCAACACGGTGAAGACCCAGCAGGAAGCCAGCGATGGCATCCGCGTGCGTACTGCCAAGGACGATCCGGTGGGCGCGGCGCGGCTGCTGCAGCTGGAGCAGCAGCAGAACATGCTCAAGCAGTATTCGGGCAACATTACCAATGTGCGTAATGCGCTGGGTACCGCCGAGAGCACTTTGAATTCCATTGGCACTATCCTGCAGCGGGTCAACGAACTGGCGGTGAGTTCGGGTAACGGTGCCTTCACTGACTCTGATCGCAAGGCCAATGCTGATGAGCTGGCTTCGCTTGAGGATCAACTCTTCTCGCTGATGAACAGCAAGGATGAGAACGGCAAGTACCTGTTCTCCGGATCCAAAGGCGACACCGCGCCTTATGTGCGCAATGCCGATGGTACCTACAGCTACCAGGGCGACCAGGGTAAGTTGAACCTTCAAGTAGGTGACATGCTCAGCCTTGCGGCCAACGAGACCGGCTATGACGCCTTCGAGCAGGCGCTCAATACCAGCCGCAGCGAAACGGCTCAAACAGCGCCAACCCCTGACGATGGTCGCGTGAGCCTGTCCAATGGCCAGGTATCGGGCAGCAGCGCTTACAACGATCGGTTCCGCAGCGGCGAACCGTACACCATCGAGTTCACCAGTAGCACCCAGTTCAAGGTCCTCGACGCCAGTGGGAATGACGTGACGCTCGAGGCGAGCCAGGGTGGCAAGTTCGACCCTAGCGGCGACAATCTGTCGGTGAACTTTCGAGGTGTCGACTTGCGCCTGGATATCACATTCAAGGACGCCGACAAGGGTAATGAAGATGCCGCTATCGCCGGTCATACCTTCAACTTGAGCTCCAGGGCCGATGCCATTTCCGGTACGCGTAGTGCTGGTAACACGTCGACGGAACAAGTGACCGGCGCCACCATTACCGACCAGGCCGGGTACCAGGCCGCGTTCCCTACGGGCGGCGCGGTGCTGAAATTCACCAGTGCCAGTACATTCGAGCTCTATGCCTCCCCCGTTACGGCTGATAGCCGTCCGGTGGCTTCTGGCGCGCTGGGCGGGCCGAATGGCACCACTGCAACGGCAGCGGGTGTCAGCTTCGAGCTTTCCGGCGTGCCGAGTGCGGGTGATTCGTTCGGGGTCAAAGTTGATACCCATCAGACGCAGAACGTGCTCGATACGATCAGCAAGCTGCGTACTGCGTTGACGACCCCGCAGGACAGTGACCCGGTCGCCCGGCAGAATTTCCTGGCTTCCCTCGACTCGGCAGTCGGCAACATCGGCAGTGCAATCAACCAGGTTTCATCGTCGGTCAGTGCCATTGGTGGTCGCGGTGCGGCGCTGGATGTGCAGGCTGAGACCAACGAAGCATTGGGCACCGAAAATACCAAGACGCAGAGTTCGATCCGGGAAAGTGATCCGGCTGAAGTGATGCTGCGTCTGCAGATGCAAACCAACATGCTGCAGGCGTCGTTGCAGGCGTACGCTAAAGTTGCCGGGTTGTCGTTGGTCAACTACATCTGATTCTCCCTCCTGCTGTCTCCTTCTGTCTCGCCACGCCAGAGCACCCGAGCTGGCGTGGGATCTCTTCAAGGCCCAAACGTGAACGCCCAGCCTCTCGTCAGCATCGTTATCCCGGCTTTTAATCCCCGCTTCTTGGCCATGGCGCTGCAAAGTGCCTTGGGGCAATCCTACGAAGCGCTTGAGGTGGTCGTATGCGACGACAGCGAGGGGAGTGAGATCGAGGCGATTGTGCAGTCGGTACAGGAGCAGAGCGGCAAATCGATACGCTACATTCGCAACCCCCAGCGGCTGGGTTTTGTCAGCAACCTGGTACAGGCGGTGGAAGCGGCGAGCGGTGAGCTGGTGAAGGTGCTGTGCGATGACGATCGGCTCTTCCCTCTTTGTGTGGCGCGCCAGGCTCAGGTGTTTGTCGATCACCCAGACGTTACCCTCGTACTCGCCCAGCGCATGTTCGCAGATGAGAACAACTACATTCTCCCAATGAGGCTGGCCAACGCACGATTCGTCAATCATGACTGCTTGTTCAATGGCAGTGATGTGTTGTCGGTACTCAATGATCACCCTGCCAATTTTCTGGGCAATTTTTCTTCTGCGTTGATGCGTAAAGATCAGACGCTGGCATTGCTGGGCGTATTGACTCAGGATGCGCTGGGGTTCGTGGCCTTGTTGGATATGGCGCTTTTCTGCTGCTTGATGCGAGCAGGTCCACTGGCGTTGGTCAGTGATGTATTGCTCATAGAGCGTTTACATGAAGGGCGTCTGAGCAAGCAGCCTGAGGTCCAGTCCACGCTGGTGTTGGAGTGGGGATGGTTGCGGCAGATGCTGCAGATCCGCGGTGGAGAGGCGGCGCCAGCGCAAGGCTGGGTGCGCTACAAGCAGCTGACTGGAGTATCTCAGGTCTCGGATGAGTGGAAAGAAATCAATCTGGTATTGGTGGTGGGCAACTGGCAGAACACCATGGACCGCCGCATCGGTAGCGCGAGTGAAAGTTACGCTGAGCTCTACCGGGAGTGGATCGCCGAGCGTCAGCTGAGCCCTGCTCAGATCCAGTTGCTTCCACGCACCCTGGAGGCATGCGGCAGTGCTCCCAGAATCAGCGTGCTGGTGCTGGATCCTTTTGCCAGCGCTGATGAACTGGCTCACACCCTGCGCAGCGTTCAAGCACAACACTATCCGGCCCAGCACTGTGTCGTGTTCTCCAACACCGACGGCTGCGATTGGCCGGGTGTTATCCATTACGCGCCGGAAGCGGACTGGGTTGCGCAACTCAATCAAGTGATTGCAGGCTTGCACGACTGCGACTGGGTATACCTGGTGCAGGCGGGTGATAGGCTTGTCGACTCTAATCTGTTGCTCCTGGCCGAGCGTATAGCCGTGCTGCCGGGGCTTGCATGTATCTACAGTGATGAAGATGTGTGGGTCGACGGCGAGCCTTGTGAACCGATATTCAAACCGGATTTCAACATCGATCTGATGCGCAGCTACCCCTACACGGGTCGCACGCTGGCGTTCGATCGTGCCGAAGCCCTCGCTGTCGGCGGCTTGGACGCCCGCTTTGCAGACCTCGCCAGTCATGACTTGCTCTGGCGGTTGGTCGAAAGCAAGGGGCCGCAGGTCGTTGAGCACATTGCTCAGATCCAGGTGCATTCCAGTGTCGGTTTTGCTCAATGGTTGTCACAGCCGGCAGTGGTGGCACAGAGCGCGCGTGTGGTGAGTGAGCATCTTGAGCGGCTAGGTATCGAGCATCAAATTCGTCAAGATGAAGTGGCCGTACTGAACCGGATCGATTACACGCATGCCGACACGCCGATGGTCACGCTTGTGGTGCCGTGCAATCAGCGGCTGGACGTCTTGCAGCGCTGCATCATGTCTGTCATGGAGCATACAGCCTATTCACGTTATGAGTTGTTGTTGGTGGTTGGGTCGGACGTTGTAGCGCCGGAGCTCAATGACTGGCTGCAGGCCATGGAAGAAGTGGGTGGGGCCATGTTGCGCGTGCTGCGTCTGGAAGGTGATCCAGACGCAGCGCTCATGATCAACGAAGCGTCCGTCGTTGCGCGAGGTGAATACCTCTTGATGCTTTCAGCAAGCCTGCAGGTCTGCGATAGCCATTGGCTGGGCGAGATGCTCAACCATGCCCAGCGCCCAGAAGTTGCAATCGTGGGTGCCAAGGTATTGGACGTGCATGACAGGGTGGTGCACGCCGGTCTAGTACTGGGGGGCAACGGTGGGGTGGGGCTGGTTTGTGCAGGCGAGGACGGCGAAAGCCGTGGCTACTTACAGCGACTGCAGGTTGTGCAGAACTGGACGGCGGTATCAGGTGATTGCTTGATGGTGCGTAAGTCTGTGCTCGATTCCCTGGGTGGCCTGGATTGTGCCCAGTTTGCCAGTGGTCTGGGTGAGGTCGACCTCTGCCTGAGATCCGCAGGCCAAGGATATCTGGTGGTATGGACGCCGCATGCGTGCCTGCGGGCGATGGGCGCTGTATCGGCGGATCCGCATGCCAATGCAACCCTCAATCAGCAGTCGGCGTTTTTCGAGCGGTGGCGATCAAGAGTCGTCCGCGACCCTGCCTATAATCCTAACTTAGGGCTTGGGCGCGTTAACTTCAGTTTGGACCCGAGCTCGCAAGGTAGCTGGGATCCGTTTTGCGCACGAACGCTTCCTTCGGTTCTTGCCCTGCCGGTGAATGCTTCGGCGGTGGGAGGGTACAGAGTCACTGAGCCTTTCAACACGCTTGAAGCAGCAGGGCGTGTCGTTGGGCGGGTTGCTTATGAAATGCCGGGGACCATACAGCTCGCCCGGATGAACCCGGACATCATCGTGGTCCAGCTACGGCATAACGAAGAGTCCGTTCGTGACATCGAGCGCCTCGCGAGATATTCCGATGCGCGTCGTATTTATGAAATCGACGACTATGTGCTCGAAGCGCCGAAGAAAAATAAACATGCCCGTAACAAATCGGCCAATATAGAAAAACATCTGCGTGGCGCAATCGGCCTTTGCGATCGCGTCGTGATAACAACCCAGGCGCTGGCCGATGCACTGGCATCGATGCACCATGATTTCCGCGTTGTCCCGAACATGCTAAACCCGCATGCCTGGGCTCACCTCAAAAGTGAGAGAGCAACAGGCCCCAAACCCCGTGTAGGATGGGGTGGGGGTACCAGCCACAGTGGTGATCTGGAAATAATTGCCGAAACCGTTCGGCACCTCGCCAATGAAGTTCATTGGGTATTCTTCGGTATGTGCCCCGATGAGCTCCGTCCGTATATTCACGAATTCCATCCATTGGTCAGCCTTGCTGACTACCCTGCGAAGCTTGCCAGTTTAAATCTGGACCTGGCGCTGGCGCCCCTGGAATTTCATATTTTCAATGATTGCAAGAGCAACCTGCGCCTGCTGGAGTATGGGGCTTGTGGGTATCCAGTGATCTGCACGGATACCGAGGCCTACCGTGGCGCGCTGCCGTGTACGCGGATTTACAGCAACAGTACCCAAGAATGGGTCGAGGCCATTCGTTCGCACCTCGCCGACCCTGTAGCCAGCTATCGCATGGGTGATGAGTTGCACGCGGCAGTCATGCAAGACTTCGTCCTGCGTGGTGAAAATCTAAAACACTGGGAGTGGGGTTGGTTGGCCGATTGATCCGGCGTTGTTTTTAACTACCCCCGCCCCGGCAGTTCCCAAAAGAATGCCGGGGGCGGGAGGTTGTCACCTGAGTAGCCAGGCCTTTTTCCACGTTTCCAATACTGGCCCCTGCAGCAGCCACTCACTTCGAACGATGCCTTGCAAATACTGCCCTAGCTGCGCTGAAGCATCTTTTTCGCTCAAATGCATCCGAATCGCGCTGATCCAGGCTGCGCTGGTGTTGATGGCTGAGGCAGTGGGCAGGTTATCGCGAGCAGTGACCAGCTTGCTGCGAATTACTGGATACCCGCAGGCGCCATATTGAAGTGTCTGCAATTGGTTTCTGCAGGGGTTGACCAGGCTTTCGTTGGAGGGCACCAGCGCCAGGTCCAAGTTCAATTGGGCGAGCTTGAGCGCGAACTGCTCAAGATGAATTTCATCATGAACCTCGTGGGCATAACGGCGCAAATCAGAGGGGCAGGGGCCAATGATGATCCACTCCACATCCTGTGCAAGATCCCTGATCACCTCCGTGATCAGCTGCAAATCTGTTCTTGACTGAGGATTGGCCGCATACCCTATTCGTGGCCGGTGCCCTGCATCGCGAACGCTGTTCAGTGCGCCCCATTCGAGGCCGGGCAAGCGGCTCGATACAATCATGACCTCACTTGAGGTGTTGTTGATCGCCTCTGCCATTGTTTCGTCGGGTACAAGTATGCGATCAGCGAAAGTCAGCGCATTAACCACGTTGGCTTTGAGTGCGGGCTCAGACAGCCAGGAAGCCGAGCATTCTCCAAGGTCCAGCACCTTGAATGCACCCGAGAACTTTTTGATCTGTTGCAGTCTTTGCAGCGGATTATCGTCATGTCCACCTTGCACGATGATACTGTCCGGCCGCAGGCGCTCCAGCTCACTGAGTTGCAAAAATGTCTGCGAAGAGACGCTTTCAATGAGCCCGCTTGCGGTCATCGCCTGCAATGGCTTGGTCACGCGGTAGTGGCGATCGGCAGCAGGGCCGGTGGGGTGAGCGAGTACCGTGGGGAGTGGCTTCCATGATGACAAAGGGCGCCAGGAGAGGGCGTTGTCGGTCAGGCTAAAGCCCCCTACGTGGGAGAGTGCAAGGTTTGGGTTGTAAGCGGGGTCGCGAGCAAGTTCGGGTAGCCATTGCTGGTACATGGCAGTGTCATCATCGGCAGGCGCTGGCTGACGGGTTGCAGTTGATAAAAGCAACGCGTTGGCGGCCCATACGTTCAAGAATCCTGCTTCCCTGAGCCTCAAGCAAAGATCGACATCGAAGTAGTGCGTCGATGGGCTTTTATTGATGCCCTCTACGGAGTTGAGCGTTTCGCGGGAAATCATCAGGCAGTCTTTACTGACTGCGCTGTAGTTCTGATCGACCTGCAGGCGTTGAAGGTATCCAGCAGAATCAACTGGCTCACCTGCGAACGCAGGGCTTGCGATACCCTCCAGGCCCAGAATCATGCCGGCATGGACGACGGTCCCTTCAGGCGATACCAGTTTCGCCCCCACCGCGCCAACTTCCGGGCGTTGCGCATGGTTAAGCAGTTCACCCAGCCAACCGCCCTCGATAATCACGGTGTCTGGCGAAAGCATCAATACGTACTCGCCGTTGGAGTACCCAAGGGCATCATCCAGAGCAGCGGCCGAGGTGAGCGCAGGGGAATTGATCACGCGCAGGCGGGCTTCCCCCAGCCCTTCTAGCGCTTGCAGCCAGCCAGTGACGTCGCTCGCCGCTGGCTTGTCTCGGATCAGCAGCAGTTCATAGTGACTGTATTGAGTCTTCTCCAGCAGGCTTTCCACGCATCGCTGTAAGGGGTTGAGCCTACTACCGGCCAGAATGAGGATGGATACCAGCGGCTGCGCGGTATGGCCGTAGTTGATGCGGTAATGGCCGGTTTGCTCGAATTGCGCCTTAGCGTTTTCGTATCCGCGAATTGACAAGTGCTCGAGGATCGCCTGCTTTTCCTCCGCCAATGCTTGAATCGGCGGCAGGTCCGTCTTTAGCACCACCTCTGCAATGTGCCCGAGTCCGTGCATGCCTGCAGCGGATATCAATCGCACTATCAGTTCAAATTCAGGATTCTGACTGAAAGAAGCATGGAAGCCGCCACTTTCAATTAACGTGTCTCGCTGAAAAAACCACTTACGCCCCATGACCGAAGGCAAGCTGAGCAGATAATCCAGGTTAAAGTCAGGTCTAAGCGCCAAACCCAGTCCGCCATCTGCCTGGCGATACATCAGGTCGAAATACAAAGCGCGGCAATCCGGCGCTTCCAGCAGCTCCAGGCTGCTGAGCAACAGCCCGCCAGCGATGAGTTCATCCCCGGCGTGGATCAGGCCCAGCCAATCGAAGTCGGTCTGGACGATCAATTGGTTGAGGGTCTCTATCCAGTTGCCGTGCGTGACATGCACGGCGATTTCGGCAAAGTGTTCAATTGCCTCGCCCGACACGGACAGTACCATCGGCTGCAGTTGAGGGTACTGCGCTCTTGCAAGCTCCAATGAATCCAGGGTGGCTGTCAATCTGGTCAGGTCGGCGTGCAGGTCGATTACCGCAAACACGAACCTGGGTGTGGCCTCGCGGGAGGCCAAGCGGGACCTGACCAATTCATTCTGAACGGGCGTCAATGCGCGGCGCTCAAGCCAATTGTTCAAATGATGGCCTTGGCTGAACCGTGTGTCCAGGTGACGAAGCAAGGCCGCTCTGCCTTTGCTGACAGTCTCGCTGGCAGGGGCCGGGTGGCGTGCGTAAAGCAGTCTATGCAGGGCGGGGTAATGACGCATTGCGACTTCCGAGCGGCGAACGGCAACCGGCTTGGGGCTGCGCATGCGAACCTCGACAGTTTCTCGTGCAATGTGGCGAAAGTGGGCGTGGTTGGACAGATTCATCAAAAAATCCCAATCTTCCAAGCCCTCCAAATCCTCGTCGAAGCCGTTGAATAACTCCAGCAGCCGGCGAGGGAAGGCAAAGGTATTGACCGGGATGTAATTGTTGATCAGGAGTCGTTCTCTGCAAAACGCGCCATGTGTATAGCGCTGTTCCCGGTGCCGCTCGATTCGTTCCCCATCAACCAGGTCCTCGATGATGAAGATGGCATCGCTGTAGATCACTTGGGTGGGGTAGTGCTCGATGGCCTGGGCGAGCGTTTCAAGATGGTCGGGTTTGAACAGGTCGTCGTCGTCGAGATAAACGATGTAATCGCCCTGGGCCAGGCGATGCGCCGTATTTCGAGCAGCGGCGGGCCCCCGGTTGTGCGCCTGACGAACATAGGTAATAGGGAAGGGCAGCCCGACCAGCAGGGACTCAACCGGGGAGCCTTTGTCGTTCACCAGGATCGCTTCGAAGTCACTAAATGCCTGGTTGGACAAGCTTGCCAGTGCGTCGCCGAGCAGGTCTGGTCTGTTGTAGGTGGTTATGACAACGGAAAATACGGGCTTGGGGCGAACGCTTCGGGTTGTCGAATCGTCGCAAGGCAGGTTGACCGTGTTCGATTCGGTCATGGGAATTCCCTGAGCGAGCCGATAATGATGTTCGCAACTCTCATGAGTGAGGCTTCCTTGATGGCGCCTGCCAGCCTAATCGCTGTAATGGTGACTCAGGGTAGTGAGCCACAATGTATTGGCGCAAAGCCCGGTCAAAGCAAAAAAAATGCCACGAGTGGATGGGCTTTTACGCGATCTTGCTGGTGCCCCGGCTGCATTTTTGCGATTGTGCCTGCAACCGTGACTTGGCAGTCGAAACGTGCATCTTTAATCTATTGAACCTATAGGGTGCTGCCATGGCGTGGCAGGCGACCGGTTGTCGCGGTCCCCGCAACCCTGAAATTCCGCCATATTTACTGGGAAGCCACAATGATTGGCATCAAAAGCATTGCGAGTTACGTGCCTACCGAGGGCCTGGACAACTACGCCCAGGGCGCGAAATTCGGCAAAGACCAGGATTTTATCTTCGGCAAGATCGGTTCGACTTTTTTGCCACGGATGGATTCTGCTCAGGAAACCTCCGACCTTTGCGTCGAGGCTGCCAAAAACCTATTCGCTGCCAATTCATCGCTGGACCCGGCCTGCATCGACGCCGTGATCGTCGTTACCCAGAATGGTGATGCCGAAGGCCTGCCGCACACCGCTGCGATCGTGCAGCACAAGCTGGGCCTGTCGACCGCTATCGCCGCTTTCGATATCTCGCTGGGTTGCTCCGGCTATGTGTACGGCCTGTATGCGATGAAAGGTTTCATGGAGGCCGCGGGGTTGAAGAGCGGCCTACTGATTACGGCTGATCCGTATTCAAAGATCGTCGACCCGGAAGATCGCAATACCACCATGCTGTTCGGTGATGCTGCTACTGCTACCTGGATGGGTGAGAATGCCTCATGGCAGTTGGGCAAATCGCTGTTCGGCAGTGATGGTGGTGGTGCAGAGCATTTGCGTACGACAGACGGCAAGTTTTTCATGAATGGCCGTCAGGTCTACAATTTCGCCTTGGTCAAAGTCCCTGCGCATCTGCAGCAGTTGCTTGAGGCGAGCGCGTTGCAGGCAAGCGACATCGACCTGTACTGCCTTCATCAGGGCAGTGCGGCAATCGTCGATGCCGTCTCGGCCCGCTTCATTGAGGGCGAGCACAAGCAGAAGTTCGTCAAGGACATGGTCGAGACTGGCAACACCGTGTCGTCGAGCATCCCGCTGCTGCTGGAGAAGCACGTGCTCGGATCGCAGCACAAGCGTGTTGCCCTGAGTGGCTTTGGTGTGGGGTTGTCGTGGGGTTCGGCAATCATCGAGCGGCGTGAATGACCGTTCATCGCGTATTTGACGCCGCCGCCCGATGGCGGCGTTTTTATTTCCAAGATGCGCGGTAGTGACGCCTGTAATCTGGCGTCAACTCCTTGATTTCTTTGGGCTGGCAGGGTGCCAGCAAAAAAGTTTGAAAATTCCCTAAAGCAACTCGCCCTGACGACGATAACTATTACGAAGGTTCTCTGTGCCACACCCGGCGAATTGCCAAGGCCGGAAGCCGTAGTACCCAACTTACGAGGAAATCGTCATGGCTTTGACTGTTAACACCAACACCACCTCTCTGGGCGTTCAGAAAAACCTGAACCGTGCTTCCGATGCGCTGAGCACCTCGATGACCCGTCTGTCCTCCGGCCTGAAAATCAACAGCGCCAAAGACGACGCTGCAGGCCTGCAGATCGCTACCCGCATGACCTCGCAGATCCGTGGCCAGACCATGGCGATCAAAAACGCCAACGACGGTATCTCCATCGCCCAGACCGCTGAAGGCGCGATGCAAGAGCAGACCAACATCCTGCAGCGTATGCGTGAACTGGCAGTACAGGCCAACAACTCGTCGAACAGCACCGAAGACCGTGCCGCTCTGAACAAAGAGTTCGCTTCGATGTCGGACGAGCTGACCCGTATTGCCAATAGCACCCAGCTGAACGGTAAAAACCTGCTGAACAGCGGCGTTACCATGAGCTTCCAGGTTGGCTCGAACACCGGCTCTGAGAACCAGATCACCATCACCCTGGCTGACCTGACCGCTGCCACCCTGTCCGTAGACAGTGGCACGATCGCCATCTCTGGTGATGACACTGCTATCAGTGCCGCATTCAGCGCCGCCGTAAACGCAATCGACTCCGCTCTGCAGACCATCAACAGCACCCGTGCTGACCTCGGTGCCGCCCAGAACCGTCTGACCAGCACTATCAACAACCTGCAGAACATCAACGAAAACGCCGAAGCCGCCCGTGGCCGTGTACAAGACACCGACTTCGCCGCTGAAACTGCTCAAATGACCAAGCAGCAGACGCTGCAGCAAGCTTCGACCGCTGTTCTGGCCCAGGCCAACCAGCTGCCATCCGCCGTTCTGAAGCTGCTTCAGTAATCGTTGATGGTCGTCGGCGGGGGAGTGCACAATGAGGCGCTTCCCCGCCTTTTCATTGCGAGGTGGTGGGCATGGACATGAGTGCCAAGCTGAACCTGTCTTATCCGGTCGCACGTCCGACCGAGCAAGTTACCGACAAGTCGGTAAATCGGTCGACGCAAGCAAGCAAGGCCGTCGATGAGCAGAAAGACTCCCATGCGGTACAAGACGCCGCCAAGGTCAAGAGTGCTGTCTCGGAAATCGAGAAATTCCTGAAGGCGTCCCAACGCAACCTGGAATTCTCCACGGACGAAGAGTCCGGCAAAATCGTTGTCAAAGTCATCGCCAGCGATAGCGGTGAGCTGATTCGGCAGTTGCCCTCGGAAGAGGCGCTGCGCATCGCTCACAGCCTGAGTGATGTCAATAGTGTTCTGTTCGACGCCAAGGTCTGAATGGCGGCGAGCACCAATGAAGTGAAGCATGTCGACCCTGCAGGAGTGGGGTGGACGCGTTGACGAGAGGGACTACAGCATGGCAAGCCCGATTACTTCCAGTACAGGCCTGGGTTCCGGTCTTAATATCACCGAGATCGTAACCGCCCTGGTCAATTCCGACACTGCCGCCAAACAGGCGCAGATCACTCGGCAGACCAGTAACAATACTGCGTACATTTCCGGGGTTGGTGCGCTTCGCAGCGCGCTCACGGCTTTCACTGCAGCCATGACCAAGCTGAACGACAAGACTGCGCCGTCGTTCAATGCCTTCGCGGCGACTTCCGCCAGCGATACTGTCGTCAAGGCTACTGCCAGTAACACCGCAGTGGCGGGCACCTATAACGTCGAAGTCAAGAATCTGGCCACTAGTTCCAAGGTCGCCAGCCAGGCCTTCAGTGGTCCCGATGCCATCATTCCTGAAGGGGACCTGGTTATAAATCAGGGCGGTAAGGATTACACCATCAAGGTGGGGCCTGATGCCACTCTTCAGAGTGTGCGTGACCAGATCAACAAGGAGCTAGGTGCCAACGGTCTTTCCGCGAACATCATCACCGGTGCCGACGGTGCGCGCTTGGTGCTGGGTTCTACAACCACAGGTGCAAAATCGGATATCTCGGTAAGTGGTATCGACGAGCTGAAGATCGACGGTACCCAATCCATGGCCGATAACGGCGCCGGTTATATCACCGCCGTCGCCAAGGATGCTGTGGTCATGATCGACGGTCTTGAGGTGAAGAGCGCCTCAAATACCATCAGCGATGCGATCAGTGGTATCAAGCTTGAACTGACAGGCGCCAGCGCCGCTGGCGTGGCAACCAAAGTGACTGTGGCTGCCAACAACGATGGTTTGAAGGCCTCGGTACAAGGCTTCGTAGATGCTTACAACACGTTGCAGAAAGCTATCACCTCGTTGACCAGTACCAGTACCGATGACGATGGCAATACGGTACTGGGTTCGCTGACCAACGACCCGACCACCCGTTCATTATTGCGCGATATTCGTGGTGTGCTTTCGGAGGTGGGGGCGGGCGATCAGCTGACTACCTTGAGTCAACTGGGCATCAACACTCAGAAAGATGGCACCCTGGAATTCAATAGCACCAAGTTCACGGCTGCATTGAATGACAAGAAACTGGGTGGTGAGGTGCAAAACCTCTTTACCGGGACCGATGGCATCTTCGAGCGAATGAACAAGGCCATCGACCCCTACAATGCTGTCGACGGTAGCTTGGCAACACGCAAGGCCAGTCTGGACAAGGTCGCCAAGAACTTGAGTGATCAGCAGGCTGCCCTTGATCGACGTACCGAGTCGCTGACCGAGTCGCTGACCAAGAAATACGTGGCGCTCGACACGGCGCTGGGCAAGATGAAAGCCCAGGCTGACCAGATCACTTCGATCTTCGAGGCAATCAATGCCCAGGCTAAAAACTCCTGATCGAATGTGAGTGACAAAAGCCCGGCAGCGTCCATCAGCGCGCCGGGCTTTTTGTTTTCGGCCTAAAGTTTTTTGACGTACCGGCGATACACAGGATACAAGCAACCTTTTTCGCGGCAACGAGGTAGATCCATGAACCCGATGTTGGCCCTTCGGCAGTACCAGAAAGTCAATGGTGTTGCCCAAACGTCCGAAGCCAGTCCGCACCGCCTGGTGCAAATGCTCCTGCAGGGCGGTCTCGATCGCTTGGCTCAGGCTAAGGGCGCCATTGCGCGCAACGATATCCCACAAAAGGGCATTCTGATCGGCAAGGCGATCGACATCATCGGCGGTCTGCGCGAAGGTTTGGATCTCGAAAAGCACGCGGACAGCCTTTCCGAGCTCGATAACCTGTACACCTACATGAGTCGCCGGCTGATCGAGGCAAATGCCAAGAGCGACCCGGCGATCATCGACGAAGTGGCGAGGTTGTTGATCACGGTTAAAGAGGGCTGGGATGCGATCGCCGACCAGCAGCCAGAAGGCTGATCAAGGAGAATGACATGAGCGAGGTCATCGAGCGCATTGAGCACACCCGTGAAGCGCTGCTTGTGGCATTGGCAGGGCGAAATTGGGATGCGGTGAGCGAGCTCGACCTCGAGTGTCGCCTATGCGTAGAGGATGTGCTGGTCGAGGCACGTGAAAATGAAGCAGAAGTGCGCGAGAGTCTCGAGCAGCTGCTGAGCGTCTACCGCCAACTAATCGAGGTTGCAAGTGGCGAACGTCAATCCATAGTCGATGAAATGACGCAAATCCGTCAGGCGAAAAACGCTGCCAAGGTATACCATCTGTTCAGTTGACCACAGATGTCCTAAAAGTCGTGCGCCATTAATTTGACTGTGTGCTTTTTTTTGACTTTACTAGTGGCTGTATTCGAATTTCAGACGTCCGAACACTGACCATTCAGTCAGAATGATGTCGAGCATGCCTTCGGGCGCCGATATGACTAGGGAAGTTGCTATTGCATGTGGCGTGAAACCAAGATTCTCCTGATCGATGACGACAGCACCCGCCGCCGCGATCTGGCGGTGGTTCTGAACTTTCTCGGCGAAGAAAACCTGCCCTGCTCGAGCCAGGACTGGCAGCAGGTGGTGGAGTCGTTGTCTTCGAGCCGTGAAGTCCTCTGCGTGCTGATTGGAACCGTGAATGCTCCAGGCAATGTGCTGGGGTTGCTTAAGACAGTGGCCGGGTGGGATGAGTTCCTTCCGGTGTTGCTGATTGGCGAAATTTCTTCTGCGGACTTCCCGGAAGAGCTGCGCCGTCGCGTGCTGTCCAATCTCGAGATGCCGCCGAGCTACAGCCAACTGCTCGACTCGCTGCACCGTGCCCAGGTCTATCGCGAGATGTACGACCAGGCCCGTGAGCGCGGTCGCCAGCGCGAGCCTAACCTGTTCCGCAGCCTGGTCGGCACCAGTCGTGCCATCCAGCATGTGCGGCAGATGATGCAGCAGGTGGCCGATACCGACGCCAGCGTGCTGATCCTCGGTGAGTCCGGCACCGGCAAGGAAGTGGTGGCGCGCAACCTTCACTATCACTCCAAGCGCCGCGAAGCGCCGTTCGTACCGGTCAACTGCGGGGCGATCCCGGCCGAGTTGCTCGAAAGCGAACTGTTCGGCCATGAGAAGGGCGCCTTTACGGGTGCCATCACCAGCCGTGCCGGGCGCTTCGAACTGGCCAACGGCGGTACGCTGTTCCTCGACGAGATCGGCGACATGCCGCTGCCGATGCAGGTCAAGCTGCTGCGCGTGTTGCAGGAGCGTACCTTCGAGCGGGTCGGCAGCAACAAGACCCAGAGCATCGACGTGCGCATCATTGCCGCGACGCACAAGAACCTCGAAAGCATGATCGAGGACGGTACCTTCCGCGAAGACTTGTACTACCGCCTGAACGTGTTCCCGATCGAGATGGCGCCGTTGCGAGAGCGCGTGGAAGACATCCCGCTGCTGATGAACGAGTTGATTTCGCGCATGGAGCACGAAAAGCGCGGTTCTATCCGCTTCAACTCCGCTGCGATCATGTCGCTGTGCCGGCATGGTTGGCCGGGCAACGTGCGCGAGCTGGCCAACCTGGTCGAGCGTATGGCGATCATGCACCCGTATGGTGTGATCGGCGTGTCGGAGCTGCCGAAGAAATTCCGCTACATCGACGACGAGGACGAGCAGCTGGTCGACAGCCTGCGCAGCGACCTCGAAGAGCGCGTAGCGATCAACGGCCATGCGCCGAATTTCTCCAGCCATGCCATGTTGCCGCCTGAAGGGTTGGACCTGAAGGACTATCTGGGCAGCCTGGAGCAGGGGTTGATCCAGCAGGCGCTGGACGATGCCAACGGTATTGTGGCGCGTGCCGCTGAACGTTTGCGTATTCGTCGTACGACGCTGGTGGAGAAGATGCGCAAGTACGGCATGAGCCGGCAGGGTGGCGAGGACCAGGCGGAAGATTGAGGTGGGGTTTAGGTGGGGCTAGTCGCGAATGCTCTGGCGCCCTTGAGATCGAGCGCCGCCCGCGCGGCGCTTCGCGGGGCAAGCCCGCTCCCACTGTCTACCTCTGGCCAGTTATTTCTGTGGTATCTCCACTGTCCGCCTTGTTTGCCCGGCTCGATATTGAGTCAGGCGCTATTCGAGTCTACTCAATGCCAAGTCAAGCACCAGGCTGGTAGTGGCGATGCCACACATAACTGGCCAAAGGTAGACTTGTGGGAGCGGGCTTGCCCCGCGAAGCGCCGCGCGGGCGGCGCTCGATTTGTGCATCACTGCAAATCCCAAGTCACGCACCCGCCGCAACACTCCCCCAATAAACCCCCATCCCCGGCACGGCTATTGCTACACCGCTCTCATCACACCGTTTTTATGACGGTCAGCCACACGAGAGAGCACGATGCCCCAGGCCGCCCACTTTTCCCGAGTCCCTGATCCGCAGGGGCGCACCCCGGTCGAACAGGAGAGTCGACAGGGGCTGGAGCAGGCATTCGCCCTGTTCAACCAGGTGTCCACTCAGCTCAACCAGTCCTACAGCCTGCTCGAAGCCCGTGTCAGCGAGCTCAAGGGCGAGCTGGCGGTGGTCGGCGCCCAGCGCATGGCCGAGCTGAACGAGAAGGAGCGCTTGGCCAATCGCCTGCAAAACCTGCTCGACCTGCTGCCTGGCGGAGTCATCGTGATCGATGACCAGGGCCGGGTGCGCGAGGCCAATCCGGCGGCCTGCGAACTGCTCGGTGAACCGTTGCTCGGCCAGTTGTGGCGCGAAGTGATCGCCCGCAGTTTCGCCCCGCGCAAGGACGATGGCCACGAGGTTTCGCTGCGCGATGGCCGGCGTCTGTCGATTGCCACCCGCTCGCTGGACGCCGAGCCCGGCCAGTTGGTGTTGCTGAACGACCTGACTGAAACCCGTCGCCTGCAAGACCAGCTGGCGCGGCACGAGCGTCTGTCGTCGCTGGGGCGCATGGTCGCCTCGCTGGCCCACCAGATCCGCACGCCGCTGTCGGCAGCCATGCTGTACGCCAGTCACCTGGCCGATGCCGAGCGCGAACTGGCGCCAGAGACCCGCCAGCGCTTCGCCGGCAGCCTCAAGGAGCGTCTGCACGAGTTGGAGCACCAGGTGCGCGATATGCTGGTGTTTGCCCGCGGTGAGTTGCCGCTGGGTGATCGGCTGACGCCCAAGGGGCTGTTCCAGGCCTTGCAGCAAGCAGCCCAGCCGCACGTGCAGGGGCATGCCGTGCGCTGGCAGTGCGACAGCCACCTGGGTGAATTGCTGTGCAATCGCGACACCCTGGTCGGCGCCTTGCTCAATCTGATCGAGAACGCGCTGCAGGCAAGCGATGGCGCGGCGCGGCTCAAGGTGCACCTGTTCCGTCGCGGGCACGCTCTGCGGCTGTGCGTCAGCGATGCTGGCAGCGGTATCGATGGAGATCTGATAGGGCGTCTGGGTGAGCCGTTCCTGACCACCAAGGCCACCGGCACTGGTCTCGGCCTGGCGGTGGTCAAGGCCGTAGTGCGCGCGCATCAGGGCGCAATGCAGCTGCGTTCGAAGGTGGGGCGCGGCACCTGTGTCACGGTTGAGTTACCGTTGATTGGCGGGCAGCCTGTGGAGGTCGTGTAATGGTCATCAAGGTGCTGCTGGTCGAAGATGATCGCGTGTTGCGCCAGGCGCTGGGCGATACCCTGGAAATCGGTGGCTTCGATTATCGTGCCGTGGGCAGTGCCGAAGAGGCATTGGACGCCGTGGAAAGCGAAGCGTACAGCCTGGTGGTCAGCGATGTGAACATGCCGGGAATGGACGGGCACCAACTGCTGGCGCAGTTGCGCCGCCACCATCCGCAATTGCCGGTGCTGCTGATGACTGCCCACGCTGCGGTGGAGCGCGCCGTAGAAGCCATGCGCCAGGGCGCTGTGGATTACCTGGTCAAGCCATTCGAGCCCAATGCGCTGCTGAGCCTGGTCGAGCGCCATGCTGCCGGGCGTCTGGGTGGGGCCGATAGTGAAGGCCCGGTGGCCTGCGAACTGGCCAGCCGACGACTGTTGGAGCTGGCGTCGCGTGTCGCGCGCAGCGATTCGACCGTGCTTATTTCGGGTGAGTCGGGTACCGGCAAGGAAGTCCTCGCGCGCTACATCCATCAGCAGTCGCCACGGGCAGCGCAGCCCTTCGTCGCGATCAATTGCGCGGCCATTCCGGACAACATGCTCGAAGCCACCCTCTTCGGCCATGAGAAGGGCGCCTTCACGGGTGCCATCGCTGCGCAGGCTGGCAAGTTCGAGCAGGCCGAGGGTGGCACCTTGTTGCTTGACGAGATTTCCGAAATGCCGCTTGGCCTGCAGGCCAAGCTGTTGCGCGTATTGCAGGAACGCGAAGTGGAGCGGGTGGGCGGGCGCAAGCCGATTGCACTGGATATCCGCGTCGTGGCCACCAGCAACCGCGACATGGCGGGTGAGGTAGCGGCGGGGCGGTTCCGTGAGGACCTGTTCTACCGACTCTCGGTGTTCCCGCTCGCCTGGCAACCGCTGCGTGAGCGCAGTGGCGATATCCTGCCGTTGGCCGAGCGCCTTCTCGCGCGGCACGTGGCGAAAATGAAGCATGCGCCGGTGCGCCTTTCCGCCGCTGCGCAGGCCTGCCTGCAGGCCTATGCCTGGCCGGGTAACGTGCGTGAACTGGACAACGCCCTGCAGCGGGCGCTGATCCTGCAGCAGGGCGGTGTGATCGAAGCGGCGGATTTTTGTCTGGCGGGCGTCATTCCCTTGTCGGCAGTAGTGCCAGTTGTCGTCGAGCAGGCTGGCGATTCCAGTGGCCTGGGCGACGACCTGCGCCGCCACGAGTTCCAGATGATCATCGACACCCTGCGCGCCGAGCGCGGTCGACGCAAAGAGGCAGCCGAACGTCTGGGCATCAGCCCCCGCACCCTGCGCTACAAGCTGGCGCAGATGCGCGATGCCGGGCTCGATGTGGAAGCCAGCCTGTACGGCTGATCCAGCAAATTAATGGTGCACGGAGCGGGCTGGCACTCTTGTTGCTAGTTCTGGGCTATCCGCCGCATGAGTGTCAAAAAAATGCGGCCGCCGGAGAGAGAAGTTCATGAGCCAAGGTGTTGAATTCAACCGTCTGATGCTGGACATGCGGGCCATGCAGGCCGATGCCATGTCGTTGCCCAAAGCCGCTGCTGCGCCTGAGCTGGCCCCAGGCCAAAGCAGCTTTGCCGACATGCTCGGCCAGGCCATCGGCAAGGTGCACGAAACCCAGCAGGCGTCGACCCAGCTCGCCAATGCCTTCGAGATCGGCAAGAGCGGTGTCGACCTGACCGACGTGATGATTGCCTCGCAGAAAGCCAGTGTGTCCATGCAAGCGCTGACCCAGGTACGCAACAAGCTGGTCCAGGCGTACCAGGACATCATGCAGATGCCGGTTTGAGGACGGAAGTAAGTCATGGCTGAAGCAGTCGTCGATAACGCACCCGCCAAGAGTGGCCCGCCAGCGTCCAAGCCGCCGCTGTTCGGCATGGCGTTTCTGGAAAACATCTCGCAGATGCCCATGCTGCGTCAGGTCGGCCTGCTGGTCGGGTTGGCCGCGAGCGTGGCGATCGGCTTCGCCGTGGTGCTGTGGTCGCAGCAGCCGGACTACCGTCCGCTGTATGGCAGCCTGGCTGGCATGGACACCAAGCAGGTCATGGATACCCTGGCCGCTGCGGACATTCCCTACAATGTCGAGCCCAACTCCGGTGCTCTGCTGGTCAAGGCCGACGACCTCTCTCGGGCGCGCCTGAAGCTGGCGGCCGCGGGCGTGGCGCCGAGTGACGGCAACGTCGGCTTCGAGCTGCTCGACAAGGAGCAAGGCCTGGGCACAAGCCAGTTCATGGAAGCCACCCGTTATCGCCGCAGCCTCGAAGGCGAACTGGCCCGTACCGTCTCGAGCCTGAACAACGTCAAGGCTGCGCGCGTGCACCTGGCAATCCCGAAAAGCTCGGTGTTCGTGCGTGACGAGCGCAAGCCAAGTGCTTCCGTACTGGTCGAGCTGTACCCAGGCCGCGCCCTGGAAGCCGGGCAGGTGATGGCCATCGTCAACCTGGTCGCTACCAGCGTCCCTGAGTTGGACAAATCGCAAGTCACCGTGGTCGACCAGAAAGGCAACCTGCTCTCCGAGCAGTTGCAGGACACCGCGCTGACCATGGCCGGCAAGCAGTTCGACTACAGCCGCCGCATGGAGAGCATGCTCACCCAGCGCGTGCACAACATTCTGCAGCCGGTGCTAGGCAACGACCGTTACAAGGCAGAAGTTTCCGCCGACCTCGACTTCAGCGCGACCGAATCCACGTCCGAGCAGTTCAACCCGGACCAGGGGGCGCTGCGCAGCGAGCAGGCGGTCAATGAGCAACGTTCCAGCAGCTCGGGCCCGCAAGGCGTGCCCGGTGCGCTGAGCAACCAGCCACCGGCCGGCGCTTCGGCGCCGGAAAATGCCACCACCGCCGCGCCGGCTGCTGGTGCCATTCAACCCGGGCAGCCGCTGGTGGATGCCAACGGCCAGCAGATCATGGACCCGGCCACCGGTCAGCCGATGCTGGCACCGTACCCGGCTGACAAGCGTGTGCAAACCACCAAGAACTTCGAGCTGGACCGTTCGATCAGCCACACCCGCCAACAGCAGGGTCGTCTGAGCCGCCTGTCGGTGGCGGTCGTGGTCGATGACCAGGTCAAGCTCGACGCCAGCGGCGAGGCCACCCGCGCACCCTGGGCTGCCGAAGACCTGGCGCGTTTTACCCGCCTGGTGCAGGACGCGGTGGGCTTCGATGCCAGCCGTGGCGACAGCGTGACGGTGATCAACGTACCGTTCGCCGCCGACCGTGGCGAAGAGATCGCCGACATCGCGTTCTATCAGCAGCCGTGGTTCTGGGACATCGTCAAGCAAGTGCTGGGCGTGGTGTTCATCCTGGTGCTGGTGTTCGGCGTGCTGCGCCCGGTACTCAACAACATCACTGGCGGCGGCAAGCAAGCTGCTGCGACGGACAGCGACATGGAGCTGGGCGGGATGATCGGTCTGGATGGCGAACTGGCCAATGACCGCGTCAGTCTGGGTGGCCCGACAAGCATTCTGTTGCCAAGCCCAAGCGAGGGTTACGAGGCACAGCTCAACGCAATCAAAGGCCTGGTGGCCGAAGATCCAGGCCGTGTGGCCCAGGTCGTGAAAGAGTGGATCAACGCCGATGAGTGACAACCGAGCCGTTACCGCCAAGCTGAGCCGCACCGACAAGGCGGCGATCCTCCTGCTCTCGCTGGGTGAGACCGATGCTGCCCAGGTGCTGCGCCACATGGGCCCGAAAGAAGTGCAGCGGGTCGGCGTGGCCATGGCGCAGATGGGCACCGTGCACCGCGAGCAGGTGCAGCAGGTGATGAGCGAGTTCGTCGAGATCGTCGGCGACCAGACCAGCCTGGGCGTGGGCTCCGACGGCTATATCCGCAAGATGCTCAACCAGGCCCTCGGCGAGGACAAGGCCAACGGCCTGATCGACCGCATCCTGCTCGGTGGCAACACCAGCGGCCTGGACAGCCTCAAGTGGATGGAGCCGCGTGCCGTGGCCGACGTCATCCGCTTCGAGCACCCGCAGATCCAGGCCATCGTGGTTGCCTACCTCGACCCCGACCAGGCTGGTGAAGTGCTGAGCAATTTCGACCACAAGGTACGCCTGGACATCATCCTGCGCGTGTCTTCGCTCAACACCGTGCAGCCGGCGGCGCTGAAGGAACTGAACCAAATCCTCGAGAAGCAGTTCTCGGGCAACTCCAATGCCGCGCGCACTACCCTGGGTGGCATCAAGCGTGCCGCCGACATCATGAACTTCCTCGACAGCTCCGTGGAAGGTGCGCTGATGGACTCGATCCGCGAGATCGACAACGACCTGTCGGAGCAGATCGAAGACCTGATGTTCGTTTTCAACAACCTGGCCGATGTCGACGACCGCGGTATCCAGGCGTTGCTGCGCGAAGTGTCCTCCGATGTGCTGGTGGTGTCGCTCAAGGGCGCCGACGAGCGGGTCAAGGACAAGATCTTCAAGAACATGTCCAAGCGTGCGTCCGAGCTGCTGCGTGACGATCTGGAAGCCAAAGGCCCGGTGCGCGTGAGCGACGTGGAAACGGCGCAGAAGGAAATCCTCACCATCGCCCGACGCATGGCCGAGGCCGGCGAGATCGTGCTCGGTGGCAAGGGTGCCGAGGAAATGATCTAACTCCGTAGGCAGCATTCATCTCTGTGGGAGCGGGCTTGCCCCGCGAAGCAGGGTATGGCACCGGCTTCGCCGGTGTTCGCGGGGCAAGCCCGCTCCCACAGAGACTGTATCGGTCGTTGTCGAGTACTGAAAACATGTCCAGCAAAGAACACCACCCCAGCGACCTGATTCGTGCCCGTGACCTGGAAGGCGTCGATGTCTGGGCATTGCCCAGCTTCGACCCGGAACCGGAGCCGGAGCCGGAGCCGGAGCCTGAGCCCGAGGTCATCGAGGAAGAAGTCGAGGAAGTGCCGCTGGAGGAAGTCCAGCCGCTGACCCTCGAAGAGCTCGAAGCGATCCGTCAGGAAGCCTACAACGAAGGCTTCGCCACCGGAGAGCGCGAGGGCTTCCATAGCACCCAGCTGAAGGTGCGCCAGGAGGCCGAGGAAGCGCTCAACGCCAAGCTGGCCGGCCTGGAGCAAGTGATGGCGCACCTGCTCGAGCCGATCGCCGAGCAGGACGCGCAGATCGAGAAAACCGTCGTGCACCTAGTCGCGCACATGGCCCGCCAGGTCATTGGCCGCGAGCTGCGCAGCGATTCCAGCCAGATCACCCAGGTGCTGCGTGAAGCCTTGAAGCTGCTGCCGATGGGCGCGGACAACATCCGCATTCATCTCAATCCGCAGGATTTCGAGCTGGCCAAGGCCTTGCGCGAACGTCATGAGGAAAGCTGGAAGTTGCTCGAAGATGACGCTCTGTTGCCGGGCGGTTGCCGCATTGAGACCGCGCACAGTCGCATTGACGCGACCATGGAAACCCGTATCGAAAAGGCCGTGGCCCAGCTGTTCGACCAGCTGCACGACCAGGGCCTGCACCCGGCAGCGCCGGATATGTCGATCGAACTGGGCGCCACCGATGCGCCTTGAACGGACCAGTTTTGGCAAGCGCCTGGGCGGCTACGCCGAGGCCATCGAGCTGCCGGTGCAGCCGGTGGTCGAAGGCCGCCTGCTGCGTATGGTTGGCCTCACTCTGGAGGCCGAAGGCCTGCGCGCCGCCGTGGGCGCGCGCTGCCTGGTGATCAATGACGACACCTACCACCCGGTGCAGGTCGAGGCCGAAGTCATGGGCTTTGCCGGCAGCAAGGTATTCCTCATGCCGGTCGGCAGCATCGCCGGCATCGCGCCGGGCGCGCGGGTGGTGCCGCTGGACGACAGCGGCCGCCTGCCGATGGGCATGAGCATGCTCGGCCGGGTGCTGGACGGCGCCGGCCGTGCCCTGGACGGCAAGGGCGGGATGAAGGCCGAGGACTGGGTGCCGATGGACGGTCCAATCATCAACCCGCTCAACCGTGATCCGATCAGCCAACCACTGGACGTGGGCATCCGCAGCATCAACGGCCTGCTCACGGTAGGCCGTGGCCAGCGCCTGGGCCTGTTCGCCGGTACCGGTGTGGGTAAGTCGGTGCTGCTGGGCATGATGACCCGCTTCACCGAGGCCGAGATCATCGTGGTCGGCCTGATCGGCGAGCGGGGCCGCGAGGTAAAGGAGTTCATCGAGCACATTCTCGGTGAGGAGGGCCTCAAACGCTCGGTGGTAGTTGCATCGCCGGCTGACGATGCCCCGTTGATGCGGTTGCGCGCGGCCATGTATTGCACGCGCATCGCTGAATATTTCCGCGACAAGGGCAAGAACGTCCTGCTGCTGATGGACTCGCTGACCCGTTTCGCCCAGGCCCAGCGGGAAATCGCCCTGGCCATCGGTGAACCGCCTGCCACCCGTGGCTACCCGCCGTCGGTGTTCGCCAAGCTGCCCAAGCTGGTCGAGCGTGCCGGCAATGGCGAAGCGGGTGGCGGCTCGATCACCGCGTTCTATACGGTACTGTCCGAGGGCGACGACCAGCAGGACCCAATCGCCGACTCGGCGCGCGGCGTGCTCGACGGCCACTTCGTATTGTCTCGGCGCCTGGCTGAAGAAGGCCATTACCCGGCCATCGACATCGAGGCCTCGATCAGCCGGGTCATGCCGCAGGTTGTGGATGCCGACCACCTGCGTCAGGCGCAGAAGTTCAAACAGCTGTGGTCGCGCTTGTCGCAGAGCCGCGATCTGATCAGCGTCGGCGCATACGTGGCCGGTGGTGACCCGGAAACCGACCTGGCCATTGCCCTGCAGCCTAAACTGGTGGACTTCCTGCGCCAGGGGCTGGACGAAAATGTTGGCATGGGTCAGAGCCGTCAGCAGCTGGGGGCAGTGTTCATGCCGCCGGCCAACGGCTGATAAGCCATGAGCTTACCCAGCCGTGCCGCGCGCCTGGCGCCCGTGGTGAACATGGCCGAAGAGGCTGAGCGCAAGGCAGCGCAGCGGCTTGGGCATTTCCAGCAGCTGGTGGCACAGGCCCAGGCCAAGCTGGCGGAGCTTGAATCCTTTCGCGAGGGGTACCAGGCGCAGTGGATTAACCGCGGTGGCCAGGGCGTCAACGGCAGCTGGCTGGTCAATTACCAGCGCTTTCTGGGGCAGCTGGAAACGGCCATGACCCAGCAGCGCCAGAGCCTGACCTGGCACCAGAACAACCTGAACAATGCCCGTGGCACCTGGCAGCAGGCCTATGCCCGCGTGGAGGGGCTGCGCAAGCTGGTGCAGCGCTACATGGACGAGGCGCGGCGGGCGGAAGACAAGCGCGAACAGCGCTTGCTCGACGAGCTGTCGCAGCGCTTGCCCCGGCAGGGGCATCTCTAGCTTGCAGCGGCTCCCACCGCCTGCTAAACCTTGAAGAGTTGCATTCGCCATCATCGAAGGAATCGCTAGCATGGCAGTCGAGACTGATTTTTCGCAGGACGGGAAAAAGCTCACGATCAAGATCAAGGGGCGCTTCGATTTCGGCAAGCATCAGGAGTTTCGCGATGCCTACGAACGTCAGATGGCAAAGCCCGACTCGGTGGTCGTCGACCTGAAAGACACCACTTACCTGGACAGTTCGGCGTTGGGCATGTTGCTGTTGTTGCGCGATCACGCCGGCGGCGACGAATCGGACGTGCGTGTGGTGCATGCCAGCTCCGACGTGCGCAAGATCCTGGCGATCTCCAATTTCGAAAAACTGTTCGATATCAGTTGAGCGCCCAGATGCCGGCTGATCAGCCGCTGACCGTACTGGTGGCCGAAGATGGGGCCACGGATCGCCTGTTGCTGGCGCAAATCGTCCGGCGCCAGGGGCATCACGTGTACACGGCGGAAAACGGCGAGCAGGCGGTGGCGCTGTTCGCCGAAAAGCGTCCGCAACTGGTACTGCTCGATGCCTTGATGCCGGTGATGGACGGTTTCGAGGCGGCGCGGCAGATCAAGGTGCTGGCTGGCGAAGCGCTGGTACCGATCATCTTTCTCACGTCGCTCAACGAGGAGGATGCTTTGGTGCGTTGCCTGGAGGCCGGTGGCGACGATTTCATGGCCAAGCCGTACAGCGCGGTGATACTCGGCGCCAAGATCCGAGCCATGGACCGTCTGCGGCGGCTGCAGGCGACCGTGCTGGCGCAGCGTGACCTGATCACCCGGCACCATCACCACTTGCTGAACGAGCAGCGGGTGGCCAAGGCGGTGTTTGACAAGGTTGCCCATTCCGGCTGCATCACGGCGCCCAATATTCGTTACCTGCAATCGCCCTACGCCCTGTTCAACGGTGACCTGCTGCTGGCAGCCTTCACCCCGTCAGGCGACATGCATGTACTGCTCGGAGATTTCACGGGCCATGGGCTGCCCGCCGCAGTCGGCGCCATGCCTCTGGCGGAAGTGTTCTATGGCATGACGGCCAAGGGCCATGGCCTGGCGCAAATGTTGCGCGAGATGAATGCCAAGCTCAAACGCATCCTGCCGGTGGACATGTTCTGCTGCGCGCAACTGCTCAGCCTGAGTGTGCAGCGCGGTACGGTGGAGATATGGAATGGCGGCATGCCGGACGGTTACCGGCTTTCGGCGGGCGGCGAAGTGCTGTCGAGCCTGCCTTCGCGTCATCTGCCATTGGGCATTCTCGCGGCGGAACGCTTCGACGACAGTACCGAGGTACTGCCAATGGCGGCGGGCGAGCGGTTGTTGCTGCTGTCCGATGGCGTGGTAGACACGGCGGACGAGCAGGAATGCTTGTTCGGCGTCGAGCGTCTGCGTGCTGTGCTGGCTGCCAATCGCGATCCGGTGCAGTTGTTCGACGAAGTGATGCTGGCATTGGAGCGTTTTGGCGGCAGCCCCCGGGATGATATCAGCCTGTGCGACATCCGCATGTTTACCGCCCAGGAGCGAGTGCCCGCGCCGACCATCTACTCTGACAGTGGGCGCTCCAGCCCGCTGGACTGGTCGCTAGGGTTCGAGCTGCGCAGCGAAAGCCTCAAGCGCTTCAATCCGGTGCCGTACCTGGTGCAGTTGTTGCAGGAAATTCATGGCCTGCGTCCACGTACCGGCGCCCTGCACAGCGTACTCAGCGAGTTGTATTCAAACGCCCTGGAACATGGCGTGCTGGGCCTGGATTCGCGGCTCAAGCGTGATGTGCACGGGTTTGCCGACTATTATCAGGAGCGCGCCCGGCGTCTGGCTGCTTTGGTCGAAGGTTTTGTGCGTATCGATTTGAACGTGGAACCGCTGGCCGCAGGTGGGCGTCTGATGATCGAGGTCCGCGACAGTGGTGCGGGATTCGACGTGCAGCGTGTGCTGGCGAGACCGGCCAGCGAGCAGGGTTTGAGTGGTCGCGGCCTGCATCTGGTAAGGCGCCTCGGCAGTGACGCCGGGTGGCGAGAAGGCGGCCGTTGCGCTTGGGTACAGTTCGATTGGTGAGCTGTTTGGCGGCTGAGGCATAATCTGGCTTGATCAAGGAGTGAGCAAGTGACTGACAAGCATATTGACCACAAAGTGCTCAGTGACCTGCAGGAGGTCATGGAAGATGGCTATTTGCAGCTGCTGGAGACCTTTCTGGAAGACTCCGAGCGGCGCTTGAGCCAGTTGCACGGCGCCCGTAATGCCGACGAGCTGGGCATGGCTGCGCACAGCTTCAAGGGCAGCAGCAGCAACATGGGGGCTGTCGGCCTTGCCCAGCTGTGCCATCAGCTGGAGGAGCGGGTCAAGGAGCGGCCGCTGTATGGCATCGAAGACCTGGTCAACCGCATCGACCAGGAGTATCTGGAGGTGCAGCGTTTCTACCGGGGTGAACGCGAGCGGGTTTCCGCAGGCTGATCTGCCAATTGGCGCGACTTTTGCCTGTCTGTGTCCAGACGATACCTTTGTTTCTGGCGCGGAGACCCATCAATGCCTGTCGCACCCAATCCTTTGTTGCAAGCCAACACCCTGAGCAAGCCGTCGCGCGCGGGTGTCTCGATGGCGGATAAACCGTCGCAAGGGGCGGGCGTGCAGGGCGGCGGCTTCGATCAGGTCATGACCAGCCAGGCCCGTGACAAGGTGCCGGTACGCGATGACAAAGTCGCCCAGGCCAAGCCCAAGGACAAGCCGGAGCACGCCCAGGGCGGCAAAAAAGACACTGCCGAGAAACCGGCGGTTGCCGATGACGGCAACAAGTTGCCAGCCGACGATCAGGTACAAGCCAATAGCGATGCGGCGAGCAGTGATTCGAGTTCGTTGGATGCCAGCCTGGTAGCCGGTCAGGTGACCGATGCGCAGCCGGGGGCGCAACTGCTGCAAGCCCAGGCCGAAGCGGTGGCGCCGGTGCTGCAGGCTGCTGTCCAGCAGCCGCCAACGAACATCTCCGAGCCATTGCCGGAGGATCCGGCAGTCGAGGCCTTCGATCCCGACGCCGACCCGCTGGCCAATTTGCCGACCTTGCGCTTGGCGCTGGAGCAAAGCGCCCAGGCCAAAGGCACCACCTCTACCCATGCTGCCCAACCCCAGCCCGACGATGGTCAACCGGCCGTCAATCCGTTGGCGACCTTGATGGAACAGGTCGATGCCGAGGCCGGGCAATCCGAGACCGGCGACAAGGCATTTGGCGCATTGCTTGAAGACGGCCTGAAAGACACCAAGCAGGCAAGTAGCGATACGCGTATCGATGACTTCGCCAACCGCCTGGCCAGCCTGACCCAGGCTGCTACGGCGAAGACCGCCAATGCCGTGCCCGTGAGCAGTAGCCCACTGCACCAGCCCCTGCCGATGAACCAGAGCGCCTGGACCGAAGGCCTGGTCAATCGGGTCATGTACCTGTCCAGCCAAAACCTCAAGTCGGCGGATATCCAGCTGGAGCCGGCTGAACTTGGGCGCCTGGACATTCGCGTCAATGTGGCGGCGGACCAAGCCACCCAGGTGACGTTCATCAGCGGTCACGCGGGTGTGCGTGATGCGCTGGACAGCCAGATGCATCGCCTGCGTGAACTGTTTGCCCAGCAGGGGCTGGCACAGCCGGATGTCAACGTGGCGGACCAGTCGCGTGGGCAGCAACAGCAGCAGGCTCAGCAGGAGGGCTCGCAGTTGTCCGGGGTGGCAGCGCGGCGGGCGCAGAGTGGCGGTGGGGGGGGGCAGGGGGAGGTTGCCGATGCTGCCCGGCCTGATGAGCAACAGGTGGTAATTGGCGACAGTGCGGTTGATTTTTACGCCTGATTCTTTATTGCCTGATCCGGCCTCTTCGCGGGTGTACGACCGGAGACATCGTTTACATAGTAAACCGGGGACATGGTTTACACATTTGAGGCTTGGACGCGGTTTTCGCCT